>NZ_JNNN01000083.1:0-207818 GCF_000735635.1 Massilia sp. LC238 | reverse complement strand
CCGCGCGACCCTTCACACGCATTTAGCCAGCGTTTTCCATCGGGCTGGGCCGGCCCACCCGAGATGCCCGCGGTCGTCGCCCCCCCCTTGCCCCCAGTATGCACAGACGCGCCTCGCCTCTGTCGCCATGCCCTTCTCCTCCACCAGCCCCCTCCGACCCTCCCTGCCGGCCCCGGCCTCGCCGCCCAACCACGCACACCCCTCCCCCGCCCGCCGCCACCGCCCCCCCCCGCCACCCCACCACCCCCAGGACGCCGCGCGAATTATCTCCGGCATGACTTTGGGGGCATCATCCGCGGCACCCCGCTACCGCCCGCCATCGCCGCGTCTCCCGAACCCCGATGGGAATTGGACAGGCTACGGACGCACAACGTTCAGATTCCGCGCCGGCAGGCTGCGGTATCGCAGTCCGATACCGAAAAGGCAAGCCGATGCTACTTCGCGCGGCGTCCTTGCACGAAGCCCCTCTGCTACGGATGATGCCCCCACATTCATTACGGAGATCAACATGAAACGCCTCCTCTTCGCCGCCCTGCTCGGCCTCGCCTGCGGCGCTACCCATGCGGCCGGCCGTGCGGGCCAGTCGGAACTGTCGAATGCCAGCGCCAACCTGTCCGGCGTGGTCGTCGGCGGCTCCCTCCTGACCCTGGCTGCCACCGGCAGCGTCGTGGTGGCCAGCGTCAGGACGGTCGGCGACGGCCTCGAAGTCGTGCTCGAGGGCGCCGCCGACGCCAGCCGCGCCAAGGTGCGCCTGTCCGGCCGGGCGGCCGCCGGCGTCTCGCTGGCCGCCGGCACCGCGCTGGAAGTGGTGACGGCGTCGACCGGCTACGTCCTGGTGATGTCGGGCAAGGCGATTGCCTTCCTCCCGAACGAAGCGGGCAAGGCCCTGCTGCACCATTCGAGGGCCGGCTGATGGACCGCCGCCTGTTCGGCGCCGCCCTGCTGGCCCTGGCCGTCGCCGTCCCCGCCAGGGCCGGCCAGCCCTGCGAGGAGCGCCCGCTCGCCGCCCACGAAGTCGTGCTGTCGATGGACCTGGCCCAGCGCACGGTGCAGGCCCTGGAGGCCAGCGGTGCCCAGGTCGCCCTGGTCTCGCGCGCCGGCCAGGACGTGAGCCGCTACCGCCTGCGCTACTCGCACATGGGCATCGCGGTGCGCGACCATCCGAAGGGACGCTGGACCGTGGTGCACGCGCTGAACGACTGCGGCAGCGCGGTCTCGGGCCTGTACGACGAAGGCATGGGCAACTTCTTCCTCACCGACCTGTACCGCCACGAAACCCAGCTGGTGATTCCCGGTCCCGCGCTGCAGGAGAAGCTGGCGAAGCTGGCCGGCACCCGCACGCCGGTGCGCCTGCACGAGCCGAAGTACAACATGCTGTCCTATGTATATTCGACCAGGTACCAGAATTCCAACCAGTGGGTGCTCGAGACCCTGGCCGCCGCGGCCGCCCCGCCCGGCCAGGTCGAGACCCGGCTCGAGGCCCAGAAATGGCTGCGTTCGATCGGCTTCCAGCCGCCCACGGTCGAGGTGCCGGCGGCGGTGCGCCTGGGCGCCCGCATGTTCCGCGCCAACGTGGCCTTCGACGACCACCCTTATGAGCGCCGCATGGCCGGGCAAATCGACACGGTCAGCACCGATGCCGTGGTCCGGATGGTTCGCATGGTCGACCCGCAGGCCAGGACCATGACCATCGATTGAAGCGGTCCGGCACGGTCATACGTGCGTGAACTAACCGAACAGGATCAGGCTGGCGGTTAAGGTCGTGGCTTCGCTCAAGAATTCTACGAAGGGACGGCCATGGACCACTACCAGGAATACCCGATCCGGCTGCGCATCAACGGGCAAGACCGCGAGTTCGCGGTCGGCGCATGGGTGACGCTGCTCGACCTGCTGCGCGAACGCGCGGCCCTCACCGGCACCAAGAAAGGCTGCGACCACGGCCAGTGCGGCGCCTGTACAGTGTTGCTGGACGGGAAGCGCATCAATTCCTGCCTGACCCTGGCGGTGATGCACAACGGCCATGAGGTCACCACGGTCGAGGGCCTGGCCAAGGGCGAGGAACTGCATCCGCTGCAGCAGGCCTTCATCGACTGCGATGCCTTCCAGTGCGGCTACTGCACACCCGGGCAGCTGTGCTCAGCGGCCGGGCTGATCGCCGAAGGCCAGGCCAGGAGCGTCGACGACGTGCGCGAACTCATGAGCGGCAACCTGTGCCGCTGCGGCGCCTATCCGCAGATCACCCAGGCGGTGATGCAGGTGATGGGCGTCGAGGGCAAGCCCGGCGAAGGCGAAAAGCCTTTCACAACCGGTCCGGTGCTCGCATGAACCCGTTCACCTTTACCCAGGCCAGCGACGTGGACGCCGCGCTGGCCCGCCTGGCGATGCCGGGCGTGCGTCCGATCGCGGGTGGGACCAACCTGCTCGACCTGATCAAGGAAGGCGTGACGCACCCCGGCGAGCTGGTGGACATCAATGGTCTGGGATTCGACCGGATCGAGGAAGATGCGGGCGGCGGCCTGCGCCTGGGCGCCCTGGCGCGCAACGCCGATACCGCCTACCACCCCCTTGTACGCGAACGCTACCCGCTGCTGAGCGCCGCCATCCTGGCCGGCGCCTCGCCGCAGCTGCGCAACATGGCCACCAACGGCGGCAACCTGCTGCAGCGCACCCGCTGCTACTACTTCTACGACGTCGGCACGCCCTGCAACAAGCGCGAACCGGGCAGCGGCTGTCCCGCCAAGGACGGCCTGAACCGCCTGCATGCGATCCTCGGCACCAGCGAGCACTGCATCGCCACCCACCCCTCCGACATGTGCGTGGCCCTGCGCGCGCTCGACGCCGTGGTCCACGTGCGATCGCAGGGCGGCGCGCGCGCGATCCCGTTCGCGGACTTCCACCGCCTGCCGGGCGAGCGTCCCGAGCTCGACAACACCCTGGAAGCCGGAGAGCTGGTCACCCACATCGCGCTGCCCGACGCCGGGCGCTTCGCCGCCCACTCCACCTACCTGAAGGTGCGCGAACGCCTCTCGTATGCGTTCGCGCTGGTGTCGGTGGCCGCCGCGCTCGACCTCGACGGCGGCAAGATCCGCGCCGCCCGCATCGCGCTCGGCGGCGTGGCCCACAAGCCGTGGCGGGTCGAGGAAGCCGAAGCTTCCCTCGAGGGCAAGGCGCCCGGCCCGGACGCCTTCGGCGCCGCCGCCGACATCGTCCTGCGCGGCGCCAAGGGCCACGGCCAGAACGACTACAAGCTCACGCTGGCGCGCAACGCCATCGAGCAGGCCTTGACCACCGCCACGCGCGGCACCGAGTACGCGAAGGGTGAACACCGAGGAGAGCAACAATGACCGACCTGATTCCAGAACTGCGCACCCCGACCGCGCCCGACGGCACCGGCCGGGTCCGCAGCGGCATGCCGGTGTCGCGCATCGACGGCCGCGCCAAGGTGACCGGCGAAGCGAAATACGCGGCCGAGCACGAGGCCGAGGGACTGCGCTACGGCGTGGTGGTGAGCGGCACCGTCGCCCGCGGCCGCATCAAGTCAATCGATACCCGCGCCGCCCTGGCCACGCCCGGCGTGGTGGAGGTGCTCACCCACCTCAACCGGCCCAAGGTCCGCTCATGGGACCTGGCCTACAAGGACATGACGGCGCCGGGCGGCTCGCCGTTCCGGCCCCTGTTCAGCGACCGCATCTTCTACAGCGGCCAGCCGGTCGCGCTGGTGGTGGCCGAGACCTTCGAGGCGGCGCGCCACGCGGCCCAGCTGGTGGAAGTGAGCTACGAGGAAGAAGCGCACGAGACCGACTTGCTGGCCTCGCTCGACCAGGCCTACAAGCCGCGCGCCCTGAAGGCCGGCTTCACGCCGCCCAGCTCCACCGGCGACGCCGACAAGGCTTTTGACGCCGCCGACGTGAAGATCGAGTCACAGTTCTACCACGGCGTCGAGCACCACAACCCGATGGAGATGCACGCCACCACCGTGGTCTACGGCGATGGCGGCCACCTGACGATCTACGAGAAGACCCAGAGCTCGCAGAACAACCGCTGGTACGTCTCGCGCGCCTTCGGCATCAAGAAGGAGAAGGTCACCGTGCGCAATCCCTACGTGGGCGGCGCCTTCGGTTCCGGCCTGCGCCCGCAGTACCAGCTGCCGCTGGCGGTGATGGCGGCGCTCAAGCTGAAATGCTCGGTGCGGGTGGTCCTGACGCGCCAGCAGATGTTCAGCTTCGGCCACCGCCCCGAGACCTGGCAGAAGGTAAAGCTGGCCGCCAACAACGAGGGCAAGCTGCAGGCGATCGTGCACGAGGCCATCCACGAGACCTCGCGCCTGGAAGACTATGTCGAGGTGGTCGTCAACTGGTCCGGCCAGCTGTATGCCTGCGACAACATCAAGCTCGGCTACAAGCTGGTGGCCCACGACCGCCATTCGCCGATCGACATGCGCGCGCCCGGCGCCGCGCACGGCATGCACGCGCTGGAAGTGGCGATGGACGAACTGGCCTACAAGCTGCGCATGGATCCGCTGGAACTGCGGCGCCTGAACTATGCCGACCGCAACCCGATGGACGACAAGCCCTACTCCACCAAGGAGCTGAGCCAGTGCTACGACAAGGGCGCCGCGCGCTTCGGCTGGCAAGACCGCCCGATCGAGCCGCGCTCGATGCGCGACGGGGAGGAACTGATCGGCTGGGGCATGGCCACCGGCATGTGGGACTCCCTGGTGATGCTGGCGCGCGTGAGCGCCGTGCTGCACGCCGACGGACGCCTGGTGGTGAGCAGCGCGGCCTCGGACATCGGCACCGGCACCTACACGGTGATGTCGATGATCGCGGCAGAAGCGCTGGGCCTGCCCATGGAGCGGGTGACCTTCCAGCTGGGCGACTCGACCCTGCCCTTCGCGCCGGTCGAGGGCGGCTCCTCGCACGTGTCGACGGTGGGCAGCGGCGTGCACGGCGCCTGCGACAAGCTCAAGAAAACCCTGATCAAGATGGCGAAGGCCATGCCGGGCTCGCCGCTTGCCAGGGCGCGCACCCGGGACCTGGAATTCGCCGACGGCACGCTGCGCCTGCGCAACCGTCCCGAGACCGCCATGCAGCTGCGCGAGGTGCTGGCGGCCGGCGGCGTCGATCGGGTCGAGGAAAAGTTCTTCATGAAGCCTTCGATGCTCAAGCAGCGCAAGTACACCCGCGCCGTGCACTCGGCGGTGTTCTGCGAGGTGCGGGTCAACGAGAAACTGGGCATCGTGCGCGTGACGCGCGTCGTGAACGCGGTGGCGGCGGGCCGCATCATCAGCGCCAAGACCGCCGCCAGCCAGGTGATCGGCGGCGTGGTGTGGGGCATCAGCCAGGCGCTGCACGAGGAAAGCTTCACCGACCACCGCTTCGGGCGCTTCATGAACCACAACTACGCGGAGTACCACGTGGCGGTGAACGCGGACGTGCACGAAGTCGAGGTGATCTTCGCCGACGAGGATGACCGCATCGTCAGCGAGCAGCTCGGCGCCAAGGGCGTGGGCGAGATCGGCCTCGTGTCGGTGTCGGCGGCGATCAGCAATGCGATCTTTCACGCCACCGGCAGGCGCCTGCGCGGCACGCCGATCACCCCGGACAAGGTGCTGCTGGGCGAGCACGAGATTCCGGTGCCGGAGCCGAAGCAGGCGCAGTAACACCTCCCTGCCGCGCCCGTCACGGCGGGCGCGCGCATCGGCAAGCGTAGTATTTCGTCAACACGACGCCGGCTGGCGGTTCCCCTCATGCGCCATGCATGGGGGCGCGGGTCGCATTCCGGCGTTTTTCCGACATTGTTCCGCATCTTTTCCGACTCGCCATACGGGTTTCCACGTAGTTGCAAATCTATCTATTTACTGGTAAAACCAGTCTTGCGTATGCACGCGCTCCATGCAAGCTGGCTGGATTCGTCGTGGCCTGCATCGTGGCTGTTCCTGCGTCGCCCATACTGATAAACCAAGAAAACCGAGGTTAGAGGAAGACACCGATGAAAACCACATTCCTGCGCACCGTCGCGGCCATTGCCCTGCTGGGCGCCGCAGTCGCCACCAGCGCTTCAGCCCAGAACTATCCCACCAAGACCATCACGATGATCGTGCCGTTCGCCGCCGGCGGACCGACCGATACCGTGGCGCGCCTGGTGGCCCAGTCGATGGGCAATACCCTCAAACAGCAGATCATCGTCGAGAACGTCGGCGGCGCCGGCGGCACCATCGGTGCGGCGCGCGTGGCCAAGGCCGCGCCGGACGGCTACACCATCTTCCTGCACCACATCGGCCACTCGACCGCCCCAAGCCTGTACCGCAAGCTGAGCTACAACGCGATGACCGATTTCGAGCCGGTCGGCCTGGTCACCGACGTGCCGATGACGCTGATCGCCAAGAAGGACTTCCCGGCCAAGGACTTCAAGGAACTGCTGGCCTACGTGAAGGCCAACAAGTCCAAGGTCACCTATGCCAACGCCGGCCTCGGTTCGGCCTCGCACCTGTGCGGCATGCTGTTCCAGACCGCCATCGGCGTCGACCTGACCACCGTTCCGTACAAGGGCACCGGCCCGGCCATGAACGACATGCTGGGCGGCCAGGTGGACCTGATGTGCGACCAGACCACCAACACCACCAGCCAGATCAAGAGCGGCAAGGTCAAGGTCTACGGCGTGACCACCAAGCAGCGCCTGGCCTCGATGCCGAACGTGCCGACCATGAGCGAAGCCGGCCTGCCGGGCTTCGAAGTGGCCGTGTGGCACGGCATGTACGCACCGAAGGGCACCCCGAAGCCGGTCGTCGACACCCTGTCGAACGCCCTGCGCACCGCCCTGAAAGACCCGACCGTCAAGCAGCGCTTCGCCGACCTCGGCACCGAGCCGGTGGCGGACAAGCGCGCGACGCCGGAAGCCCTGCGCACCCACCTGAAGGCGGAGATCGACCGCTGGGGCCCGATCATCACCAAGGCCGGCCAGTACGCCGACTGATCGCGCAGCGCAAACGCGGCAGGCTGTGCGGGAATCGATCCCGCGCAGCCCGTTCGCTACCACACAACAACAAGCAACAAGGGGTTCGCAGTGGCTTCCATCGTCCGCCATCCGAAGAATTTCTGGATCGGCATCATCTTCCTGTGTTTCGGCCTTGCCGCCATCGCCCTCATCGGGGACAACGAGATGGGTAGCGCCGGCCGCATGGGTCCGGGCTATTTCCCGACCGTCCTGGGCGGCCTGCTGTCCGTCGTCGGCCTGGCCGGCATCATCCGCGCCTTCATCGGCCGCCGCTCCGAAGCGCATGACGCGATCGGTACCTTCCACATCAAGGACATCGTCATCATCCTGGGCGCGGTGATCCTGTTCGGCATCCTGATGCGCGGCGCCGGCCTGGCCGCCGCCGCCTTCGTGCTGGTCATGCTGAGTTCCTTCGCCAGCAAGCAGTTCAGTTTGAAAGGCGCGCTGCTGCTCGCCGTCGGCCTGGCCATCTTCGCCGTGCTGCTGTTCGTGAAGCTGCTCGGCCTGCCCATGCCGATCGTCGGCCCCTGGCTGGGAGGGGCGTAAGACATGGAGATCTTTACCAACCTGGGACTGGGCCTCGAGACGGCCTTCACCCTGACCAACCTGTTCTACTGCCTGGTCGGCGTTTTTGTGGGCACCGCGGTCGGCGTGCTGCCGGGCCTGGGCCCGATCGCCACCATCGCCATGCTGCTGCCGGCCACCTTCGGCCTGCCGCCGGTCTCGGCCCTGATCATGCTGGCGGGTATCTACTACGGCGCCCAGTACGGCGGCTCGACCACCGCCATCCTGGTCAACCTGCCGGGCGAATCGTCCTCGGTCGTGACCGCGCTCGACGGCTACAAGATGGCGCGCAACGGCCAGGCCGGCAAGGCGCTGGCCACCGCGGCGATCGGTTCCTTCTTCGCCGGCACCGTCGCCACCATCCTGCTGGCCCTGTTCGCGCCGCCGCTGGCCGACCTGGCGCTGAAGTTCGGCCCGGCCGAGTATTTCTCGCTGATGGTGCTGGGCCTGGTGGCCTCGGTGGTGCTGGCGAGCGGCTCGCTGCTCAACGCGATCGGCATGGTGATCCTGGGCCTGCTGCTCGGCCTGATCGGCACCGACGTCAACTCGGGCGCGCAGCGCTACACCTTCGACAAGCCGGAACTGGCCGACGGCATCAACTTCGTGATCGTCGCGATGGGCATGTTCGGCATCGGCGAGATCATCCGCAACCTCGAGCACGGCGAAGACCGCAACGTGCTGATGAAGAAGGTCCAGGGCCTGATGCTGAGCAAGGACGACTTCAAGCGCATCCTCGCGCCGGTCCTGCGCGGCACCTTCCTCGGCTCGGCGCTCGGCATCCTGCCGGGTGGCGGCGCCATGCTGGCCTCGTTCTCGGCCTACTCGATCGAGAAGAAGGTCTCGCCCAACGCCAAGAACTTCGGCAAGGGCGCGATCGAAGGCGTGGCGGCGCCGGAAGCGGCCAACAATGCCGGCGCCCAGACCTCCTTCATCCCGATGCTCACGCTCGGCATCCCGTCCAACCCGGTGATGGCGCTGATGATCGGCGCGATGATCATCCAGGGCATCCAGCCGGGTCCCGCCGTGATGACCGAGCAGCCGGCGCTGTTCTGGGGCCTGATCGTGTCGATGTGGTTCGGGAACCTGTTCCTGGTGGTGTTGAACCTGCCGATGATCGGCCTGTGGGTCAAGATGATCCTGGTCCCCTACCACCGCCTGTACCCGGCCATCCTGATGTTCTGCGCGATCGGCGTGTTCAGCCTGAACAACAACGAGTTCGACATCTGGCTCATGGCGCTGTTCGGCCTGTTCGGCTACATCTGCGCCAAGCTGGGTGCGGAACCGGCGCCGATGCTGCTCGGCTACATCATCGGCCCCATGATGGAGGAATACCTGCGCCGCGCGCTGCTGCTCTCGCACAGCGACCCGATGGTCTTCCTGCGCAGCCCGATCAGCGCCACCATGCTGGCCATGGCGGCCATCGCGCTGATCATCGTGATGCTGCCGGCGCTGCGCAAGAAGCGCGAGGAAGCGTTCCAGGAAGAGTGATTACCTTATCGATGCGCGACATCGCGCCCGCTCGTTCGGCATGCTTGTACCGCCGAGCGAGTACGGCAAGGAAATAGCGATGCGGATGCCGCCCCTCGGGGCGGCATTTTTTTGTCAGAACAGCGCACCCTGCGGGCTGGTCAGCCGCGCAAAACTGTCGCCCAGAAAAGGCAGGATCGCGTCGGCGATCGGCTCGAGCTGCTTCGTCAGGTAGTGTTCGTAGTCGATGGCCGAGCGCCGCAGCTCCAGCGGTTCCGGCCCCGCCGTGGTCATCACGTAGCGGATCCAGCCGCCGCGCCGGTATTGCGCCGGCCGCCCCTGGGCGGTATGGAAATCGTCGGCCATGCGCGCCGCGCGCACGTGCGGCGGCACGTTGCGCTCGTATTCAATGAGCGGACGGCGCAGGCGCTTGCGGTAGACCAGCAGTTCGTCCAGCTCCCCGCGCAGCGTGCGCGCCACGTAGTCGGCCACCCAGGCCTCGTAGGGCTGGCCCTTGAACACGCGCAGGTAGAGCTCCTGCTGGAACCGCTGCGCCAGCGGCGACCAGTCGGTACGCACCGTCTCCAGCCCCTTGTACACCACCTCTTCGCTGCCGTCGGCGTTCAGCACCAGGCCGGCGTAGCGCTTCTTGCTGCCTTCGTCCGAGCCGCGCACGGTGGGCATCAGGAAGCGCGCGTAGTGGGTGTCGAATTCCAGTTCCAGGTGCGAGTCGAGGCCGTAATCGGCCTCTAGGTGCTCGCGCCACCAGCCGTTGACGTGGTCGACCAGCGCGCGCCCGATGCGCTCCGCGTCCTCCTGCGCGTGCGGGCCGCCGAGCCAGACGAAGGTGGAGTCGGTGTCGCCGTAGATCACCCCGTAGCCCTGTTCCTCGATCAGCGCCCGGGTGCGGTGCATGATCTCGTGCCCGCGCATCGTGATCGACGAGGCCAGGCGCGGGTCGAAGAAGCGGCAGGCGGTGGTCCCGAGCACGCCGTAAAAGGCGTTCATGATGATCTTGAGCGACTGCGACAGCGGCGCGTTGCGCTCGCGCTTGGCTGCTTCGCGCCCTTCCCACACCTGGCGCACGATGCCCGGCAGGCAGTGGCGCGTTCGCGAGAAGCGCGCGCCGCGAAAGCCCGGCACGGTTTGCTCTTCGGGCTCGGCCAGGCCGGCCACCAGGCCCACCGGATCGATCAGGAAGGTCCGGATGATGGACGGGTACAGGCTCTTGTAGTCGAGCACCACCACCGAGTCGTACAGGCCGGAGCGCGAATCCATCACGAAGCCGCCCGGGCTGTCGTCCGCCGCCACGTCGCCGATGTTGGGCGCGACAAAACCCTGGCGGTGCATCAGCGGCATGTAGCGGTGCTCGAAGGCCGCCACCGAGCCGCCGCTGCGGTCCACCGCCAGCCCGGTGACGCTGGCGCGCTCGAGCAGAAAACGGACCAGCTCCGTCTTTTCGAAGATGCGGGTGACCAGTTCGCAGTCCTTCAGGTTGTAGAAGGCCAGCGCCGGCTTGTCCTCGGCGAACATGCGGTTGATCTCGTCCATCCGGCTGTACGGGTTGTCGATCGCCTTGCCTTCGCCCAGCAGGCTTTGCGACACCGATTCCAGGCTGAACGAAGGAAAACTGTAGGTGGCCGAGCGCAGCGCCTCGATGCCGTCGATGACCAGGCGGCCCGCGATCGACACGAAGAAATGCTCGGAGCGCCCGTGCTCGCGGGTCTCGATGGCGCTGCCGTCGCGCCCCAGCCGCAAGGGCCGTCCCAGGCGTTCGGCCGCCTGCGCCAGCATGCGCAGGTCGAACTGGATCACGTTCCAGCCGATGATCGCGTCCGGGTCGTGCACGCGGATCCATTCTTCGAGACGGTCGAGCAGCTCCGCACGGCTCACACAGTACTCCAGTGCGAAGTCCAGTTCCCGTGGCGCCCCGTTGGGCTCGCCCAGCATGTAGACCTGGCGCTGGCCGCAGCCCTCCAGGCCGATGCAGTACAGTTCGCCGTGCTGGTTGGTCTCGATATCGAGCGAGACCATGCGCAGCTGCGGACGATAGTCGCCGTCCGGCTTGAGCTGGGCGTCGCGGATGAGGAGAGGATCGTCCGCATCCGGGGTGCCGTGCACCAGCACCGGCGCCGTGATGAAGCGCTCCATCAGGTAGCGTTCGGGCGGGCGCACGTCGGCCTCGTAGACGGCGACCCCGAACTCGCGCAGGCGCTTTTCCAGCCGCAGCAGCTGGCGGTACTGGCGGCAGTACAGGCCGAGCACCGGACGGTGGTGGAAGTCGCACAGCGACAGCTCGCGCAGTTCCCAGCCCTTCCTCTCGCCGTGCAGCGCCAGTTCAGCGGCCTCGCGCTGTTCCAGCGGAAGAAAGGCGACCGGGGTCTGCGGCGCCAGGCGCACGCGCCGCGGTCCTAGTTCGGTGGCGAGCCAGAACTCGACCTCGAGGCCGGCATCGCTGCCGTTGCCGACATCGCGCCAGTGACGGGTCAGCAGGAAGCCCTGCAGTGGTGTGGAATCCATGCCCGGGTCTAGGTGAAGCGCGCCAGCTCCGCTTCGCTGAAGCCCGCCTGGCGCCGCGCCTCGATATTGAAAGGCCCTTTCAGGACCGGCGCCTTGTAGCGCACGGTCAGCTGGCCGTAGGTGGACACCGGCTCCAGTCCGCGCAGAGCGCACAGGTGGAGGTACCAGCGGTTGCCGATCTCGACGTGGCCGACCTCGTCGCGCAGCAGCACGTCGAGGATGGCGGCGGCCTCCAGGTCGCCGGCCTGGGCCAGCTTGGCGCGCAGCGGCGGGATCGCGTCGAGCCCGCGCGCTTCCAGCGTGCGCGGCACCAGGGCCATGCGCGCCAACACGTCGTCGCGGGTTTTTTCCACCATCTCCCACAGGCTGTCGTGGCCCGGGAAGTCGCCGTAGGCGTAGCCGAGCGTGGCCAGGTGGCCGCACAGCATGTTGAAATGCAGGGCTTCTTCGCCGGCTACGCGCAACCAGTCGGTGTAGTAGTCCTGGGACATGCCGGGGAAGCGCCACAGCGCGTCGAGCGCGAGGTTGACCGCGTTGAACTCGATATGAGCGAGCGCGTGGACCAGCATGGCGCGTCCCTCCACGGTCGCCATCGAGCGGCGGCCGACCAGCCGCGGCGGCACCAGTTCGGGGCGCGCCGGACGGCCGGGGATGCCCGCGGGCGCGTCCAGGGTGGCGTCGGCGTCGACGCGCCACTCGCCAAGCCGGTGCGCGGCGCGCATTGCCGCCACGCCCGCGCTCTTGGCGGCGGGATCGGTCTCGAGCAGGGATTGCAGAGCGCATGCGCGTAGCTCCAGCGGTTGCGCCATTATCAAGCCTTGGGTAGATCGAAAAGCGCTAGTGTACCAAAGCCGGCAGGCGGCCATCGGCTGGGTTACCATGATGGCATCGCCATCGACCCGAGCCCCCCATGCGCCACGAGCACCCCGCCCTCCTGATCATCGACATGCAGCAATGCATG
The DNA here is from genome assembly GCF_000735635.1 of Massilia sp. LC238. Taxonomy (NCBI): domain Bacteria; kingdom Pseudomonadati; phylum Pseudomonadota; class Betaproteobacteria; order Burkholderiales; family Oxalobacteraceae; genus Massilia; species Massilia sp. LC238. The sequence goes on along the minus strand of NZ_JNNN01000083.1, from coordinate 195,310 downwards.
GCCAGCCCGGATGCGGGCGCGCGCAACAACCCGCAGGCCGAGGCCAACATCGATACGCTGCTGGACGCATGGCGCGCACGCGCGGCACCGGTGGTGCACGTGCGCCACATCTCGCGCACACCAGGCTCGGGCTTCGCTCCAGGGCAGCCGGGCGCCGCCTTCCAGCCGGTGTTCGCACCGCGCCAGGGCGAGCACGTGGTCGAGAAGAACGTCCCGGACGCCTTCATTCTCACGGGGCTGGAACGCTGGCTGCGGGTGCGCGGCATCGAGCGCCTGGTGGTGGCGGGCGTCAGCACCAACATCTCGGTCGAATGCAGCGTGCGCAGCGCCGGCAATCTCGGTTTTCAGGTGAGCGTGGCGGCAGACGCCTGCTTCACCTTCGCCCGCCACGACCATGCCGGTGCGCTGCGCAGCGCCGACGAGGTGCATGCGATGTCGCTGGCGAACCTGTCGGGAGAGTACGCAAGCATCGTGACGACCGCCGACGTCCTGCGGCTGCTCGACTGAGTCGTCAAGGCCACACTCTACCCGTATGACATTGTGGCAAGCCGGTCAGGCTTGCTACACTGGCAGGCCGGACGTTCCGTCCATCGCCAGGCCCACCGCAAAGGAAGCGTGCCATGTTCGCCCGTCCTGACCTGCAGTCCCGCCTCATCCTCACCACGTCCGCCCTGGCCGCTGAGGTCCTCCACCTCGGCTGGGAATACAGCCACGGCGGCGTGCCGGCGCACCACCTGCTGAACAACCCGGAACTGCCCGCCGTCTCCAATTGGTGGGGGCTGCTGGTCGTGCCACTGCTGGTCTGGTTCCTGGTGGGTCGCATCCAGCGCCGCGCCGCCACCCTGGTGCAAATCGGTAGCCGCGAGCGTTTCCGCACCCTCGCCCGCGCCCGCTTCGCCGTCGCCTTGCTGTGGGCCGGGGCCTTGGCGCTGGCCTTCACGCTCGGACACCCGTCCGTGACCTGGATCTTCTTCGGCGCCTTTGCCGCGGCCGTGTGCGCGGGCGCCTGGCGTGCCGAATACGTGCTCGGCTTCGCGCTGGGCATGAGCTTCGCCTTCGGCGCCGTGCTGCCGGTGCTGGTGGCCTCGACCATCGCGGCCTGCGCGTTTACCGTGCACCTGGTGTTTGGCGCCGTGCTGCGGCTGGCGCGCGGCGGGCGGGTGCGCGGGGCTGGCCTGCCCTAGGCAGAATAGAACTGCGCGACACCGCGCACGGGCTGCGAGCGCATCGAATTAAACCACGGCAGCGCTGAACGGCTCAGGCCGCCGCGCCAGCAGATGAGACAGCCGCTGCAGCCCCGCCTGCAGGCGTCCACGGTCCTGGATGCTGCCCAGGGAAATCCGAATCGCATTCGCGGAACCACCGTCAGTTGCGAATGCCTCCGCCGGCGTGACCGCAATGCCCTCGCTGTCGGCCGCACGCGCAAGCTGCGCGGAGTTCCAGTATGCGGGCAACTCGAGCCATACATGCAAGCCGTCGCCGGCGCCACTGTAGCGCCCGGCAAGAATATCGCGCGCCATCCGGTGGCGCAGGCGCGCTTCCCTGCGTACGCCTGCCAATAATCCGCCGGCCGAACCGTCGAGGATCCACTGGGTGGCCAGTGCGGCCGTCAAGGGCGCGACCATCAGCGCAAATGACCTGAGCGCGGCCAGGAAGCGTTCCCGCTCTTGCCGATCGCGTACCAGCGCGAACGCGACACGCAAACCAGGCGTCAGGCATTTCGACAGGGTGGAAATGTAGACCACCTGTTCCGGAGCAAGCGTGGCGATCGGCGGCGGCGGGGCATCGGCGAGGAGCCAGTAGGGATCGTCCTCGACGATGCGTACATCGCAAGCTTGCGCGATGCCGGCAAGCGCCTTGCGCCGGCGTTCCGGCATGGTGATGGCGGTCGGGTTCTGTAAAGTCGGATTGAGGTAGACCAGCCCAGGCTTGTGCTGGCGGCAGGCTCCCTCGAGCATCTCGGGCAGCATCCCGTGCTGGTCTGCTTCCACCGCAATGAGGCGCCGGCCGAACTGGGTCGCTGCGGCGCGCAGGCCGGGATAGGTCACGGGCTCCGCCAGGATGACGTCGCCCGGCTCCGTCAGCGCAAGGATCAATGCGGCAATCGCCGCTTGCGCACCCGGACAGACGACGAGCTGCCCCGGATCCAGCGTTCCGAACATGGGCTCGAGCCATGCGGCGCCAGCCTTGCGGTCGGAGTCGCTTCCCCCGCCCAGGTGGTAAGTCATCAGCGACGCATTCTCTGCCCGCATTAGCACTTGCGATAGACCTTGCTTCAACAGCTCGCCGAAGTCCACGCCATCCGGCGGCGGCGGGGTATTCATGCTCAGGTCGAGGATCGCTGTCAGTTCGACTTTCGGCGCTGCGACATAGGTGCCGCGCGCGCCGCGCCCTTCCAGCAGGTGACGGCGCCTGGCTTCGTCGTAGGCGCGCGTGACCGTCGTCAGGTCGACGTCCAACTGCGCCGCCAACTGGCGCTGGGGAGGCAGACGGTCGCCCGGTTTCAGCGATCCATCGGCCACCGCCGCCTGCAGGGCGTCCGCGATCTGCAGGAAACGTGGCCCTTTGTTCCCGGTCAGGCGCGGCAGCCAGGATGGCAAAACTTCATCTTGCATGGATCTCAACTGGGACATTTTGTCTCAATGTATGGATATTGTTTTTAAGTAGAATGCCTCAGAACGTCCGGCAACACCATCCTTGCATGGCAGTCGCCGCGCTTTTTCTCCTCTCTCATCACTATTCGGCAATGAAGCGCCGGATGCAGCCGCTCAAAAATATGGAATGGACCCCAGTAGTATTCTATGTATTCAAGTTTGTCGTGCTAGGCATCGGCATGTTCTACGCCGTCAAGTGGCATTACGATCAAGGGGAAAAGAACCAGGACAAGCAGCAAGAGAAGCGCGCGGTGCTGCGCGCCGCCGGCAAGCTGGCGGCCCTCTTCCTGGTGCTGCTCCTCATCCTTGGCCTGGCCACCTTCTTCCTTGCCAGGACGCTCGGCCTGGACCTGAGCATGCCCTGAGGGCGTGCAGGCGCCGCCCTACATCTGGCGGAACAGGTGGGCGTACACCGGACTCACGCGCGGCTTCTCGGGCCGGTTGCGCAGGTTGAGCATCACCTTGCCCATCGAATCACGCCCGGCGCTGGCCACGCAGCCCAGGTTCACCACGGTGCTGCGATTGACCTGGCGGAAGGTGTCCGGGTCGAGCTGAGGCAGCAGTTCCTTGAGCGGCACCCGGATCAGCGCTTCGCTCTCCGCCGTGACCACGTTTACATACTTGTCGGTCGCCTGGAAGTACACCACATCGGCCACCGGAATCATGCGCACCATGTTCCCGACCGCCGCGCGCACGATCATCAAGCGTTCCGGGGCCGGGGCGGACGGCATCAGCGCCTGCAGGCGGCCGACCAGATCCGCGAGCGGATCGCTCCCCTCCTCTTCCTGGCGGCGCCCCAGCATGCCCCGCAGGCGCTCGACCGTGCGGGCGAGGCGCGCCTCGTTCACCGGTTTCAACACATAGTCGGCCGCCGCCTGCTCGAAGGCCTGCACCGCGTAATCGTCGTAGGCGGTCACGAACACGACGTGCGGGAATGGCGCTGGTCCTTCCCAGCGCTCGGCCAGTTCCTCGGCCGCCTCGATACCGGTCTGGCCGGGCATCTTGATGTCCATGAACAGCACGTCGGGGCGGGTCGCCAGTGCCTGCTCCACCGCGGCCACGCCGTTCGGGGCGGTCGCGACGATCTCCAGTTCGGGCCACAGCTTGTCCAGGAGGCGGGCCAGGGTCGCGGCCAGGATCGGTTCGTCTTCTGCAATCAGCGCGCGGATGCTCATGCGGTCTCCAAAGGTAAAGTAAGGCGGACAAGGGTGCCTTGCGGCTGTGCCGGCGTGATCAGGACGCCGGCGCGTTCGCCGTACAGCACGCGCAGGCGTTCGCGGGTGGTGGCGACGCCGACCCCGCCGCCGCCGTGGCTGGAGTGGCCGAGGCCCAGGCCGGTATCGAGGATGCGCAGGTCGAGCAGGCCGTCGCGCGCCTCGGCCGAAATCCGGACTTCGCCGCCCTCGATCTTCGGTTCGAGTCCATGCACGATCGCGTTCTCGACCAGGGGCTGCAGCAGCATCGGCGGCAGTTTCGCCGCGCGCAGCGCGGGCGGCAGCTCCAGCCGGTAGGACAGGCGCTCGCCCATGCGCACCTGCATCAGGCCGAGATAGGCGTCCATGGCGGCGAATTCATCGGCCAGCGTGGTACTTTCCGAGCGCGCGGCGCCCAGCGTGGCGCGCAGGTACTGGATCAGCTGGTCGAGCATGGTGTTGGCGCGGTCCGGGTCGATCGCGATCAGTCCCTGCAGGTTGGCCAGCGTATTGAACAGCATGTGCGGTTCGATCTGGGCCTGCAGCAGGCGCAGCTGTGCCTGCAGGGCCTGGCGTTCGACGGTTTCGGCACGCAGGCGCGCCGCGTGGTGTTCCTGCTCGGCCCGCCGCAGCCCCTCGCGGTGCGCCGCCAGCACCATGCCCGCGCACAGCAGCAGGAAGGTCAAGGCAGCCAGGCTCAGGCGCGGCAGCGTGGCGTAGCCGGCCAGGTCGGGAGGATTGTGTTCGAGCAGACGGCCGATCACCTGCACGCCGCTGAAGTGGGCCAGCGGCGCCGCCAGGGCCGCGACGCCGGCCAGCGCCAGCCACTGGCGCCGCTCCTGCAATGGCCCCGGCCAGAACAGCAGGCGCGCCGTGTCGACGATGGCAAAGCCCAGCACCGAGATGAAGCAGGAATACGCGAGCTGTTCGTACAAGGTTTCGGGCCGGCCGACCACCAGCGTGATGATCACCGCCGCCAGCACGCCGAACACGACGGCCATCCGCAGGTCGCGCAACAGCCTGGCGCCGAAGCTGTCCGGCGGGGCCGCCGGCGCCGGCGCAAGGGAAAGGATGGAGCTGGTCATGCGGCCTCGCTTCGGTGGGTTATCAGATTGACCAGCATTCTGCCCAGCCGATGCCGTCTCGGCAAGACGGGAGCGATGAACCCGCATTTCGATACCGTGAACCGGCCTGCCGGTCGACCGGATTGTCGCCTGGCCCCCGCGAAATGGCCCTGCGGATATGTCACCAGCGCCTCCTTTCCTGTAGGATAGCGCCTTTGCTCGGTACAGCCCAGCCGGCTATTACCCCGCAGCTCATCAATACGATAACCAGTGTCGCGAACCGGCCCAGCCCGGCTCGTCGGGAGTGTATGGAACGATCCCCGCACGCGCGCAAGATGAAGATGACGCGCAGCCGTACCGCCATTGCCTGCGCCGCCGTGGTGCTGGCCATCGCCTGCGCCGAGACGGTGCGCTGGAGCCGCGCCCGGGCCGCCGCCGCCCCTTCCACGGTGCAGGCCGTGGTGCCGGGACGGGTGGCCCTGTCCGAACTGTCGCGCTCCCTGATCCCGATGCCGCGCAATACGCCCTCGGCCCATGCCAGCGCGATGGCGACGCTGCCCGGCGACCGATTGATCACTTTCTGGTGGGCCGGCAGCCGCGAGAGCGGACCGGACGTCAAGGTCTATGCCTCGCAATGGCAGAACGGCAAATGGGGCGAGCCCTGGATGGTGGCCAGCCGCGAAACGCTCGGCAAGGCCCTCGGCTACGGCGTGCGCCGCATCGGCAACCCGGTGGCCTGGACCGGCCCGGACGGCCGGATCCACCTGTACGTGGTGGCCACCGGCCTGGGCGGTTGGGCGGCGTCGCGCGTGGTCCACCTGGTCTCCGTCGACGAAGGGGCCAGCTTCGCCATGAAGCGCGTGCTGCCGATGTCGCCGCTGTTCAATACCAGCGTGCTGGTGCGCACCAACGCGGTGGGACTGGTCGACGGCGGCTGGTGGCTGCCGGTGTATTTCGAGATCGGCATCAAGTACCCGATGATGATGGCCTTCGGCCCGGACGGCGAGCCCACCGGCCTGGGGCGCATCGGGACCCGTACCACCACGCTGCAGCCGGCCATCGTCCCGGTCTCCACTACCGAGGTGCGCGCCTGGATGCGCGACGCGAGCGACGAGCGCCGCGTGCAGCATGCGCGCAGCCGCGACGGCGGCGCCAGCTGGGAAGACCTACCGGCCCTGGACCTGACCAACGAGAACACCTCGATGGCGGTGCTGCGCCTGGCCAATGGCGAATTCCTGATGCTGCACAACCATATCGCCCCCGGCGGCGGCTCGCGCAGCCTGCTGCGCCTGTCGCTCTCGAAAGACGGCCACACCTGGCGCACCGTGGCCGACGTGGCCAGCGGCGGCAAGGGCGACGAGTTTTCCTATCCCACCATGCAGCAGGTCGGCGGCGAACTGCACATCACGTATACCTTCCAGCGCCAGGCGATCGCGCATCACCGGTACCGGATCAGCATTGGAGAGACCACCTAGTGACCCTGCCCGATCTTTCGCTGCAGTTCGTGTATGCCCGCCTGGCGTGGGCACTGGTGCTGGCCGCCGTCCTGGTCGGCCTGTGGCCCGCATCCTGGCGCCTGCCGCGGCGCGCGCTGGGCGCCACCCTGGCAGCCTGCCTGCTGCTGATGGCCTTGCCGGGCACCGCCTCGCCGGCCTGGCACCTGGGCCTGGCCTTCCAGTATCCGAGCGCCCTGCTGGCCGGCCTGTGCCTGCTCAAGCTGCATGCGCGCTGGCGCAAGGCTTCCGGTCCGGTCCCGGCCGCGCTGCCGGTGCCGCTGGCGGCGGCGCTCGCCGTGACCGGCCTGCTGCTCTACCTCGACGCCTTCGGCCTGATCGCGGGCGGCTATTATTACGCCGGCTTCGGCGGCCGCGCGGCGCTGGCCGCGGTGCTGCTGGCCGCCATCTGCGCGCTGGCCGCCACGCGCGGCCGCTTCCCCCTGCAAACCGCCGCGATCCTGGGCGCCCTGGCCCTGTTCTCGTTCGCGCGGCTGCCGAGCGGGAACCTGTGGGATGCGCTGCTCGACCCGCTGCTGTGGGGCTGGGCCCTGGTCACCCTGCTGGGCGCCGCCCTGCGCGTCCTGCTGCGCGCCCGCGCGCGCCGAGTGCTGGCCAGCGCCGAAGCGGAGCTGCCGGTGCTGCATCCTGCCGGCGCCGAACCGATTTCATCAATGAAGGAGTAGTCTGTGGCAAACAAGAAGTGGTATCTCCATCCCGTCATCGCCACCGGGATCGTCATCAACGCATTCGTGCTGCTGCTCGCGGTGGTCCTGGCGGGCAACCCGGCCAGCATGGACCGCCTGCTGGTGGAAGACGGCATCGTCGAATGGATGCAGTTCCTGTGCTTCATGGCGCTGGCCGGCCTGCTCGGCTTCGCGTTCTTCGAACGCCTCAAGCGCAGCGACCGCGGCGCCATGGAATTGCTGACCCTCGGCGGCCTGAGCCTGCTGTGCGCGCTGGCCGCGATGGAAGAGATCAGCTGGTTCCAGCGCATCCTGAACATCCAGTCCTCGGAATTCTTCCTGCAGAATAACCGCCAGGGCGAGACCAACATCCACAACCTGGCCGTGGGCGACGGCAGCCTGCACAAGAACGTGCTGCTCAAGCTGATCTTCATCACCGGCATGGTCCACAACCTGATCCTGCCGCTGGTGGCGCGCTTCAAGCCGGGCGTGCAGGACTGGGTCGAGAAGATGGGCCTGTACCTGCCGCCGCTGTCGGCCTCGGTGCCCTACCTGGTGCTGGTGGCGCTGTCGCACCTGCTGGTCGACCACCCGCGCAAGGGCGAGCTGGGCGAGATGTTCGGCGCGGTGCACTACATGGCGACCGTGTTCGGCGCCTATTTCGTGGGCGTGGCATACAAGCGCGCACCGCTGTTCGAGAACCCGGCCGACATGCGCCGCGTGTCGACGCTGTTCGCGCTGTGGATGCTGTTCCTCTTGATGAATGGCTGGATGCTGAGCGCGGGCGCCGGCGCCATGGTCGGCTGATCGATTCTGTACCAATCGGCCGGGCGGCATCGCCGCCCGGCCGTCCACGGCTCAGAAGCCGTAGTTCATGCGGGCGTAGATGAAGCGCCCTGCCCGTCCGAACGGCGCATAGTTCGCGAACGGGGTGTTGCCCGTGGTGTTCAACGCCGGCGGCTGGGTCTCCGGATACTGGTCGAACAGGTTGTCCGCACCCAAAGCCAGGCTCAGTTTCGGCGTGAACGCATAGCGCGCTTCGATGTCGACCAGGGTCTTCGGATCCATCCAGAAGTCCAGCGCCGCGGTGGTCCCCGGCGACAGCACCTTGCCGTAGCGGGTCGCACGGAAGGTCGCGCCCCACTGTCCCAGTTTCCAGTTCACGTTCGCGCTCAGCTTGTTCGCCGGCTGGCCCTTCTCCAGCGACAGCACATTCAGGCGATCGAACAGCACCGGCGCCGGGTTCAGGGCGCTCAGCTGCGCCGTCACCGGCACCTTGGTCACCTCCGTATCGGTAAAGTTGCCGGCCACCGTGAAGTCGAAGTTGCCGGCATTGGCGGTCTTCATCGGCCAGCTCACCACCACGTCCACGCCCTGGGTGCGGGTATCGACGCCGTTGATGAAGAAGCGACCGCCGCCCACGCCCGTGATCCCCTGCGAGATGATGTAGTTGCGTACGTTCGCCTGGGTCAGGTTCTCGGACAGGATGATACGGTCCTCGATGTCGATGCGGTAGGCGTCGACGGTGATGCTGAATGGATCGAATCGTAAGACCGCGCCGAGCGAGGCATTCACCGATTTTTCCGCTTCGAGCGGCTTGGCGCCCAGCGCCACGGCCACCCGGTCGGTCGGGCGGAAGGTGGTGATCTCGAAGGGCACGCCGTTGATGAAATTGGTGGAGGTCGCGGTGAAGTTCTGCTGCTGCGGCGAGGGCGCGCGGAAGCCGTTCTGGACGGCGCCGCGCAAGGCGAAGGCGCGGCTGAAATCATAGCGGCCGGAGAGCTTGCCGACCAGGCTGTTGCCGAAGTCGGTGTAGTGCTCGCCGCGCACCGCCACCGAGGCCAGCAACTGCGGCGTGATGTTCGCTTCCAGGTCGACGAAAGCGCCGATCGCGCTGCGGTGCGCATCGACCTCGTTGGACGGGCGGAAGCCCGGGAACACCTGGGCGCCCGGCGCCGCCGGGGTGCCGTTCGGCAGGATCTCGGGGCCGGCGTGCCAGGAATCCGGCTCGCCCGCGAACAGCTCGTAGCCTTCGCGGCGCGCCTCGGTGCCGACCGCGATGTTCAGCGGCGAGGCAAAGCCCGCCACCTCCAGCGAACGCACGCCGGTCAGGTTGAACACCAACTGGTCGTAGGCGTAGCCGCCGGCATAGAACGTGCGCTTGCTGCTCGGGCCGATCGAGCGGTTCAGCGTGTTCTCGATGTCGTACTCCATCTTGTTCCTGCCGTAGCCGAGCGAGGCGTCCATGTCCCAGCTGCCGGCCTGCCAGGTAACGCCGCCGGTGGCGGAGAAGTCGTTAACGGTCGGCGCGATGATCGGCAGGAAGCCGTCAGGATAGATCGAGGGGATGTTGCGCGCATCCTGGGCCGGGCGGAAGAAGCCGCCCGAGCGCGCGAAGCGGTTCTGGTAGCTCGCCCAGCCGTACAGCTTGACGCCGCCGCCCAGGTCGTTGCCGGCATTCGCGAAGAAGGTCACCTGCTCCATCTCCGGCTCGCCGTACCAGGCGTTGAAGCGGTTGATGGTCAGTTCGCGCGGGTCGAAAGCGCCACCCGCCAGGCGCGGGTACTGCTGGCGCATGTCGTAGCCGCTGCGCTCGGTGCGCTCCTGCTTCTTGTATTCGCCGGCGAGCGTGAGGTGGCCGGTCTCGCCCAGGGCCAGCCCCTTCCAGATGCTGACGGTGCCGGTCTGGCCGTCGGTGCGTTCGCGCTTGGCCGGCGCGGTCCAGGTGGCCCCTGCGGGAGCGACGTCGTTCCACAGTTCGTATTCGGTCTTGCGCGCGCCATAGGTGACGCTCGCTTCGCCGCCTTCGCGGTCGGTGCGCAGGCGCAGGTTGACCACGCCCGAGATCGCGTCCGACCCGTACTGGGCGGCGGCGCCGTCGCGCAGCACCTCGACGCTTTTCACGATCGCGGTCGGGATGGTGTTCATGTCCACCGCCGCCGAGCCGCGGCCGATCGAGCCGTTCACGTTCACCAGCGAGGATGCGTGGCGGCGCTTCGAGTTCACCAGCACCAGGGTCTGGTCGGGCGCCATGCCGCGCAGGGTGGCGGGACGGATGGTGTCGGTGCCGTCGGTGATGGCCGGGCGCGGGAAGTTCAGCGAAGGCAGCGCGATCGACAGGGCCTGGTTCATTTCGGTGGTGCCGACGTTCTTCAGCGTCTCCGACGAGATGATGTCGACCGGCGCGGCGGTATCCAGGGCGGTACGGTTGGCCACGCGGGTGCCGGTGACCACCACCGTGGCGGCAGTCGCCGGGTCGCTTGCCGCAGGCGTTCCCGTCGCGGCGTCCTGCGCGTGGGCGCCGGTAAACAAGGAAGCGATGGCAAGGGCCAGGACCGTCTTTTTGGTGTCGTGTTTCTGCATCTTGGGTTTTCCTCTTGTTATAGGTTCTTACCGCGCCGGAACCAGGCGCCGCGTATTGCTTGTTCGATACTGCTGGGCACACAATAGGATGTCAATTCGTAAAACTTGCAGTTGGGCATATTTACAACAGCCGCCGCGCGTCAGGCTGCTGTAAGGCCCGGATGCCCTAGGCTTGCTACACTTTCATCTTTACCAGCCAGGATCCTCGTATGCACGACACCTTGTTTCCCGGTTTTCGCCCTTTTTCCGCCGTGACCGACGACGGCATCACGATCGCGGGCGTGAGCGGCGGCGCCGGTGCGCCGCTCCTGCTGCTGCATGGCCACCCGCAGACCCACGCGATCTGGCACAAGGTGGCACCGCTTCTTGCGCAGCACTTCACCGTGGTCGCCTGCGACCTGCGCGGCTATGGCGACTCCTCCAAGCCGCAAGGGGCGCCGGATCACGCGAACTACAGCAAGCGGGTCATGGCCGCCGACATGCTCGCAAGCATGCGCCATCTCGGCTTCGAACGCTTTCGCGTCATGGCCCACGACCGCGGCGCGCGCGTGGCGCACCGCCTGATCGCGGACCATCCGCAGGCGGTGGAGCGCGCGGTGCTGCTGGACATCGCCCCGACCCTGGCCATGTACGAAGGCACCACGGAGGCCTTTGCGCGCGCCTACTGGCACTGGTTCTTCCTGATCCAGCCGGCGCCGCTGCCCGAACGCCTGATCGAGGCCGACCCGGGCGCCTACCTGCGCGACGTGATGGGCCGGCGCAGCGCCGGCCTGGCGCCCTTCGATGCGCGCGCGCTGGCCGAGTACGCGCGCTGCCTGGCCTTGCCCGGCACGGCGCACGGCATCTGCGAGGATTACCGGGCCGCCGCCGGCATCGACCTGGAACACGACCGCGCCGACCGCGACGCCGGGCGCCGGATCGAGACGCCGCTGCTGGCCCTGTGGGGCGCGCATGGCGTGGTGCAGCGCTGCTTCGATCCGCTGCTGGAGTGGCGCAAGGTGGCGACGCGGGTCGAGGGCGAAGCCCTGGACTGCGGCCACTACATCCCGGAGGAAGCGCCCGAGGCGCTGCTGGCGCGGGCGCTGCGTTTCCTGCTGGCGTGATCCGTTCAGGCGCGCGCCACGCCCAAAAACACGTCCCTATAATCCTCGGCGCAGGACCGCGCGCCTGGATTCGCGGCCCTGTGCACGATGCGCTATGGGCCGGTACGCTCTTCGCCGGCAAAGTTCCCTCCATCACTTTGATCGGCACCATATGGACCGCACAGATGAGGACTTGTTTGCATCGACCGGCGACGGCACCGAGCCGCGCCGGCTGCTGGGTTTGCGTCAGGCAGTTGCCCTGATCGTCGGCGTGGTCATCGGCGCCGGCATCTTCAAGTCGCCCTCCATCGTTGCCGGCCTCGCCGGCAGTGCCGACTGGATGTTCGCCATGTGGATCCTGGGCGGCCTGGTCTCGCTGGTGGGTGCCCTGTGCTATTCCGAACTCACCACCGCCTACCCGCATCCGGGCGGCGACTACCATTTCCTGCACCGCGCCTACGGGCGCGCCACCGCCTTCCTGTTCGGCTGGGCCCGCTTCGCGGTGATCACCACCGGCTCGATCGCGCTGCTGGCCTTCGTGTTCGGCGACTACATGCAGCAGGCCGCGCCGCTCAGCTTCCTGCCCGCGGGATGGGGCGCGACCGCCTACGCCTGCGCGGTGATCGTCGTATTGTCGCTGCTCAACCTGCAGGGCTTGCGTGCCGGCGCCGGCGCCCAGATGTGGCTGACGCTGGCCGAGATCGGCGGCCTGCTGCTACTGGTGGCCGCCGCCGCGTTCTTTACCGACGGCGCCCCGGCAGCGGCGCCGTCGCTTGCCACGGCGGACGCGGCCGCGCCGGTCTCGTTCGGCATGGCCATGGTCTTCGTCCTGCTCACCTACGGCGGCTGGAACGAGGCGGCCTACATCAGCGCCGAGATCCGCGGCGGCGCCGCCAGCATGGTGCGCGCCCTCACCCTGTCGATCCTGATCATCACGACCCTCTACCTGATGGTCACCTGGGCCTGCCTGCAAGTACTCGGCATGCAGGGCATGGCCAGCTCCGAGGCGCTGGCGGCCGACGTCATGGGCGTCGCTTTCGGCGCCTCCGGGGAGAAAGTGATTTCGATCCTGGTCGCGCTCTCGGCGCTGACCTCGATCAATGCCACCATGATCGTCGGGGCCCGCACCGGCTTCGCCATGGGCCGCGACTGGCATTCCCTCCGCAAGCTCGGCCGGTGGAACGACGAGAACAGCACCCCGACGGTGGCGATGTCGATCCAGTGCGCCGCCGCCCTGGTGCTGGTCGGCATCGGGGTCGCCTTCGGCAGCGGCTTCAAGGCTATGGTCGAGTTCACGGCGCCGGTGTTCTGGCTGTTCTTCCTGCTCAGCGGCGTGTCGCTGTTCGTGCTGCGCCGGCGCGAGCCCGACCTGCCGCGTCCGTTCCGGGTGCCGCTGTATCCGCTGCTGCCCCTGCTGTTCTGCGCCACCTGCGCCTACATGCTCTGGTCCAGCTTGTCCTACGTGTACAGCCAGTCGCTCGGCGGGCTGAACGCGGCCTGGATCGGGGTGGCCGTGCTCGCCAGCGGATCGCTGCTGCTGTTCTTCCTCGACCGCAAGGACGGCATCGAGGCTGCCAAAACAAGATCCGTTCCCTAGTCCCATCTGAAGGAGTCCACATGCAAACCGACGAACGCCGCCGTACCCTGCTGCTGTCCGCCGCCGCCGCCGCGGGCACCATCCTGCTGCCGACCCGCGCGCACGCGCAAGCCCTGGCCGAGCCAGAGCGCCTCGACGTACCCTACGTGCCCACGCCCCAGGAGGTGGTCGACCGCATGCTCGAGATGGGCAAGGTCGGCAAGAGCGACGTGCTGTACGACCTCGGCTGCGGCGACGGCCGCATCGTCGTGACCGCGGCCAAGCACCGCGGCGCGCGCGGCACCGGCATCGACCTGAACCCGGTGCGCATCGCCGAGGCGAAGGAGAATGCGAAGACCGCCGGCGTGGCCGACCGCGTCAACTTCAAGGTGGGCGACCTGTTCCAGGCCGACGTGTCGCCGGCCACCGTGGTGACGCTCTACCTGCTGCCGTCGGTGAACGTCAAGCTGCGGCCGCGCCTGTGGCAGCAGCTCAAGGTCGGCACCCGCGTGGTGTCGCATGCCTTCGACATGGGACCGGAATGGCCACCCGAGAAGAAGGACGAAGTGGACGGGCGCACCATCTATTTCTGGACCATCACCCAGGCCAACAAGAAAGCCGTGAAGGCTTGAACGGCCGAGTGCCTGCCGGTCAAGGGCTGCTAGCCGCCGTTGCCGCAGCTTGCGACGGCACCCGAAGGGTCTCGCCGATGCGCAGCACGCCGAAGGCTTCCTCGCTCACGCCCTGGGCCCGGCGCGCGATCGCGAGGTCGCGCGGCGCCTGGTCGATGCGTTCCTGGCCCATCGGGAAGGTGCCCCAGTGCATGCCCACGCTGCGCCGTACGCCCAGCTCGCGGTGGATGCGGACCGCCTCGTCGGGACTGACGTGCGAATTGCGGTACCACACCGGCTGGTAGGCGCCGATCCCGATCGCGGCCAGGTCGAAGCCTTCGGGAAAGCGGGCGGCGATGTCCTGGATGTCCTTCGAATAGCCCAGGTCGCCCGAGAAGAAGAAGGAGAAGCCGGGACGGCTCACCGCCCAGGCGCCCCACAGGGTTTCGTTGCGGTCGTACAGGCCGCGCGCCGACCAGTGATGGACCGGCAGGAACTGCAGTTCCAGGCCGCGCAAGCTGGCCTTGTCCCACCAGTCGAAGCGGGCGATGCGCGAACGGTCGCCGCCGGTCACGTGCTGCGCCAGCCACAGGTCGACGCCCAGTGGCGCGTACAGCATGGGCGCGCCGCCCTTCTGCCGGTACAGCGCGCGCAGCGATGCCAGCGACAGGTGGTCGTAGTGCGAATGGCTGATCAGGATCGCATCGATGTGCGGCAGCGCCGAGAGGGCCACGCCCGGCGCCTGCTGGCGCTTGGGGCCGGCGAAGGACAGCGGCGAAGCGCGCTCCTCGAACACCGGGTCGAACAGGATGTTCACGCCGTTACCGGTCTGCAGCAGGAAGCTCGCGTGGCCGATCCAGGTCAGCGCCGGCTCGGTCTTGTTCGCATGGATGTAGCCCAGGTCGGCCGCCACGGTCGGCACCGGCGCCAGCGGCAGGCGTTCCGAGCCGTCCGAGGTCCAGTTCCTGATGCGCCCCGCCCAGCCCTCGAAGAAGCCGACTTTCGGCCGCTGGTAGGCGGGATTCGGCGGGTAGTTGTTGGCGAAGCCTTCGGGCCGGTGGTGCGGCTTGCTCGCGTCATAGTAGGGATTGACTTGCGCACAGCCTGCAAGCAGGGAGGCGGCAAGGACTGCACTCGGCAGGGCAAGGCGGACTGGCAGGGGCATGGAGGAGGTGAACGCTTGAAAAAGACGAGTATAAGGGAAGGCGTGGCATGCCTCCGGCGCAGTAGCGGAAGCGTCCCGGGCCGTGCAAACAAGATTTGCACATAGCGGCCTGGGTGTAAATAATATTTGCATAAAAGACAACAAATGCACATGCCGTACGCCGCGCGAGCATGGCGATCCCCATTTTGCCATTTCCTTATTGTTGCCCAGGATGTAAGCTACAGGGCCCAGCGCGAACGCTGGCGGCGCCCGCGGCCCATCCACCGCCCCGGGTGCTCCCGTCTGGCCACAAGCGGGACGTCCCGTGCGCATCCGCTGTCATTCTGCTACCGTAGGGAGGCAGCGGCGGCGCATCAGCCCGGCACCAGGTGCCGGAGCGACAGCGACCTCTTTAACTTTTCCGGCACCTTATTTGGCTGTTCACTATGACTTCTTCGACCGACCTTGACAACGCGCTTCCCCTCGACATGATCATCTTCGGCGGCATGGGCGACCTGGCGATGCGCAAACTGCTTCCCGCGCTCTACATGGCCTACCTGCACGGCAACCTGCCGGGGCAGACCCGCATCATCTCGACCGGGCGCCAGGAGTTCGACCGCGACGCCTATCTCCGCTTCGTCGAAGAGAATTCGCGTTCCTTCATCGCAGCAGCCAACTTCAACGAGAAGACCTGGGACGGCTTCCTGCAGCTGCTCGAATACGTGCGCCTCGACGTCCAGGCCGCGCCCGACTTCAGCGCCCTGGCGGCGGCCGCCCACCCGGGCGCGCAGCGCGTGTTCTACCTCTCCACGGCGCCGGCCCTGTTCACCACCATCTGCGCCAAGCTGGCCGACGCCGGCCTGGTCGACGCCAAGGCGCGCGTGGTGCTGGAAAAGCCGCTGGGACAGGATCTCGAGTCCGCCATCGAGATCAACGAAGCGGTCGGCAAGCACTTCGCCGAATCGCAGATCTACCGCATCGATCACTACCTCGGCAAGGAGACCGTGCAGAACCTGATGGTGCTGCGCTTCGGGAACTCGATCCTGGAACCGCTGTGGCGCGCGCCGAACATCTCGAGCGTGCAGATCACGGTGGCCGAGGAAGTCGGCGTCGGCAGCCGCGCCGGCTTCTACGACAGCACCGGCGCGATGCGCGACATGGTCCAGAACCACCTGCTGCAGCTGCTGTGCATCGTCGCCATGGAGCCGCCTACCTCCCTGTCGCCGGACGCGGTGCGCGACGAGAAGCTCAAGGTGCTGCGCTCGCTGCGCCGCCTCACGCTGGCCGACATCGCGCGCGACACGGTACGTGGCCAGTACGTGCATGGCGTCAGCGGCAACCAGGAAGTGGGCGGCTACCTCGAGGAAAAGAACGTCCCGGCCGACAGCAAGACCGAGACCTTCGTGGCCCTGCGTGCCCACGTCGACACCTGGCGCTGGTCCAAGGTGCCGTTCTACCTGCGCACCGGCAAGCGCATGGCGCGCCGCTCCTCGAAGATCGTGGTCGAATTCGCCAACCCGCCCTTCCCGCTGTTCCCCGACATGCCGGGCGGCGTCGCCAACCGCCTCGTGATCGAGCTGCAGCCGGAAGAAGCGATCAAGCTGCAGATCATGGCCAAGCAGCCCGGCAGCGGCATGCAGATGCAGCAGGTGGCCCTGAACCTCGACCTGCAATCGGCATTTCAACAGCGCCGCGCGGAAGCCTACGAGCGCCTGCTGATCGACGTGGTGCGTGGCCGCCTGACCCACTTCATGCGCCGCGACGAGCTGGAGGCCGCCTGGGCCTGGGCCGACCCGATCATCGAAGGCTGGAGCACGCTGGGAGAGAAGCCGCATCCGTATGCGGCCGGTTCCTGGGGACCGGCGGAAGCCTTCGCGCTGCTGGCGCGCGACGGTTTCGCCTGGGTCGAGTAAACCCTAGGACGGCACGGACCTGCGCCGCGCGCGCAGGATCCACGCGTACAGCAAGCCATTGATGACGAGCACGCCGACCGCCAACCCCAGCTGCAGGCCGCGCGTCATTTCCCCCGGATAAATCAGCGGCAACAGGTAGTGGTCGATGAAGCCGCCGCTGTAGCCGGACTCTCCGGCCAGCTGGCGCATCCGGTTCTCCACATGGGTCAGCGGGCAGACCGCGCCCAGCACCTCGATGCCGAAGCCCCAGGCGGCCGCCGCCAGGTGCAGCGGCAGCAGGCGCGGCCGGCGCAGCACCAGCAAGGCGCCGAACACGACGAACAGGATGAAACCGAGGTGCACGAGCAGCACCGCATCCGCAAGGAAACGATAGACCATGCTTGAACGGTCTTCCTGGAAACGATTGACCCAAGCAGTTTAATACGCCGCAAGCCCCCAATGCCATTCGACGCGTGCGCGATTGATGCCGCGCGCAAGGCGGCGTACAGTTGCTGGTCTTCGAACCCATTGAAAACACCATGCACGCCTTGACTCCGCAAGCCCTTGCCCTGCCCTCGTTTGCTTCGCTTGGAGCAAATCTACTCAAGAACATGGACCGCAGCCGCCAGGCGCGCGGCAAGCTGCTGGATCGCGCCGGTTACGGTCCGCAGGAAACCCCGTTCACCGTGCTGCACAGCGAACCGGGCCTGAACCTGCGCCGTTTCGGCGGCGCCGGGGTAGACGGCCCCGCCGTGCTGCTCGTCCCCGCGCCCATCAAGCGTTCCTACATCTGGGACCTGGCGCCCGAGATCAGCGTCGTGCGGCGCTGGATGGAGGGAGGCTACCAGGTCTACCAGGCCGAGTGGACGCCGCTTCCCCACGAAGGCGAAGACGAGGACTTCGGCCTGGACGACTACGGCGACCGCCTGCTGGCCGCCTGCCAGCGCGCCATCGAGCATGACAGCGGCAAGGCCAGCCTGAGCATCGCCGGCCATTCGCTGGGCGGCATCCTGGCGGCGATCTACAGCTGCCTGCACCCGGACCGGGTCGATGCCACGGTGCTGCTGGAGTCGCCCCTGCATGTCGAGAAGTCATCCTGCTGCTTCACGCCCCTGATCGACGCTACGGCGCATGCGCAGCCGATCGCGGACGCCTTCCGCCAGGTGCCGGGTGTGTTCCTGAACATGATGAGCGCCATCGCCGAGCCGCATGCCTTCCAGTACGAGCGCATGATGGACCGCTGGCTGTCGCTCGCCCACCCGCAACTGCTTGCCACCCACATGCGGGTGGAGCGCTGGACCCACGACGAATTCCCCTTGCCGGGCCGGCTGTTCACCGAGCTGGTCGAGCAGCTCTACCGCAAGGACGAGTTCATGCAGGGCGAACTGCGCATCGGCGCGCGGCAAATCGGTCCGCAAGACCTGCGCGCGCCCCTGGTCAGCGTGCTCGACCCGCGCAGCAAGCTGATTCCGGAGGCCTCGATGCGTCCCTTCCACGAGGCCGCGGGGAGCGAGCGCAAGTGCCTGCTGCACTACGAGGGCGACGTCGGCGTCAACCTGCAGCACGTGGGCGTGCTGGTCGGGAACAGCGCCCATGCGCGCATCTGGCCGGCGATCTTCGCGTGGCTCGCCGGCGCGCGGCAATTCCATAGCGCGGGCGCTCTCAGGGCCGCCAGCGCATCTGCAGGCGGACCTGCTCTTCCGTTTCGACCGTAAAACCCAAGGCCGCGTACAGCCGGCGTGCACCAAAATTGTCGGTGCGCACCGCCAGCGTCAGATCGCGCCCCTCCTGCGCTGTCTGGCCCTGCAGGCGGCGCAGCGCCTCGCCCGCGACCCCGCGCCCGCGCGCCTCGGGCATGACGGCGATATCGACCACCCGGATCGCCCCCGGCACGCTGGCCGTCACCAGGCGCCCCACCGACACACCGTCCAGTTCCAGCACCTCGTACAGCGCCTCGGGATAACTGCTACGGTAGCCGGCCACCTGCATCTCCCGCTGCATGGCGACGATGCCGTCGATGTAGCGCGGATCGGCGAGCAGGCCCAGCAGGTCGTCGCGGGTCGAGCGGTACAGGGCAAGGAAGAAGTCCTCGTCGGACGGCAGGGCGGGACGGATGTGCAGGGCGGCAAGAGACATGGCGGGAATGCTGGGCATGGTGGATGTTTCCCGGCAGTATATCCGGTAGCGGACTCGGCCACGGGCGCAGGCAATCTGCGCTACCATGCCGGGCATTCTCCCGCCATCACGAAACAAGGATCCACGTGTTACCCGTACTCGCTCTCGACGTGGGAGCCGCCATCAAGACCCTGGTGCTGACGCTCGACCTGTTCGGCACCTTTGTCTTCGCCCTCAGCGGCGCCATCGCCGGCGCCCGCCGCCGCCTCGACATCTTCGGGGTGCTGGTGCTGTCCTTCGTTGCCGCCAACTCGGGCGGCATCGTGCGCGACCTCCTGATCGGCGCCACCCCGCCGGCCGCGATCCGGGACTGGCGCTACATGGCCGTGTCCTTGCTGGCCGGCCTGGTCATCTTCTTCTGGTATCCGATCGTCAACCGGCTGCGCAATCCGGTGCTGATCTTCGACGGCGCCGGCCTGGCGCTGTTCTGCGTGGCCGGGGCGCAAAAGGCGCTGGTGTTCGGCGCCGACCCATGGGCGGCCGCCCTGCTCGGCATGTTGACCGGCATCGGCGGCGGCGTCGCGCGCGACGTGCTCCTCAACGACGTACCGGCAGTATTCCGCTCCGACATCTACGCTGTCGCCGCGCTGGCCGGCGCCAGCGTCGTCGTCCTCGGCGACGCGCTGCAATGGCCCGCCGCCCCCACCGCCATCGCCGGCGCCGCCCTGTGCTTCGGCCTGCGACTGGCCGCGATCCGCTTCGGCTGGCACCTGCCCACCGCGCGCCATCCGGATCAACCCGACGACGAGGCGAAGGACCCGAAGCACGGCGAGTATCGCTGAGCGAGCGTCCTCGAGCGGTCGGACCGAATTACGGGATACGCTTGTCGCACGCGCGCCGGGTTTACTCCAAAGCCCGGTTGCGTGATTCCAGGTCGACGCACAGGATCGCCAGTGCCGCAATGAGCAGGAAGCCGGCCAGCATCCCCAGCGCGAGCGTGAAATGGGTCGCCATCACCGGCGCGACGATCGCAGGCGCGAACAGGCCTCCAAACCGGGCGATGGCCCCGGCCGTGCCCATTCCGCTGGCGCGCAGGTCGGTCGGGTAGACCTCGGGCGTGAACGCATACAGCGCGCCCCAGGTGCCCAGCAGCGCAAAGCTCATCAGGAGGGTGGATCCGACCACCAGCCAGGTGGCGTTGCCCAGGCTGTAGGCCATGCAGCCGGCGGCGCTCACGAGCAGGAATCCGACCAGGGTCGGCTTGCGTCCCCAGCGCTCCACGCCATAGGCCGACAGCGCAAAGCCCGGCAGCTGCACCAGCGCCAGCAGGATCAGGAATTCCTGTCCGCGCATGAAGCCGAATCCCTCGCTGCTCAAGCGCACCGGCAGGTAGACGAAGACGCCGTAGTAGGCGACCGAGATCAGCATCCACGCCAGGAACAGGGAGACGCTGCGGCGCCGCAGCTGGCCGGCGAACAGCGCCGACAGCGGCTGCTTGCCGCCGGTGTCCGGCGCTAAAGGCGGAATCTCGACCTGGCGGCCGTTCACCGCGGCCACCCGCGCCAGCACGGCGCGGGCCTGCTGCCCCTTGCCGCTGCGGTTGAGGTACATGGGCGACTCGGGCACGAACAGGCGCAGGACAACGCCGACGAGCGCCGGCAGGCCGGTGACCAGGAAGATCACGCGCCAGGCATCCTCACCCCGTTGCTGCGCCACCAGGGCCAGGATGGCCAGCAGGATGGTGCCGACGGCCCAGAAGGACTCGAGCAGCACCAGCCAGCGGCCGCGCCGGTCGCTGGGCAGGAATTCGGCCATCATCGTGTAATCCACCGGCAGGGTGCCGCCGACGCCGACGCCGGTGAGGAAGCGCAGCACCAGCAGCCAGCCGAGGTCGGGCGCAAAGGCGGAGGCGACCCCAAAGCAGGCATCGATCAGCACCGCCGCCATCAGCACCGGCCGGCGCCCGATACGGTCCGCGAGGCGGCCAAAGCAGAAGGCGCCGACCAGCATCCCCACGAAGAACCAGGTCCCGGTCTGCAGCGCCTCGGGCAGCGGCACGCCGAAGGTCTGGGCGATCGACGGCGCACTGAAGCCGATCGCCAGCACCTGCATCGCGTCGGCCATCCAGACCAGGCCGAAGATGGCGAACAGCCGGTACTGGAAGCGGCCAACGCCGGCCGCCTGGATGCCCTGCTCAACTGTCGCCATCATCGTGGACATCGTCGTTTTCCCCTCTCATGGTCGGAGTGTGCAAGAAGAATCCATGGCGAACCGTGCAATGGAAAACAGTGGGACGAAAAAAATGCCTGCGATGCAGGCATTCTGGGGGGATGCTTGGGGTCTTACACGCCGACCATCGAAATGGCCTTGGTGTTCAGGTAGGACTCCAGGGCTTCCGGACCGCCCTCCGAGCCATAGCCCGAATCCTTGATGCCGCCGAAAGGCAGCTCGGCGCTCGGGGTGGCCGGCTGGTTGATCCACAGCATGCCGACTTCGACGCGGTTCATCAGGAGCTGGGCGTTCTTGATCGAACGGGTGAAGGCGTAACCGGCCAGGCCGTACGGCAGGCGGTTGGCTTCCGCGATGGCGTCTTCCAGGCTGTCGAAACCGCGCACCGCAGCCAGCGGGCCGAAAGGCTCGTCGTTGAACACGCTCGCGGCCAAGGGCACGTCGGCCAGCACGGTCGGCGCAAAGAAGTTGCCGGCCTCGCCGACACGCTCGCCGCCGGTCGCCACGACGGCGCCCTTGGCGCGCGCATCCTCGACGAACTGGGCCATGGCGCTCAGGCGGCGCGGATTGGCCAGCGGGCCAAGGGTGGTGCCCTCTTGCAGGCCGTCGCCCACTTTCAGGCCTTCGGCATGCGCCACCAGCGCGCGGGTGAATTCGTCCTTGATCGCGTTATGCACCAGGAAGCGGGTCGGCGAGATGCACACCTGGCCGGCATTGCGGAACTTGGCGGCGCCGGCCGCCTGGACGGCGAGGGCCACGTCGGCATCCTCGGCGATGATCACCGGGGCATGACCGCCCAGCTCCATGGTGACGCGCTTCATGTGGGCGCCGGCAAGGGCGGCCAGCTGCTTGCCGACCGGGGTCGAGCCGGTGAAGGTGACCTTGCGGATGATTGGATGCGGGATCAGGTAGCCGGAGATCTCGGCCGGGTCGCCGAATACCAGGCCCACCACGCCAGGCGGCACGCCGGCATCGACGAAGCACTGGAACAGGGCTGCCGGCGAGGCCGGGGTCTCTTCCGGCGCCTTGCACAGGAAGGAGCAGCCGGTGGCCAGGGCGGCGGCCAGCTTGCGCACGACCTGGTTGATCGGGAAGTTCCACGGGGTGAAGGCAGCGACCGGGCCGACCGGCTCCTTCAGCACCAGCTGCTGGGCGGCCGGGTTGCGCGACGGCACGATACGGCCGTAGACGCGCATGCCTTCGGCCGCGAACCAGTCGATGATCTCGGCGCCGGCCATGGCTTCCATCTTGGCTTCGGCCAGCGGCTTGCCCTGCTCCTGGGTCAGCAGGCGGGCGATGTCGCCGGCGCGCTCGCGCAGCAGGTTGGCGGCGCGGCGCATGGTGGCGGCGCGCTCGGCGGCGGTAACGTTACGCCAGGTCTCGAAGCCCTTTTGGGCGGCGGCCAGGGCGCGGTCCAGGTCGGCAACGCTGGCGTGGGCCACGGTGCCGATCGACTGGCCGGTGGCGGGATTCACGACCGGGATCGTCTTGCCGCCCGTGGCGTCTTGCCATTCGTTGGCGATGAGGAGTCGGGTATCGGGATAGCTGGAAGTCGTCATGGAGCGTCGCGTCCTTTGTTCAGATGGCCGGAAATGAAAGAATTGACATCATAACCTTTGTCGGAACACCCTGCAGGCCCCAGGCCTGAGTCGCGCCAGAAACGCGAAGGCCCCTGGTACACAGGGGCCTTCAAGCAGCGCTTCCTCATCCAGGCCGGCGGACGCGGCAACCCGGCTTGCTTACAGGTAGTAGGCGCCGCCCACGGTGTAGGGCTTGCCGGCGAATTCGAGCGCGCGACACAGTTTCCTTCCCAGGGTAGCCATCAGCTTGCGCAAGGTATTGCTGGTGGCGGGACGGATCGAGTCGATGGTAGCGGCGTTCATATGAATTCCTTTTGATTTGATGCGATGGCAATGAACGCAGGATAAGAGCAACAGAGAAATTAGTCCAATTGCCATTCCAGATCTCGACCATAATCAAAATATATAATTCAGCTGGGTGGACTGGTCTGTGTTATCACGCCCGGGCATACCCCTGCCGGCGTTCCCGGATATCTCAGTCGCGCACTCCTGCTGCGGCGTCTCCAGGCGCAAGCCTTCGAGAGCGGCTCCCTAATGCGATCCGGACCTCACCGGACAGCATCCAAGCCTGGTCGATGCGCCTGCCCCATCCGCCTGCGCCCCCGATCCCGGCCAGAGCAAGGCAGGCAGCTTTACCAACGCCATCGCCGAAGCCAAGCGCAAGCTGGCCGACTCCCTTGGCATAGCTTCCGAGAAGATCGAGATAACCATCCGCCTCTGAGGGAGCGGCTCAGGGCAGCGCCAGCACCGTGTGCGGCAGACCGGGCGTATCGACCCGGAAGGCGAACAGGCCACCCGCCAGCGGCTGCTCGCGGCGCTGCTCGGGCGACAGGCCCTTCCAGGCGGTGGTGACATAGGCAGTGCGCAGGTCCTCGCCGCCGAAGGCCAGCTTGGTGATGTTCGTGCACGGGAACCGCACGCTGCCGACCAGCCGTCCCGCCGCCGTGTAGCGTTCGATCCGGCCGGCGCCGAACAGGGCGATCCACAGGTGGCCTTCGCGATCGACCGCCATGCCGTCCGGGCGGCTGCCTTCCGGCAGCTGCAGGAACACCCGCTTGCCGGCCAGGCTGCCGTCCTCGCGCAGCTCGAAGGCATACACGCGGCGCAGCGGCGTATCCGTGTGATACAGGGTCTTGCCGTCCGGGCTGATGGCGGGGCCATTGGTGATGATGTAGCCGGCGTCGGCGCGCGACACGACGCCGTCCCGACCAAGGCGGTACAGCGCGCCGCTCGGCTCGAGCTGGGCGTCGTCCATCGAACCGAACCAGAGGTTGCCGCCGGCGTCCACGTGGCCGTCATTGAAACGATTGCCCGGCACGTCGTCCTCGACCTTGCGCAGCGGCGTGAATTCGCCACCGGCCTCGTCGAAGCGGTACAGGCCGTCTTCCAGCGCGCAGACCATGGCGCCGCCCGATGCAGGAACCACGAAACCGGGCTGGCCGGGCGCTTCCCAGCTGCGCCGCCCGCTGCCGTCCGCGGCGCAGCGGTGGATGCGCCGGCCCTTGATGTCGACGAACCAGACCGAACGCGTGGCGGCGTGCCAGAGTGCGCCCTCGCCCAGGTGGGCGCCCAGGTCCCAGATGCATTCCGGTGTCATTGAAGCCATGGTCTTGAAAGTAGTGTCGCCGGTCATGCTCATCCAGGGTCGGGTTGATGGTGCGGAGGCGAGATTGTACCGTCCAGGCCACGGCCGGTCAGTCCAGCGTCACCCCCATCAGCCCGATCACGACATCGTTGGCCAGCGTCCGCAGCTCCAGGCTCTTCAAGTCCTTGCCGCGCTCGAGCGGCATCTTGAGCACGGTGGCCGAGCCGCCGTCGATCTTCGCGCGCAAGTCCTGCGGGAGGGTCGCCGGATCCAGCACCCGGACCCGGGCCGTCTTCAGGTCGACCCGCACCGGCAAGGATCCGCAGTACGGAAACTGGTAGTCGTCGATGAAGTAGTCCTGTTCGATGGGCCACCAGCTGTCGGGATTGTGCAGGGACAGGCGGCTGCGGCTGCCGTCCGCGTAGGTCACCACCACCTCGCCGTTGTCGATCCGGCTCTGCATCGCATTGCTGGAGCCGGCCATCAGCAGGAATGCGCGCCCTGCCCGGCCCTGCAGCGGCACGCTGGCCTGCTTCGGATAATTGTCCCACTGCGAGGTGAACAGAATGTTGGCCGCACCCGGGCCCGAAGGCGTGGCGAAGCTCAGGCCGTTGGGCAGGCGCAGGACGCCGTCCTGGGCACGCAGACCGCCGTCGTCGACCGTGGCCATGGCGTTCACGTGCCCGGCCCAGGCGCCGATGCCTTGCGAGGGCAAGGACAGCGAGACGAAGGGCGAGCGCGGCGACAGGTACTTGCCGGGCTTGAACAGCTCGGTCACGCGGTCGTTGAAGCGGGCCGTCAGGTCGACATGGCGCGAATTCACCCGCGCGCCCGTGGTCCACGCGGCGGCCCGGGGAGTGCACGCCGCTTGCGGGGCATCCGGCGGCGGCGCCGCAGCCTCCCACCAGGTGAACGCGCCCTGGCGCACGCGCCGCAGGCCGTCGCCCGCCGCCGTCTTTGCGACAACCTGCGCAGCGGCGCCGATCGGCTGTCCGCGCCACCGGATCGTGAGCTCGGTCTTGCGCCCGAAGGGTAACTCGATCTGCAGGCGCGGCGCGAAGACTTCGTCGCTGCCGGCGCGCCAGCGCACCGGCTTTCCATCGGCCAGGACCGAGTCCACGCCGTCGCTCGCTGCCGACAGCTCGAGCACCAGACGCCCGAAGACCGCGGCCGGCTGTTCGATCGTCCAGCGTTCTTCCGTCCCATCGCGGCGGAACGCCAGCGCCACGCCCGGATGGCGCAGGCTCGCATGCCGCCAGTCGCGCGGAAAGCCCGGACGGATCAGCAGCGTGCCCGCGAGCGCATCCGGGCGCACGCCGAACAGCCCCTCCACCAGCGTGCGCGCCATCACGCCCGAGCCGTCGGCAAAGTCGCGCTGGGCTTCGCGGCGGTAGACGTCGAGGTAGTTCATGCTGCCGATATTCCCCGGCGAGATCCCCATGTAGAGGCTGGCCAGCAGCGCCCCCTTGGCCAGGTCGAAGGCGCGCTCGCCGTCCCCGGCCTGCCAGGTGGCGAGCGCCGTATGCAGCACCTCGCCCATCACCACGTTGTTGGTGGACCAGGAATACGGCATCCAGTCGGTGGTCGGCAATACGCGATAAGGGCGGTCGGCAGGCACGCCCGGCCCCGCGACCGGGATCGTACGGCGCTGGCGCGCCAGGTCGAGCACCATGCGCGCGCCTTCCAGCCGGTCCGGCACCCCCGAATCGAGGGCGTGGTAGTAGCTCCACAGGCCATGGCTGGGGTGCAGCAGCCGCGTCCCGAGCAGGTCGCGGTATTCGCCGAAGGCGCCGCGCTCGGGCATCCACAGGTGGCGCCGCATGCCGGCGCGGATGCGTTCGGCCTCGACCCGGTATGGCCTTGGGTCCTTGCCGATCATGGCCGCGATGCGCGCCGCCATCGCGTTGTGCCAGGCGTTGTAGGCCGAGGTATGGGTGGCGCCGCCGCCGTTGTAGTACAGGTCGTCGCTGGCCCAGATCGCGGCATAGCCTTCGTACAGCGGCAGCTTGTCGGGCCCGTACTCGCGCCGGAACAGGCGCCGCTCCCAGGCCAGGTGGCGCTCCAGCACCGGCCATACGGCCCCGGCATACGCACGGTCGCCGGTCCACAGCAGGTGGCGCAGCAGCGCGTCGATGAAGCCGATGTTCATGTCGTAGTGCGACTTGCTCATGTCGCCGTTGCTGTGCAGGCCGGCTTCGCTGCGCGCCAGGTTGGTGTCGCGGTCGGCGGGCGGCAGGCGCGCCGGCACCGGGGACGTATCCTGGCGCGCCGTCCATTCGTCGAAGTTGCGGCGCGCGCGATCGTGCCAGCCCAGGGCGTCGAGCGCGTAGGGCCCGCGCCAGCCCAGCAGCTTGGTGCGCCAGGCGATCGCCCCGTGCATGATGGCGCCCTGCTCCTCGTCCCACACGGCATCCAGGGCGACGTTCAATGCCCCCATAGCGGCGTTGATGTAAGGGTCGGGCGTGTCGATCTTCACCTGGCCGCGCAGCCGGGCGAAGTGGACGCCGGCCTGCGCGAAACGTTCCGCCAGTTCCTCCGGCCGGAATGCGGGCGCGCGGCTGCGCTCGGCCGCGAGACGGGCGTCCAGGGTGCTGCCGGCCTCGCGGTAGACCGCCAGCTCGGGCGCCTTCTTGCTGCGCGTGACCTGGAAAGCCAGGTGGATGGCTTCCCCGTCCAACGGCAGCCGGCCGAGCGCGACCTGGCCATCCTTGCCGGCGTCCTGGCCCAGCAAGCCGGCCAGGTCCTCCCATGCGGCGACGTCGGCGCGGCGCATGGCAAGTGGCCGCGAGGCGGTCGCCGTGATCGCCGCCCTGTCGTTGCTGACCGTGAATCCTTGGGCATGCAGGTCGACGCTGCTGCCGCGCGCATATTCCGGCGCGAACTGGAAATACCGGCTGATCGGCGCTAATTCGGTCCCGATGTCGCCGCCGCGGCGCCCCTGGGCGCCATTGCCGGGGGCGAAGGCGAACACCAGTTCGGTCCCCTCGGGCAGGAACTGGCCCGCTACCCTCAGCCCGAGCCCTTCCACGCTCGCATAGGCGATCGCGGCCAGGTGGATCCGGCCGGCTTCGCCCAGCAGCGGATCGGCGATCTCGTAATGCAGCTCGCCTGGCCGGTAGCGCGTCACGATGCGGCGTGCCGCATGCAGCCAGAGCACGCCGGCGGGGGTCTTGACGCCGAGGCGGACATTGCCGCCGCGCCCGGGCAGGTAGAGCGAAAACTCGGGACGGTCGCCGCCGTCGACACGGAAGGCGCTATTCCCGCCATACAGGGGACGGTTGAAGAACTCGCCGCCGTTCTCGATGACGAAGTCCTCGCCCTCGGGACGGTAGCGCAGCGGCCGCGCCACCTGCCCGGCCAGGTTCGGACGCGCCACCTCGACGCCCGGTTTGTACGCTTGCCCCTGCGCGCCACGCGCTCCCGTGGCGAACGCCGCAAGCGCCAGCAGCACGCAAGCCGGCAGGATGGGCATGCAAGTCTTCCTCATGTAATCGTCTCCCCAGCATTGTTTCGGCAGATAATAAGAGACGTCCTCGCCCGCTATCGCCACACGGCGGCAAATTCTCATTGGCGTGACCGAGTGAAAAAAAATGAGCAAGACCTTGAGGAAAACATTCCCGTGTTCGTCTTACCAAGGGGAAGCACGAACGGGCGAGCGTATGGACACTGAAGTAGTTGACTGGCTGACAATAAATTTTCTGCCGCACGAGGCCGAATTGCGCAGGATGCTGCGTCGCGTCTGTAGCAGCCCGGCCGAAATCGACGACGTAGTGCAGGAGACCTGTTACCGGATCCTGTCGATGGCCAGCCTGGACGGCATCCGCGATCCCAAGCCCTTCGTCTTCCGCACGGCCAAGAACCTGGTCCTCGACCGCATCAAGCGCGACGCGGTGGTCAGGATCGAAGCCATGGCCAACCTGGAAGACCTCGACATCGCCGACGCGGCGCCCTCGCCCGAGCGGGTGGTGTTCGCCCGCGCGGAACTGAAATGGGTGATCGGGCTCGTCTCGCAGCTGCCCGACCGCTGCAAGGCGGTGTTCCGGGCGCGCCGGATACACGGCCTGTCGCAGCACGAAACAGCGCAGAGCCTGGGCCTGACCGACGGTGTCGTCGAACACGAAATGATGAAAGGGATGCGCTTGATGTCGGAGATGATTGCCAGTCACGGCATGAACCAGGAGACCGGCGCCATCCCGTCCCCCGCAAAGAAACGCGTCAGCAAGAAACAGAATGTCAACGATCGATAACGAAGCCTTCGAGTGGGTGGCGCGCAAGCTGGCGCGCGGCCTCAGCGCCCCCGAGAGCGCGCAATTCGACGCATGGTATGCCGCCGATGTGCGGCACCAGGGCGCCTACGTGCGCGCCATGGCCATCTACAATGCGATCAATCTCGCCAGCGCCCCGCAATCGCTGTCGCCCGAACTCGCCATGGCGCGGCGGCAGCGCCGCAGCCGGCGCGCCTGGTTCAGGGTGGGCGCCATGGCCGCGTGCCTGGTGGCGGCGGTGGGAACCGTCAGCCTGCAAGTCCTGCGCGAGGAGCGGGTCCTCACCACGGCCAAGGGCGAATTCCGCAAGGTGCCGTTGCAGGACAAGTCGGTCGCCACCATCAACAGCGGCAGCCAGATCGAGGTCGCCTTCACCGACAAGCAGCGCACCGTCAACCTGCGCAAGGGAGAAGCCTGGTTCGAGGTCGCCAAGGACAAGACGAAGCCCTTCGTGGTCGAAGCCGGCGCCGCGCGCATCAAGGCGGTCGGGACCGCCTTCTCGGTGCGGCGCTTCGCGAACGGCACCGAGGTGCTCGTCACCGAAGGCAAGGTCGAGGTCTGGGACAAGGGCAGCAGCGCACGGCGGCGCCAGCTGGTCGAGGGCGACCGCGCCTTCCTGGCGCAGGATGCGAGCGCGATCAGCGTGAGCCGCCAGCCGGTCGAAGTAAACCGCAAACTGGCATGGAGAGAAGGCAAGGTGATCCTCAAGAACCAGACCCTGGACGACGCGGTGGCGGACTTCAACCGCTACAGCCCGAAGACCATCGTCATCGTCGACGCCACGCTCAGGGACAAGCGCCTGTTCGGCCAGTACAAGCTCGACGCCCCCGAATTGTTCGCCCAGGACGTCAGCACCGTGCTGGACGTGCCGGTCGCGATCACCGCGGACACGATCTTCATCGGCCGCAGGCAAGGCGAGGCGCAGGACGGCATCTGATACAGGAAGCGAAGCGATGCCGCGCCACACTGGCACACGATCCGGACGCGCCGTCTATGGCGGGTCCGGATTTTTTTTGCCCTTTGCAGTCAGCTTCCTGAGTATTTATACGACAGCACGCCACTGCTTGATTTTTGAGGGAGGATGTCGATTCAGTCATCGTTTTGAGTGATTGGGCAAACGATCGCCGCAGCATGAGGAAGACGCCGCCGCCGGCAGTCTTTACACATACGGAGCAGCATAGTTCCGACAAAAACAGATTAGAGGAGACGTGCATGAACCCCATGCACCCATACGCCAGCGCGGCCGGCACCATCCTGGCCGTGAGCATGGCCGCGTACGCGGGCAGCGTCAGCGCCCAGGAATTGCCGCGGCCCTTCAATATTCCCGCAGGCCCTGCGACGGAGTCCATTCCGGAATTCGCGCGCCAGGCCGGCATCAACATATTGACCTCGGCGGACATCCTGGATGGCGTGAACACCGAAGCGCTCAGTGGCGCATTCGTCATCTCCGAGGCGGTCGATCGACTGCTCGGCTGCACTAATCTGGTCGGACGGGTCAGCTCCGGCGGCACCGTGGTGATCCTGGCGCGACCGCCAGGATCATCCGGACAACCCAATGACTCGAAAATATCGGATGAGACAATGACAAAACATACCCTCCCCGGCCGGCGCAAGGCGACCTGCGTCGCGGTCTCGGCGGCCGTGCTCATGATGGGCGCACCGCTGGCGAATGCGCAGGAGCAGGCGCCCGGCACGCAGGTGCAGATACCGGAGGCGAAGGCACAGTCCGGACAGAGCGCGCCGGCCGCGAACCAGCAAGGCGGCGACGGCGTGCAGCAGGTGAAGGTGGTGGCCACCCGCGCGTCCCAGCAGTCCAGCATCGACCGCAAGAAGAATGCCGCCACCGCGATCGATTCGATCGTCGCCGAGGACGTGGGCAGCCTGCCGGACCGGAACGTCGGCGAGGCGATCTCGCGCATCGCCGGCATCGCGCTGGACCGCGGCGACTTCGGCGAGGGCGTCACCGTGTCGGTGCGCGGCAACGGCCCGGACCTGACGCGCGTGGAACTGGACGGCCAGGCCGTGCAGTCCGCCGGCGGCAGCGACATGGCCGGCGGCGGCGACGGCCGCGCCGTCGAGTTCCGCCAGCTCTCCGCCGACCTGATCAAGAGCGTCGACGTGGTCAAGGGCTCGACTGCCGACATGACCGAGGGTTCGCTGGGCGGCGGCATCCAGATCAAGACACGTACCGGCCTCGATTTCAAGAAGCCCTTCGCCTCGCTGCGCCTGGGCGGCAGCCAGAACAGCCTGAACAAGAAATGGCAGCCGGACGCCAACCTGATCCTGGCGAACAAGTACATGAACGGCCGCCTGGGCCTGCTGCTGAACGCGTCGAGCACCACGCTGGACAACGAAGGCCACAAGACCGAGGTATCGGGCGGCGGCAACAATGGCTGGCAGGGCTACTACCGCCTGTTCGACTTCGACAATTCGCCCGAGAAGACCTTCAGCTACCAGCCCGGCACCGTCAACACGGCCGATGCGACCAGCACCACCCCGCTGCTGCGCTCGGCCTTGACCAACGGCGGCTTCTTCAACTCGGCCACGCCGCTCGAGATGGTCACGCGCTCGGCCGGCGCACAGAGCAAGGACGAGTGCCGCGCGATCTTCGCACCGATTCCAAGCGCACAGCTGAACCTGATCTCGTCCTCGGCGCGCACCGCCGCGCAGAACCAGCGCACCAACGAACTCAATACCTGCCTGAACCAGTGGAACGACTACACCCCGTCCGGCCCGCGCTACGTGGTGCGGCGCGAGATCGACCGCCGCAGGAACCTCGACCTGCGCGCCGACTTCAAGCTCACCGACGAGCTGACCCTGTACTCGAAAGGCAGCTACAACAAGCGTCATAACGACATCAACACCCTGGCTTTCTCGCTCGGTAACATGTCGGTGCAGAATGGCAGCAGCAACGTGCAGCCCGGTTCCGCCGTGGTCGACGCCAAGCACCACCTGACCTCGTACACCTTCAACAATACCAACAGCAATGGCGTGGCCAAGACCAACCAGAGCCACGGCATCGGCGAAACCACCGCGCGCTACCTGCAACTGGGCGGCAACTTCAAGCGCGGCGGCCTGAATGTCGACTTCTTCGCCGGGGACGCCCAGTCAGACTTCAGGAAGGGCATCAAGGAGCTCACGCTGAACGACTACTACGGCACCGGCTCGATGAGCGTGATGCCGAATGGCTTGTGGACCTACAGCTTCCCGAACGTCAATCCGATCACCTCGGCCGATCCCTCGCGCTTCGCCGTGCTGTTCCCGCGCGGCGCCAGCGCCGCCATCGTGCCGACGGTGTACACGACCAACTCGGCTCCCGCCTACACCGCCGCCCAGCAGAATGCCGGCACCTCGTCGCCGAACCTGACCTGGGTGCCGACCGAGTACCACACTTCGGAGCGCACCGCCAAGGTGGATGCAACCTGGAACACGCCGGACAGCATCCCCTTCTTCAAGCGTTTCAAGACCGGCTACAACATGCGCGACACGCGCAACGACAACTGGAACCTGAACAACGGCGGCTACAACCTGCGCGACCCGCAAGGCACCTTCGGCACGCCGGGCTTCGTGGCGCCGATCGTGATGCCTTCGCCGACCCTGCGCAGCACCATGTACGGCTGCGCCGACACCCCGGGCTCGCTGGCGCCGGGCGGCAACAAGTGCCAGTACGGCTGGATTCCGAAAGGCGACATCCGCCAGTCGCTGGATGGCGCGATGGTCTACACCATCCCCCAGTTCGTCGACATGCTAAGCCAGGTCATGACGCTGAAAGCGACGCCGACCCAATTCTTCAACGGCGCCAAGGACCGCCCCGCCGGCCTGATCGAGAACTGGACGCAGGTCGACGTGGAGAAGCTGTTCGCCATTTCCCAGGTCGGCAACACCAACTTCGACTGCGTGAAGTACTGCACCGCCAGCGACGGCAAGGTCTATGCGCAGCCGGCCAACCACCTGAAGGAACGCACCGACGCCTTCTACCTGATGGGCGACTTCGGCCTCGACCACCTGCCCTTCACGGACCGTTCGCTGCCCTTCGGCCTGGAGCTGGAAGGCAACGTCGGCGTACGCTATGTGCGCACCAAGGTGCACGGCACCGGCATGATGAGCTTCACGGCCATCATGAAGACGCCCAGCTTCGACCCGAGCTTCCCGGACGCGGTGGGCGGTACCACCAGGATGCGGGTGCAGCAAGCCACCGCCATCAGTGCCAAGACCAGCGATCTCCTGCCGAGCCTGAACCTGGCCACCTGGCTGGTCCCGGACAAGCTGGTGCTGCGCTACAGCGCCGCCAAGACGGTGGCCCGGCCGCCGGTGTCGCGCCTGCTGGCCTCGGGTTCGTGCACCTACGACCAGGTGGCGGCCGACCTGGGCGAAGACGGGCAGTCGTGCTCGGGCACGGTCGGCAATCCGGAGCTGGCCGCGCAGAAGAACTTCAACCAGAACCTGTCGATCGAGTGGTATCCGAACCGCGACACGATGCTGACCGCGACGGCTTTCCGCCAGGACGGCAAGATCGGCGGCGCGATCGCCCAGGGCGTGTCGCAGTCGCCGCTGTTCGCCAACTCGGACATGGTCAATCCGGTCACCGGCGAAAGCCTGGCCGGCCAGCTGTTCGACTACTCCACCTGGATGAACGGGGCCACGACGGGCCGCCGCGGCGTCGAGTTCAGCGGCAAGACGGCCTTCACTTTCCTGCCATGGCTGCTGCGCTACACCGGCTTCGACGCCAACTACTCGAAGATGCATTCGTCCACCTCGACGGCCAACATCGTCGACCTGCTGACCGGCACGCCGCTGCCGCCGCAGAACGAGCCGAAGTACACCTACAATGCCGCCCTGTGGTACGACGACGGCAGGCTGTCGGCCAGGGTCGCCCTGCAGGCCGTGGGCTCCTACTTCAACTGCATTGCGGCCTGCGGCAAGACGACCAGCATGTACAACTACCCGAACGTGGGGGGCGGACGCACCAGCACCACCTACAACCCGGGTTCGCCCAACTTCACGGATGCCACCCGCTTCATCGACGCCAAGATCTCGTACCGGTACTCGCCGATGATCGAGGTGTTCGTCGAAGGACGCAACATCGGCAACGCGACCGTTTCGCACAGCCAGGGCCCGTACGCGCCGTTCGCCGACGGTACGCCGAACATCCTGGACTACGCGTATTCGGGTCGCCGCATCATGTTCGGGGTGAATTTCCGCACGATGTAGTCAAGCCCCGAAGCAAGAAGACCGTCACCCCGCGCAAGCGGGCTGACGGTTTTTGTAGGGTGGGCGGCTATACCTTGAAATGGAAAGACACGCGAATTCAATGCCGCCCACGCGTTCAACTCCCTCTCGATCAGACGGATCGACGATTCACAGTCTCGTTGAACGCGTGGGCGGCGGCAGCGCTGCCGGCTGATCGCATAGCCGGGTGGAGCCGCCCACCCTAGGGGTTACAGCGAAGGCAGGATGCCTTCGACCTTGACCTTCCACCCGGTTTTCGGGAAGCCCGGCGCGTTCCCGGTCTGTCCGTCCCAGCCGCCCGCCATCAGGGCCACCGCCAGCAGCAGGCCGCCGTTCGACGGGAAGTAGGTCTCGGCGGCGCGCTGGTACCCGGGGCCGTCCGGACCGGCACCCGCCTGGGCGCCGGCTCCGGTGGCGGTCGGCACGAAGTGGGCGGCATGGGCGTCCAGGTGCACGCGCGGCGTCATGCCGCTTCGACCGAACTGGTTGTTCCTGGCATCGAAGAACAGCGAGTCCACCGCTTCCTGCGGCGCGCCCAGGCGGGCCGCCGTCATGGCCATCATCGGGTAGTCCCAGCCCCAGGTCTGGCGCAGGTCCCAGTCGCGCTTCATGCGGTCGAACGTGGCGCGCATGGTCGCCCGGTCGACGTCGCGGCCGGGCAGCCAGCCGAGCGGCATCAGGAAGGACATGTGGTCGCGGTTCTGGCAGCGCTCGTCGATCGCGTTGGCGCGGCAGCTGCCCGCCGCCTGGTCCCAGAAATCCGGCGCGGAACGCACCGGCAGGTACAGGCCATCCTTTTGCGGCAGCGCGGGCCATTTCGCCAGCAGCGCGTCCCAGTCGGCGCGGCGGGGCTTGCCGGCGCGCTCGCGCCAGGCCTGCGCCGTTTCGATGCCCCAGCGGTAATAGGCGACTTCGAAGGCCGGATCGAAGGTGCCGAGCGGCGCGAAGTTCTCCTGCACCGGGATGATCGGCGGGCCGAGGCGCAGCTTGCCGCTCGCCTCGTCGATCCGGGGGAAGGAGGCCAGCAGGTTCGCGGTCTCCTCGACCAGTTCGCCGTAGGCCTTCAGCACACGCGCCCCGCCGCCGGCACGCCACAACAGCTCGCTCATGTAGATCGGGTGCGGCTGCTGCCACATGATGAAGGGCGAAACCTTGGACGGGCTGTCGACCCCGTCCGGGCCGATCATCTTCGGCCACCAGGCGCCCTGAATGCCCTGCTCCTGCGCCCTCGCCCTGGCCTTCGGGAGGAAGCCCACGTACCAGCCCAGGCTGCGCTCGAGCAACTGGGGCCGGCCCCACAGGGCGAAGTGGGCCGCATGCCAGGGATGCATCTCGAGGTGCGACTTGCCGTTCCAGCTGTTCGAGAACAGGCCTTCTTCCTGGGGCGCGAAGCTGCCGGCGGCGTTCACCGCCATCAGGTACTGCGACAGGATCACGCGGCGTTCCAGTTCCGCGGCGCGCGGGTCGGTGGAGCCCGAGAAATCGACCATGCCGCCCTGGGACCAGTAGCCGGTCCAGTGGCGCGCGACGGCCACGGCGCCTGCCGCCGGGGTGGGCAGCGCCGGGCCGGCCTGCTCTGAAAACTGCAGCATCACGCTCAGGGTCGCGGCCTTGGTCGCCACCCGGTAGGCATGCGGGCCATTCTCTTCGATGCTCGCGCCCGGTGCGCCGATGGCCGCGTGGTAGGTGGTGGCGTCGACCTGGCGCCGCAGGCGCAGCTCGCCGGCCTTGCGCGACAGCGCGGTCGTGCTGTGGGCGCCGGGATTGCTCCAGTCCGAGGGATCGGGATTGAGCGTCTTCGACACGCCCGGGAAACGTACCGCCACGCCCAAGCGGCCCTGCGCCAGCAGCGCCGAGCTGAGCTCGGCCATGATGGTGTCCTGGCCCGGCAGCACGCGGGTGACGACCTTGACCGGCACGCCGTCGTAGACGAAGCGGCTGGTGAGCGTCCCGGTCCACAGGTCCAGCGTCTGCTGCGTATCGCGGATGTCTTCGAAGCGTGCGGGCGAGCCGTCGCGCGCGCGCAGGTCGAGCGCCAGGCGGCCCAGCGAGAAGCGGTGCGGGTTCTCGCGGATCCAGGCCACCGCCGGATTGTTCGCGGCGTCGGCCCAGTCCTTGATGTAGCCGTAGCGGCGGGTGTGGCCGCCGACCGCGATCTCGACCTGGGTGTCGCGCACGGTGTGGCCGTCCGGGTTCGGGAAGCTGTGCCAGGCCCATTGCGCTTCTGTCAGGAGCGGCGCGATCTTGCTGTAGGGTTCGGTGAAGGTCTGCAGGCCGGTGATGTCGGCGGTGAAGCCGATGTTCCCGTTGCCCAGCATGAGCGGCGCGTGCGGATCGGCCTGGCGCAGCACCGGGTTGTGGCGCGTGACCAGGGCCTGGCGGTCGATCCGGTCCTGGGCCGGCGCGATGCCCGGTACGGCCAGAGCCGCGCCGGCCGCGGCGGCGGTGAGCATCATGCGGCGGCGGGAAAACAGTATCGGACCCATGGCGGTGAACTCCCCTTCATTGATTGGAATGGCGGGAAATTCAACCATACGCGACAGCAAAAAGCGACGCTTTCCATGCGCGGCGCACCCATTCAATCATCCGCGTGCGCGTTTTCTGTTTTTGCCTTAGAAGGCCGAGGAAATCGGCGCGTCAACAGTCATAGTCCTAACAAGGCCGCACAGCCTTGAATAACACCAACGATGGAGACAGCATGAAAACTACCAAAGGGACGGCCCTGCTGGGCGCCGTGTGTCTCGCGCTCGCCGCATCCGCCACGCCCGCCCACGCCACGGTGATCGGCACCAACACGCCCGCGCCGCAGGTCAGCCTGGAACGCCTGGTGGAGCTGCCGGCCGCGCAGCGCGCCGCCTGGGCCGGGTACATCGCCCGCTCGGAGAAGCAGCGGCAGTATGACCGCGACATCCTGGCTGCCGAGCTCAAGGCCGGCGAAACCGCCCCGCCGGCGCCGACCGCCGGCAGCGGCAAGATGCCGCTGAACAAAGAGGCTGCCTGGTACGCCACGCTTGAAGCGCGCGCCATCGCCGACACCATCGTCAGCTTCCAGACCCCGTCCGGCGGCTGGAGCAAGAACCAGGACCGCAGCAAGCCGCCGCGCCTGCGCGGCCAGCGCTATGCCAACGATGCCGAGACCATGGTGGCCGACCCGACCAATTTCGACGTTCCGCAGGACCGCTTCTGGACCTTCGTGGGCACGCTCGACAATGGCGCCACGACCACCGAGATGCGCTTCCTCGGCCGGGTGCAGGCGCAAGCGCCCGGCAAGGAAGGCGATGCCTACCGCGCCAGCATCGTCAAGGGTGTCCAGTACCTCCTGATGGCACAGTACCCGAACGGCGGCTGGCCGCAGAACTATCCGCTCGAGGGAGGCTTCCATGACGGGATCACCTTCAACGACAATGCCGTCGCCGAAGCCGCGATGATCCTGGAAGACATCGCCGAGGGCCATCCGGACTTCGCCTTCGTGCCTCAAGCGCTGCGCCAGCAGGCCGGCGCCGCCAGCGCCCGCGCGGTCCGCCCGATCCTCGACGCCCAGGTAGTCGTGAACGGCAAGAAGACGGTGTGGCCGCAACAGGCCGACGCCATCACCCTCAAACCCATCTCCGCGCGCAACTACGAGATGTGCTCGCTGGCCAGCGCCGAAAGCGCCGAGGTGCTGATGTTCCTGATGCGCCAGCCCGAGCAGACGCCGGAGATCCGCGCCGCCATCGAGTCCGGCGTCGCCTGGCTCAAGGCCAGCGCCATCTACGGCAAGGCGTTTACCAAGGTTAGCGAGGAAGAAGGCCGCAAGCTGGTCGACCGGCCGGGCGCGGGCCCGATCTGGTCGCGCAACTATGACATCCAGACCGGCAAGCCGATCTTCGGCGACCGCGACAAGTCGATCCACGACGACGTCAATTTCATCTCGAAGGGCCGCCGCAACGGCTACTCCTGGTACACCAATGCGCCGCAGAAGGCGCTCGATGCGTATGCCGAGTGGTCGCGCACGGGCAAGCTCGCCGTGGGCGCACGCGGCGCCGCAGCGCTCGAAAGCGCCCAGAACGTCAGCGGCAAGCCTTGATCCGAGCAACCACCTACCAGGATACCCATCGATGACCTATCCCGTCCTACGCAAGGCCGCCCTGCTGGGCGCGCTGTCCTGTGTGCTGGCCCTGCCCGCGCTTGCCGCCGAGCCGTCCCAGGTGGCCGGCATCGAAGCCAGTTGGCTCACGCCGCCGCCCCGTCCCGCCATGGATTTCGATCCCGGCAGGCTGCCCAGCCGCGCCGCGGTGCTGCCGGTGCTCGACTACGTGGCCATGTCGCAGATCGCCGACATGAGCCGCCGTCCGATCCAGATGGCGACCGGCTCCAACTTGTCGGAGATCTCCTCGAACTGGGTCGCCGCCACCTTCTACGTCGGCGCGGCGCGCCTGGCCCGGGTGACGCAGAACCGCGAAGTGCTGCGCTTCCTCACCGCCACCGCCGAGCACTATAACTATTCGCTGCGCGGCGCCCGTTCCGAACGGACCCTGCTCAATGCCGACGAAGTCGCCATCGGCGACCTGTACCAGGAACTGTATGCGCGCCGCGGCCAGGTCGGCACCATCATGCCGCTGCAGCAGCGCCTCGACTTCATGCTGCCGCACCTGAACCGCCAGCAGGAAACGCCGACCCTGGTCTGGTGGTGGTGCGACGCCCTGTTCATGGCGCCGCCGGTGCTGGCGCGCCAGGCCAGCCTGAGCGGCGACCGGAAGTACCTGCAGGCGATGGACAAGGAATGGCGCCGCACCGCGGCTCGCCTGTGGGTGGAACAGGACCGCCTGTTCCTGCGCGACGAGCGCTTCAAGGACCGCGACCACCTGGGCGCCGGCGGCAAGCCGATCTACTGGGCGCGCGGCAACGGCTGGGTCATGGGCGGCCTGGCGCGCACGCTGGAATCGATGCCGGCCGGCTTCGAGGGACGCAGCTTCTATACCGACATCTTCCGCAAGATGGCCAGCCGCATCCATGAACTGCAGCAGCCGGACGGCCTGTGGCGCAGCGACATGAACGACCCGGACAGCTTCCCGGAAGCGGAAACCTCGGGCTCCGGCTTCTTCGTCTACGCACTGGCCTGGGGCATCAACCACGGCCTGCTGGACCGCCAGACTTACCTGCCCGCGGTCACGCGGGGCTGGGCCGCCTTGAATCGCCAGGTCCTGCCGAACGGCCTGGTCGGCGCCGCGCAGAAGACGGGCGACCGGCCGGTGCCGACCCGCGCGGACGACGTCGGCCCCTACGCCACCGGCGCCTTCCTGCTGGCCGGCCTGGAGGTGATGGACCTGCACGGCCCGGTGCAGGCGCTGCCCGAGCCGGCGCCGGCGCGCGACGACGAGGCGACCATCGCGGCCACCACACCGACCCCGCCGCCGCCGCCGCCGAAAACCATCGTCGGCGAGGCCGAGAAGGCCCGGCGCGAACAGGAGATGCGCGCCACCCGCGCGCTCGCCTACGACCCGGCCACGCTCAAGACACCCGCAAGGAGCAGCAAATGAGCCCTATCCGCCGCCGTACCGTACTGAAAAGCCTGTGGGGCGCCTCCGCCCTGCTGCCTCTGGGGATCGCCTCCGCCCAGGCCCCGGCGCCCGCCGCATCGAAGCCCTTCAGCGGACCGATTCCGAAGGAATTCACCGACCCGAAGACCGGCCGCCGGGTCGTGCGCATTTCGGAAGAAGCCGGCTCGGGCGTGCTGTATTTCTACCGCCATGCCTACACGCCCGAAGGCGACGTCATGGTGATCAAGTCGCCATCGGGGATCATGGGGGTGCGCCTGAAGGACTGGAAGACCACGCTGCTGGCGCCCGGCCGCGAGAACGACCTGCTGTTCATGCTGCGCACCACGCGCGAAGCGGTCTATTCGGTGACGGATCCCGGCCCGGGCGAAGCGGCCGATCGTCCGAAGACCATCTATGCCGTCCACGTCGACACCAGGAAGGTGCGCAAGCTGGCCCGCATCGCCGCCGGCGGCGTGACCGCCTCGAATGCCGACGACACGCTGTTGCTGGGCCAGGTCGCCTACGGCGCCAAGCCGCTGCAGCCCAAGGATGCGGCCAGCATCGCCAAGTTCGGGAATACCGAATACGCGGCCCTCGGTCCGGACGGCAAGCCGCTGAACTTTGCCAAGGCCAAGGGCGTGCGCATGCTCGAGCGCTGGTCGGCGCGGGTGCCGGCCGAGCTGTTCACCATCGACCTGAAGAGCGGCGAGCGCAAGGTGCTGTACCAGACCGAGGAATGGATCGGCCACGCCCAGTTTTCGCCGACCGACCCAACGCTGATCCGCTTCTGCATGGAGGGGCCGTGGCACCGCGTCGACCGCATCAAGCTGATCCATGCGCACGGCAGCGGGCTGCGCAGCGTCCATACGCGCACCATGAACTTCGAGATTTGGGGCCACGAATTCTTCAGCCATGACGGCAAGTGGCTCTGGTACGACCTGCAGACCCCGCGCGGCCAGGTGTTCTGGGTCGCCGGCCTGGAGCTGGCGACCGGCCGGCGCATCTGGAAGCGCCTGGAGGCGAACGAATGGGGCGTGCACTTCAACATCGCCCCGGACAACAAGACCTTCGCCAGCGACGGCGGCGACGCCGACATGGTGGCGCACGCCGCCGACGGCAAGTGGATCCAGCTGCTGCAGGCGGAAGACATCGTCGACGCCGACCTGCCGTCCTATGACGACAGCTTGATTACGGTCGAGAAGTTCAAGTCGACGCGGCTGGTCGACCTGTCCGCCCACGACTACCGGCTCGAGCCCAACCTGCGCTTCACACCGGACGGCAAGTGGCTGGTGTTCGCCTCGAACATGCATGGGGCCCAGCACGTGTACGCGGTGGACGCGTCGCCGCCCTGATCGGAGGTTTCATCACTGCGCGAGGAGCGCAGTCTCCTTTGGTGCGCCCCGTGGGGCGCACTTTTTTTTACGGCGCTGTCACCGTTCGATGTTGAACCTACCCAGCGCTATTCGCAGCATCGCCTCCGCCGATTCGATACGACGTCCGTCGACCGCCCACTGCCAGCCGAGATAATTGGGCAGATAGCGTGAAGCCACGCCATTGAAGCGGGCAAGCCATTGGCGGAAGCGCCGGTGGTAGGCGTTGACGTTTTGCACATGGACGGCTCCGCGCACCCGTTCGCCAGCCAGCAGGTTCACCGCTTCGTGTGAGATGGCAGTAGTCCGGGCAAACGCGTTGTAGGCAGGATGGGAATCGGTAACCAGCAGCACATCCCTGTCCAGCACCGGAAGCAGGTAGCGGTGCAGCTGGGCCGTGGTGACGGCGCCCCGGCCGGTAATGAAATCGAAGGTGGCGCCGGTGCGGTCACGGGCGACCAGCACGCAGACGTGTTCACTGTTGATGCCACGCCGGCTGGCTACACCTGCACGCTTGCGCGGCAGTCGGTCGAGCTTACGCGAGCCCTTCCGGGATTCGAGCAGGAACAGTTCATCGGCCTCGGCGATGCCGGCCAGGGCTGCAGGACGGTCTTCCTTGGCCAGGTGCAGGAAACGGTGGCGCCAGCGGAAGCTGGTGTTGCGGTGCACGCCGAGCCGGTCTGCCGTTTTCCGCACCGACTGGCCCTCAAGTATGCCGTCCAGGTAATCGAGCCATTTGCTGCGATGGCGCAGCCGGGCAAGCGGCGTACCCGTCAAGGCACTGAAGGTCTTGCCGCAGGCGCAGCAACGATAGCGCTGCACCCCGCGGACGTGCCCGTGGCGATGTAGCCGCCGACCGTCACAGACCGGACATGAAGATGGACTCCTGGCCTCCTCGATCGTCGCACAGGCACGATCCAGTCCAACTGCCGGACGCAAAAGCGCGAGCAATTGTTCGCGCTGGCGCCGCGTCAGCTGCGCGTTACGTGCCAGCCACGATTTGAAGCTTGCCGCCTGCATTGCCACCTCCACTGTCGATCGGATAGTGGTTTGACATCGGCCCGGCTCAACAGTTCAAGATCTCCAACACGTAGTGGTGGCAGCGCCTTTTTTTTACAGGTAGCGGTAGCCGATCTCGCTGTACGGCGCGCCCGACAGCTCGAAGGCACGGCGCAGCACGGCCTTGATGCGGCGGACCAGGTGGCGGAAGGTATCGGATGCGTCAGGACGGGCGGCGTTGATGGCGATGGCGTTCATGCTGTTTTCCTTCGTTTGGTGGTGCGTTAAGCGATGGTGACAGCATAGAGCAGCGCCAGATATAAATCCAATTTAGATTCCTGATCCAACCCATCATTATAACCAATATCTCACCCTCAAAGGCCTGATTCCTTGAATGCGGGATATACGTTCAACTTATATTAAGGGCAAGCGCTATGCCGCAGAGCGCACCCGTTGCCTTCGCGCGAAAGCGCGCAGCACCTCGCGCGCCGCATTGTGTCCCGGCGCACCAGTGACGCCCCCGCCTGGATGGGTCCCGGAGCCGCAGGTGTACAAGCCGGCCACGGGCCCCCGATAATCGGCATGCCCCAGCATCGGTCGCGCCGCGAACAGCTGGTCGAGTCCCAGCGCGCCGTGGAAGATGTCGCCGCCCACCAGGCCGAAGGTCCGTTCCAGGTCCAGCGGGGTCATTATCTGGCGGCCCAGCACCGAGCGCCTGAAGTTGGGCGCATAGCGGTCGACGGTAGCGATCATCAGGTCGGCCACCTCCTCGCGATGCGCGTCCCAGCTGGCGCCGTCCGGCAGCTGCGGCGCCACATGCTGGCAGAACAGGCTGGCCACGTGCTGGCCTGGCGGCGCCAGGCCCGGGTCCAGCGTGGACGGAATCAGGAGCTCGACGATGGGTTCGCGCGACCAGCCGTAGGCGCGGGCGTCATGGTAGGCGCGCTCCATGTACTGCAGGCTCGGCGCGATGATGATGCCGCTGCCGTGGTGCTCGGCGGCTTGCGTGCCCGGCAGGCAGCTGAAGCTCGGCAGCTCCGACAGCGCCACGTTCATGCGGAAGGTGCCGGAGCCGCAGCGCCAGGCCTGCATGCGCCGCAGGAAGTCGCCGGGCAGCGCGCCCGGGTCGACCAGCCGGGTGTACAACAGGCGCGGATTCAGGTTCGACACGACTACCCGGGCATCGACACGCTCGCCGCCCGCGGTGACGACGCCGCAGGCCCGCCCCTTGTCCAGCAACACCTCTTCTACCCCACACCCGGTGCGGATCTGCACGCCTTGTGCCAGCGCGGCCCTGGCCATCGCCTGCGTGATGGCGCCCATCCCGCCGATGGCATGGCCCCAGGCGCCCTTCTTGCCGTTGACCTCGCCGAACACATGGTGCAGCAGCACGTAGGCCGAACCGGGCGTGTAGGGACTGGCGTAGTTGCCCACCACGCTGTCGAAGCCATAGGCCGCCTTGATCGGCGCGCTCTCGAACCAGCCATCCAGGTAGTCGCCGGCCGATTTGGTGAACAGGTCGAGCAGCTCGCGCTGGGTAGCGAGCGACAGCCCGCGCATCCGGTTGCCCAGCTTGCCGGCCTTGATCAGCTCAGGCAAGGCCGTGAGCCAGCTGCCCTGCACCCGGTTCGGCGGGGTCTGCAGCACCAGTTCGCGCAGCAGGTCGGCCGCGCTGTCCAGGTGGCGGTTGTAATCCTCGAGGCGGTCCGCGTCGCGCTGCGAGAACTTGGCGACTTCAAACGCGGTCCGGCCGGCGCCGAGCTTCAGGTAGCGGGTATCGTCGAGCGGGAGGAAGTTCGACAGCGGCCGTTCGACGATGCGCAGGCCGTGTCCGGCCAGATCCATGTCCTCGATCACCTTGGGGTTGAGCAGCGACACCGTGTAGGCGGCGACCGAGTTACGGAAACCGGGGTGGAATTCTTCCGTGACCGCGGCGCCGCCGACCACCGCGCGGCGCTCCAGTACCGTGACCTTCAGGCCGGCACGGGCCAGGTAAAAGGCGCATACCAGGCCGTTATGGCCGCCCCCGATGATGATCGCGTCGCGCATCTGCCGTCTCCCCCGTTTTCAAGTGCATTATGTCCCA
The DNA here is from genome assembly GCF_000735635.1 of Massilia sp. LC238. Taxonomy (NCBI): domain Bacteria; kingdom Pseudomonadati; phylum Pseudomonadota; class Betaproteobacteria; order Burkholderiales; family Oxalobacteraceae; genus Massilia; species Massilia sp. LC238. Next base: position 151,575 of record NZ_JNNN01000083.1, on the reverse strand, counting down.
AGGGCCGGGTAGATGCACCTCGTAAAGATGCGGGGGTTGGCGCGTATCGAAGGATGCTCCCTCAGCAGGCGCTCGGTTTCACGCGCTCGACTTCGAGGCCGAACAGCGGACGCAGGCGGGTCCCGAACACGTTGCCGGTGAACGCGGCGACGAGCCAGAGCCAGCCATGGACGCTGCCGGACAGGATGCCGCTGAAATAGGCGCCGATATTGCAGCCGTAGGCCAGCCGAGCGCCATAGCCGAGCAGCAGGCCGCCGACCACCGCCGCGACCAGCGAGCGCAGGGGCAGGCGCCATACCGGGGCATAGCGGCCGGCGAGCGCCGCGGCCAGCATCGCGCCCAGCACGATCCCGATGTCCATCACGGACGTGACGTCGCGCCAGATCGGCGCTGCCAATGCGGCGGCGTTGGCCTTGGTCGACCAGTAGGGCCAGCTGGCGATGTCGACGCCGACGGCCGCCAGGGTTTTCGCGCCCCACAGGGCGAAGGCCGAGGTCACGCCCCAGGGGCGCCCGGCCAGGGCCAGGGTCGCGAAATTCAGGACTACCAGCGCGACGGCGCCGGCCACCAGGGGCCAGGGGCCATGCAGCCAGCGCGGCCCGTTTGCTTTCTGCGGCTGCGGCGTGACCAGCCGTCCGTGGCGGCGCTTCTCGACCGCCACCGTGATGGCGGCGATCAGCGCGAACACGGCCAGGTTCAGCAGCAGCGCGGGAACCAGGCCCAGCGCGCTCACCAGCGACAGCGGCGCAAGCTGCGGCTGTGCGGTCCAGAACGGCATGTGGGCGGTGGCGATCACCGAGCCGGCGATGAAGGCCGCGAGCGTCACCAGCATGCGCGTGCTGCCGCCGCCGACCGTGTACAGGGTGCCGGAGGCACAGCCGCCGCCGAGCTGCATGCCGATGCCGAAGATGAAAGCGCCGACGATGACCGAGGTGCCGGCGGGCGACACCAGTCCGGTGACCGGGGCACCGAACAGGGTGCCGCTGGAGAGCACCGGGAAGAACAGCAGCACGCCGAGCGCGAGCATGAGCATCTGCGCGCGCAGGCCGGCGCCGCGGCCATCGGCGATGAACACCCGCCATGCCGAGGTGAAGCCGAATGCCGCGTGGTACAGCGTGATGCCGAGCAGCGCGCCGACCGCATACAGCGCGGACTGGCGCCAGCCGGCAGCCTGCGCCAGGTACCAGCAACCCGCTGCGATGAGCAGGAGCGAGACGGCGAAGGGCTTCAGGTTGATGTCCGCGCGCGGACGAGGAGACAGGGAGGACAAGGATGCTGGACCGGACATGGCGAATCGATGACGGAGTCAGGAAACCTGCCATTGTCGCGCGTTTTCGCGGCTTCTGCAGGAACTGCGCCAGCTTCGACTGGCCTGACGGGAGAGCATTGCCGCACTGCATGCTATGCTGCTCCCCTCTTTATGCACGGGGACGAGCGATGATTGCACAATTGAGCGTAGCGGTAGCTGGACTATTTCTGCTTCTTCCATTGTTTGCCGCAGCGCAGCAGCAGCCGGATCCCAAGACGACCGAGGTGTGGGCGCCGGAGCCCGGGCGCGTCACCCCCGGCTCCCCGGCGTCGGCGCCGTCGGACGCGATCGTGCTGTTCGACGGGAAAGACCTGCGCGAATGGGTGTCGGCGGCGGCGCCCGACCAGCCTGCCGGCTGGACCGTCGCCGGCGGCAGCTTCACCGTCCGCGGCGGCAGCGGCGACATCCAGACCAGGCGCCTGTTCACCGACTACCAGATCCACCTCGAATGGCGCGTGCCCACGACGCTCGGCGGCGCCGGCCAGGCCCGCGGCAACAGCGGCCTGTTCCTCGCCTCAACGGGCAAGGGCAGCGGCTACGAGATCCAGATCCTCGACTGCGCCGACAACAAGACCTATGCCAACGGCCAGGCCGCGAGCATGTACAAGCAACACATCCCGCTCGTGAACGCCTGCGCCGCGCCGGGAGAATGGCAACGCTATGACGTGATCTGGACCGCGCCGCGCTTTGGCGCCGATGGCAAGTTGCTGGCGCCCGCCTACGTGACCGCCCTGCACAATGGCGTGCTGGTGCAGAACCGCGTCGCCCTGCAGGGCGAAACCGTGTACGTCGGCAAGCCGGCCTACCGCAAGCATGGACCCGCACCGATCCTGCTGCAGGACCACGGCGACGCGGTCAGCTTCCGGAATATCTGGGTGCGGCCGCTATGAGGGCGTAGCGCGTCCGGCTCAGCCAATCAGCCCGGCGATCGTGCGGGTCAGCAGCGCCACGCCGCCGGCGATCAGCCTCGCCCCTACCACCGCGACCGCGATCAGCACGGCCAGCTGAACCAGGCGCAAACCGAGTTCGTGACCGCGCCAGGCGCGGCCGAAACGCAAGGGACCATGGAAGCGGCTCGCAAAGGCAGGTGTTGCCAGTCGAAGTTTCATGATTGTCTCCGTTGTATGCATGTCTGTTGTAAGTCCAGCATACTCTTCGACCAGCCCGCCTGCAAATGCAGCGCACAATGCGTGTGCGCTGTGTCCCGGAGCGCTTCTACGCGGCGGCGGCGCGGGCCTTGTGCAGCTTGCGATAGCTGTCGATCAGACGCTGGTGCCGCTCCAGGCCTTCCAGCTTCATGCTGGTCGGGGTCAGGCCGGAGAAGCGCACGCTGCCGTCCACCGAGCCGAGCACCGCGTCCATCCGCGCATTGCCGTACATGCGGCGGAAATTGGCGACGTAGTCCTCCAGTTCCAGCCCCTCGTCGAGCACCACCTCCAGCACCACGTTCATCGCCTGGTAGAACAGGCGGCGCTCGACGGTGTTGTCGTTGTACTGCAGGAAGGCGCCCACCAGTTCCTGCGCATCCTCGAAGCGCTGCAGGGCCAGGTTGATCAAGAGGCGCAGCTCGAGCACCGTCAGCTGACCCCATTCCGTGTTCTCGTCGAACTCGATGCCGATCAAACCGGCGATGTCCGAGTACTCGTCCAGCTCGTTGTTCTCCAGGCGCTCGAGCAGGGCCGCCAGCGCGTCGTCGTCGAGGCGGTGCAGGTTCAGGATGTCTTCCCGGAACAGCAGGCTCTTGTTGGTGTTGTCCCAGACCAGGTCTTCCACCGGATAGATCTCCGAGTAGCCGGGCACCAGGATGCGGCAGGCATTGCTGCCCAGCTGGTCGTACACCGCCGTGTAGACCTCCTTGCCCATGTCCGTCAGGATGCCGAGCAGGGTCGCGGCTTCCTCGGCGTTGGAATCCTGGCCCTGGCCCGAAAAGTCCCACTCGACGAAGTCGTAGTCCGCCCTGGCGCTGAAGAAGCGCCACGACACCACGCCGCTCGAATCGATGAAGTGCTCGACGAAGTTATAGGGCTCGGTGACGGCCTCGCTGGCGAAGGTCGGCTGCGGCAGGTCGTTCAGGCCCTCGAAGCTGCGCCCCTGCAGCAACTCGGTCAGGCTGCGCTCCAGCGCCACCTCGAAGCTCGGGTGCGCGCCGAAGGAGGCGAACACGCCGCCGGTGCGCGGGTTCATCAGGGTGACGCACATCACCGGGTAGGTGCCGCCCAGCGAGGCATCCTTGACCAGCACCGGGAAGCCCTGCTCTTCCAGGCCCTGGATGCCGGCCAGGATGCCGGGGTATTTGGCCAGCACTTCCTGGGGCACGTCCGGCAGCGCGATCTCGCCTTCCAGGATTTCGCGCTTGACGGCGCGCTCGAAGATCTCGGACAGGCACTGTACCTGGGCTTCGACCAGGGTATTGCCGGCGCTCATGCCATTGCTGGCGTAGAGGTTCTCGACCAGGTTGGACGGGAAATACACGGTTTCGCCGTCCGAATGCCGGACAAAGGGCAGCGACACGATGCCGCGCTCCACGTTGCCGGAGTTGGTATCGATCAGGTGCGAACCGCGCAGTTCGCCGTCCGGATCGTAGATGCCCAGACAATACTCGTCGAGGATCTCGCCCGGCACCGCATCGTCCGGGCCTGGCTTGAACCAGCGCTCGTTCGGATAATGGACGAAAGGCGCGTTGGCGATATCCTCGCCCCAGAACACGCCGGCGTAGAAGTGGTTGTTGTTCAGGCGTTCGATGTATTCCCCCAGGGCCGAGGCCAGCGCGCTTTCCTTGGTCGCACCCTTGCCGTTGGTGAAACACATGGGCGAATGCGCGTCGCGGATATGCAGCGACCAGACATTCGGCACGATATTGCGCCACGAGGCGATCTCGATCTTGATGCCCCAGCTGGCCAGCATGCCCGACATGTTGGCGATGGTCTGCTCCAGCGGCAGGTCCTTGCCGGGGATATAGGTCTGCGCAGCGGCATCCGGCTGCAGGGTCAGCAGCGCCTGGGCGTCGGCGTCGAGGTTCTCCACCTCTTCGATCACGAATTCCGGTCCCTGCTGGACCACCTTCTTCACGGTACAGCGCTCGATCGAGCGCAGGATGCCCTGGCGGTCCTTGTCGGAGATATCGGCCGGCAGCTCGACCTGGATCTTGAAGATCTGCTTGTAGCGGTTTTCGGGATCGACAATATTATTCTGCGACAGGCGGATATTCTCGGTCGGGATATTCCGGGTATTGCAGTAGAGTTTGACGAAATAGGCCGCGCACAAGGCCGACGAGGCCAGGAAATAGTCGAAAGGCCCGGGCGCGGAGCCATCGCCCTTGTAGCGGATGGGTTGGTCGGCAATGACCGTAAAGTCGTCGAATTTCGCTTCCAGGCGAAGCTTGTCGAGAAAGTTGACCTTGATTTCCATAATAAATCCTTCACACCTGCTTGAAAAAACATGGCCAACGCCGACCATCCAAATAACAAGGCCCTGTAAGAACAGGGCCTTTACCGACATTATCCGCGACGTTCGAAGTGCGCGCAATCGACGTTGACGTTGCGTGATACACGACGGTATTATGAAATCGATTTCACAACAATATCAGGAGACAGCATGCACCACCCTGCGCCACAGACCGGCACTCCCCTATCCTTGCCTCCGCTCCGCCTGGCCGCTGCCTGCGCCGCGCTGCTGCTTGCCGGCGGCGCGCATGCCGCCGGCCCGGCGAGCGTCAAGCTGAACCAGGTAGGCTACCTGCCGGCCGCGCAAAAGCTGGCCGTGGTGCCGGCCGACGCGCAGGCGCGCTTCGCCGTGGTGGAAGCAGGCAGCGGCAAGCAGGTGTTCGAAGGCAGCCTGGCCAGCGCCGCCACCTGGGATGCGTCCGGCGAGCGGGTGCGCCTGGCCGACTTCACGGCCCTGCGCACGCCCGGCAGCTACCGCCTGCGCGTGGCCGGCCTGCCGGACTCGGCGCCCTTCGCCATCCAGCCCGGCGTCTACCGTGAGCTCGACATCGCGGCGATCCGCAACTTTACCCTGAACCGCACCGGCATCGCCCTGACCCCGGCCATCGCCGGCCCTTACGCGCGCCCGCTGGCGCACCCGGACACGCGGGTGCTGGTGCACGCCTCGGCCGCATCGAAAGCGCGTCCCGCCGGCACCGTGATCTCGAGTCCGAAGGGCTGGTACGACGCCGGCGACTACAACAAGTACATCGTCAATTCGGGCATCAGCACCTACACCCTGCTGGCGGCCTACGAGCACTTTCCCGAGTGGTTCGCCAAGCTGCCCCTGAACCTGCCGGAAGCCGGCAACGGCCTGCCTGACATCCTCAACGAGACCCTGTGGAACCTCGACTGGATGCTCACCATGCAGGACCCGAACGACGGCGGGGTCTACCACAAGCTGACCAACAAGGTCTTCGACGGCATAGTCATGCCCGAGAAAGCGACTGCGCCGCGCTACGTGGTGCAGAAGACCACCACGGCCACGCTCGACTTCGCGGCGGTGATGGCAGTCGCCAGCCGCGTGCTGAAACCCTTCGACAGCCAGCAGCCGGGACGCTCGGCGCGCTACCTGGCCGCGGCCGAACAGGCCTGGCGCTGGGCCGAGGCCAACCCGAAGGTTCTGTACGAGCAGCCGGCCGACATCCAGACCGGCGCCTACGGCGACAAGAGCGCCGAGGACGAACTCGCCTGGGCCGCCGCCGAGCTCCTGATCGCTACCGGCAACAGCGACTACCGCAGCCGCGCCTTTGCCCATGCGGGGGATGCCGCCAAGGGCACCGAGCCGGGCTGGGCCGACGTCGGCATGCTGGGCTGGATCTCGCTCGCCCAGCACGCCGGGCGCCTGCCGGCGGGCGCGGACGCCGCCCCCGTGCGCAAGCAGCTGCTGGAAGTTGGGGACCGGCTGGTCGAGCGCTGGCGCGCCTCGCCCTACCGCGTCACCATGGGCGCCAAGGATTTCGTCTGGGGCAGCAGCTCGACCATCCTGAACCAGGCCATGATGCTGGTGGCGGCCTACCGCGTCGAGCCGCGGCCGGATTACCTGAACGCGGCGCAGTCGGCGCTCGACTACGTACTCGGCCGTAACGGTCCGGGCATGTCCTTCGTCACCGGCTTCGGCGAGCGTTCGCCGATGCACCCGCACCACCGCCCCTCCGAGGCGGACGGCGTCAAGGCGCCGGTGCCGGGCATGCTGGTGGGCGGCCCCAACCCGGGCCAGCAGGACGCCAAGGATTGCCCGGTCCCCTATCCGTCGAAGCTGCCGGCCCTGTCCTACATCGACCATGTGTGCAGCTACGCCAGCAACGAGATCGCGATCAACTGGAACGCGCCGCTGGTCTACGTGGCGGCGGCGATGGAGTCGCTGCAGCGCTGAAACGGCGCAGCAACACCGATTGTTAGGCGCAAACATTTCTATTGCCTGGCAATCGGAACCTGCTCTACACTTCCTGTCGTATGCACGCCCTACGCATACCTACGACAGAAAAAGACAGGAGACAGAATGAATGACAAGCCGATCCGCCGGATCGTGATCGTGGGCGGGGGCACCGCCGGCTGGATGGCGGCGGCCCCGCTGGCGCAGCGCCTGCTGGGCCGCCCTGAGGAGCCCTGCGAGGTGATCCTCGTGGAGTCGCCCGACATCGGCACCATCGGGGTCGGTGAAGCGACCCTGCCGACCATCCGCTACTACAATGCCGCGCTGGGCCTCGACGCCGACGACTTCGTACGGCGCACCAAGGCCAGCTACAAGCTCGGCATCGAGTTCAAGGACTGGGGCCACCTCGGCAACCGCTTCTTCCACGGCTTCGGCGATTTCGGCCCCTCGCTCGACCGCCACCCGTCGCACTTGTTCTGGCTGCGCATGTCCACGCAATTCGACAACATGCCGGCGCTGGAGAACTGGTCGGTGTCCTCGATCATGGCGCGCAAGAACAAATTCGTGCCGCCGCACAAGGGCACGCCCTCGATCACCGACGCGTATTCCTACGGCTACCATTTCGACGCCGGCCTGTACGCGAACTACCTGCGCGACTACGCGGTGACGCACGGTGCGCAGCGCCTCGAGGGCACGGTGGTGGAGGTCGAACAGCATCCGGAGAGCGGCTTCATCACGGCGGTCAAGCTGCGCGACGGCCGCCGGATCGAGGGTGACCTGTTCGTCGACTGCTCCGGATTCCGGGGCTTGCTGATCGAGGGGGCATTGAAGGCCGGCTACGATGACTGGAGCGAGCAGCTGCCCTGCAACAGCGCGCTCGCCGTGCCCTGCGCCAGCGCGCCCGCGCTCACGCCCTATACCCGTTCCACGGCCAAGGAGGCGGGCTGGGTCTGGCGTATCCCGCTGCAGCACCGCACCGGCAACGGCCACGTCTACAGCAACGCCTTCACCAGCGACGCGCGGGCACGCGAGGTACTGCTCGACTCCCTCGACGGCGCCGCGCTCGACGAGCCGCGCCAGCTCCGCTTCGTCACCGGCCGCAGGCGCAAGTCATGGGTCAAGAACTGCGTCGCGGTGGGCTTGTCCGCCGGCTTCGTCGAGCCCCTGGAATCGACCAGCATCAGCCTCATCGAGACCGCGGTCGGCAAGCTGGTCGAGCTGTTCCCGGACCGTGACTGCCGTCCCGAGCTGGCCGATGAGTTCAACCGCTACATGGGCGTGCGCTACGAATCGGTGCGCGACTTCATCGTCCTGCACTACAAGCTGACGAAGCGCGACGACTCTGAGTTCTGGCGCTACTGCGCCAACATGCCGATTCCCGATACGATTCGCCACCAGATCGAGCTGTTCCGCGAAACCGGGCGCGTCACGATCCTGGACCCGCACGGCTTCGCCGAGCCGTCCTTCGTGGCCATGCTGATGGGACTGGGCGCGGTGCCGAAGCGTTACGATCCTTTCGTGGATGCGGTGGACATCCGCGAGGTGCACGGGCATTTCGCCGGCGTGCGCGACATGATCGTGCAGGCGGTGGACCGGATGCCGACGCATGACGCCTATATCGCTGAGCAACTTCGCACGAGCCAGCTGAGGGCAGCCAGCCCGCGCGCCGCCTGAGCGGCCCCTGCCCTTACCAGCCCATCCGCGCCCGGACCAATGCAGTCAGCTTGGCTGCATTGGCCTGGTGGTGGTGCACCCGCGGATGCTGGCCATAACCCGTATGCTCGAAGAACAGGGTGTCGATGCGCTTGTCGCCGTTCTCCTTGCGCATGCGCTCCACGGCCGCGGTGACGTAGCCCGGCCAGGGTGAACCGGGCCGGGTCGCGTCCATGCTGCCCAGCGCGCAGACGATGTAGGCCTGCGGATAGAGGCGGCGGATGCGCTGCACGAACTGCTTGTAGGCCTCGACGCGCTGGGCATCGTTCGGCTCCGGCTGCAGCTTGTGGTCGCGGCCGATCAGCCAGCTGTCGTTCTGCAGCAGGTTGACCACCACCACGTCCGGCGTCCAGCGCGAGAAATCCCAGCGGCTGTCGTTGTTGCCGACGGCGCTCAGCTGGTCGTAGAAGTCCGGCATGGTGAACGGGAACCAGCTGATCATCACGCCGATGCCGCTCTGCGAGGTCATGTGCATTTCGGCCTTGAGCTGCCTGGCGGCGATCGCCGCATAGGACAGGAAGCTGTTCTTGTCCTTGCCGGCATCGTCGCGGCCGTTGAGCGCGCCCTCGTTGCCCATGCCGCTGGTGATCGAGTCGCCGAAGAACTCGATGCGGCGCTTGGGCCGCGGCGGTGGCGGCAGCAGCCCGGCGCCGTCATCCAGTTCCAGGCCGCGGAACCTTGTTGCGCCCTCTTCGCCCTCGGTGCGCTTGGTGACCAGGAAGCTGTGGCTTCCCGGCGCCAGCTTCTGCGCCACGACATAGGTCGCTACGCCCTGCTTCGCTTCGATAACCAGGGGCGCGGACAGGTCGCCGTCCAGGAACACATTGAAGTAGTTCCGGCCGCGCTGGTCGTCGAGCTTGATGGCGAACGAGGTGCCGGTGAAGCGCCCGGCGATCGCGCTGTTCGGCCAGGAGATCACCGGCGCGGCCGGATCCGAGAAGTCGATGCGGCCGGTGTACTGCAGTTTCGCGTCGCTCGGCGAGACCGGCGTGGCCGCCGTCGCCAGGCCGGCGTGCAGCACGGCCGCGAGGGCGAGTAGAAGAGTAAGACGTTTCATTGTGGCGCTTTCAGGAATGCCGGCAGCTTGTCCAGCGTGATGACCTTCGGATGGTGATAGACCTTGTTCTTGTGCTCGGCCGTATTGTAATAGTCGCCCGACCAGAAGTTGCTCTTGTCGCGTACTCCGGCCCCGGCCCTGGCGTCGTTCCAGACCGTGAACCAGAGCCAGGGCGCCCCTTCCGCGAGCATCTTGTCCGGATCGGGGATATAGCTGGTTTCGGTGAGGGCTACCGGCTTGGCGCCGCGGCCGATGGCGAGCGCGCGGCGGTAGGTCGCGGCCTGGGCACCGTAGCGCTTGCCGTCGCTGTCGTCGTAGATGTCCCAGCCGACGATGTCGACCACGTCGTCGCCCGGGTACCAGGCTTCGTCCTGCCCGTTCCACACCCAGATCAGGTTGTGCAGCCCGTGGTTTTTTACCAAACGGTCAAACATGTGACGCCACAGCAGGATGCAGGCCCGGGCGGGCGACTCGCCGTCGCTGCGCGCGCGGCCCCACCAGAACCAGCCGTCGCCCTGGTGGCCGGAGGCTTCATGCAGCGGACGCCACAACACGGTGACGCCCGCGTCGGCCAGCTTTTTCAGCTCCGCCGCGACCAGGTCGATGCCCTCGTTGATCTGGCGCCAGGCCGGGCTGGCGGTGTCGAGCCGGCCACCTGCCATCGGGATGGTGAAACCGGTATTCCTGGCCGGGTCCGGCTCGCGGACGTAGAAATTGGCCCGGTTGCGGCCTTCGGTCCCGAGCAGCGCCGGGTCACGCCAGTGCCAGCAGAAACTCACCAGGCCGCCGCGCCGGGTGAAGGCGATCGCCTCCTCCACCTGGCGCAGGCCGGAGGTGTTCGCCCCCCGCATCCCGGTGTTCATGAAGTCGTAGCCCATCAAGGCTGGATACTTGCCGGTGTCGTCGAACACCCGCTGCGCCATGTCGACGCCGTCGTCCCATGTTAGGTCCTGCTGGCCGGCGATGACTTGCCGGCCCCAGATGCCGTGCAGCCAGGCATACACCGACTGCGCATGGGCGCCGGCCTGCGGGTCCGCCAGCGCCGGGGGCCTGCGCGCCGCGAGCGTCAAGGGGCTGGCCGCCGGCGCGCACAGCGCGGCCAGCCCCTTGAGCAGCTTCCTGCGCGCGGTCACAGCTTGATGGTCACCGGGCGGCCATCGTAGCTGACCGACTGGTCGTAGGCATCCAGCTTGCTCGCAGCCGCGGTGCCCGGACGCAGCACGCGCACGCGGATCTCGCGTTTCACCGGCATGCCCTTGTACTGGCCCACGCGCGCGCCGATGGTGAGCACGCCCTTGCGGTCGTCGTAGCTGAACGGGATGCGGCTGTACTCGCCGCGGACGTAGGCGTTGGTGACGCCGTCGTCCTCGTACAGGCTGGCCTGGCCGTCGGCGCCGGCAACCACCTGCAGCACCAGCGGCGCATCCGGCTTCTCGTCCACGTACTGGGTGACCGGCCCGGTCGGGATCACGGCGCCGGCGCGCAGGAACAGCGGGATACGCTCGCGCGGCGCCTGCACGGTGATGGTGTTGCCGCCCTTGTGACGTTCTCCGGTATCGAAGTCGACCCAGTCGCTGCCCTGCGGCAGGTAGACCTGGCGCGAGCGCGCGCCGTAGCTGGTGACCGGCGCCACCATCAGGCTGGGGCCGAACATGTACTGGTCCTTGATGTTCTTCACCCGGTCGTCATGCGGGAAGTCCATCACCAGGCCGCGCATCATCGTGCCCGAGTGATAATGGGTGTCGGCCGCCATCGTATAAATATAGGGCATCAGGCGGTAGCGCAGTTTCAGGTAGCCGACCATGGCGTCGCGCATGCTGTCGTCGCCGGCCGCGATGTTGTAGATCTCGCGCTTGACCACCTCGCCGTGCGAGCGGAACAGCGGCGAGAAGGCGCCGAACTGGAACCAGCGCAGGTTCAGCTCGCGCCATTCCTTCATGTCTTCCGGATCGGCCTGCTTGGTGCCGGTCGCGCGGTTTTCCTGGGCCGAGCCGACATCGCCGACCTGGAAGCGTGTCTCCTGCGCATAGCCGCCGATGTCGTGGGTCCAGTTGGGGATGCCCGACATCGAGAAGTTGACGCCGGAGGCGATCTGGTCGGCCAGGTTGTTCCAGCGGCCGACGATGTCGCCGCTCCACACCGCCACCGAATTGCGCTGGATGCCGGCAAAGCCCGAACGCGACAAGATGAACTGGCGCTTGTCCGGCTGGTCGCGGCGCAGGTTCTCGGCGAAGCCCTCCGAGTGCACCAGGCTGTAGGGGTTGAAGGTGATCTCGCCGGCGCCGTAGACGGTCGGGCCGATCAGCTGCTTGAAGTCTTCCAGGCGCGCGTTCGACAGGATGTCGGGCTCGGTATTGTCCATCCACCAGGCGTCGAAGCCCAGGTCGACCAGCTTGTGCTTCATCTGGCGATAGTAGATGTCGCGTGCTTCCTTCGTGTACGGGTCGTAGTGGCTGTTCTTGTAGCCCGGCCCGACCCAGTCGAGGTCGCCGTTCTCGACGTTCTTGGTCCACATATGGCCCTTGGCCGCCAGTTCCTTGTAGTTGTCGGTATTGGCGTAGAACTTGCCCCAGATGGAGAGCATGATGCGCGCGTTCTGCTTGTGCACCGCATCGACCATGCCCTTCGGGTCCGGGAAGCGTTTCTTGTCCCAGTCGTGCGAGCCCCAGCCGTCTTCCGGCCAGTAGAACCAGTCCTGCACGATGTTATCCAGCGGCCAGCCGCGCTTGCGGTATTCCGCCACGGTGTCCAGCAGCTGCTGCTGGGTCTCGTAGCGCTGGCGCGACTGCCAGTAGCCGTAGGCCCATTTCGGCATCATCGGCTGCTGCCCGGTCAGGTGGCGGTAACCGGCGATCACCCGGTCCATGCTGTCCGCGCTGATGACGTAGTAGTTGATCGCCTCGGCGATTTCCGAAGACATCGTGAGCGAATGGCGCTCCGGCTGCGGCAGCGGGTTGTTGTGGGTGATGGCGATCATCCCGCTCGACACCTTCCAGTCGAGGTGCAGCTTGACCGGCTTGTTCTTCTCGAACCTGACCTCGAAGTTGTGGTACCACGGATTCCAGCCCATGCGCCACACGTCCATCACTTCCTTGCCGTCGATGGACAGGCGCGCATAGTCGGAGGAGTACAGCTGCATCTTGTGCACGCCGGGCTTGTCGCTAACCAGGCTGCCTTCCCAGACCACGCGCGCGTCCTTGAGATCCTTGAGCGGCGGCAGCTCCTTGGGCCAGTTCTCCGCCACGTCCTTCAGGTACTGGTAGGCGATGTCCTTTTCCTTGCGGGTGAGCGCCAGCTTGCCGTCGACGTAGTAGCGGGCGGTCAGCCCGCCGGGCTTGCCGTCGGCGTCGCGCAGGACCAGGTCGCGCGACATCCAGGCATAAGGCGTGGCGTCGCCGAAGCGCGAGATGCTGTTGTTATCCCACAGCAGTCCGTAGTTCTTGTCCGAGACCACGAAAGGCACCGAGGCGATCATGTTGTGCTGGGCCAGCAGCACGTCTTCGCCGTTGTAGTTCATCTGCGAGTTCTGGTGCTGGCCCAGGCCGTAGTAGGCGTCGCGGGTGCCGTGGTTGAAGCCCTGCTTGATCGCGAAGAACGGCTTGCCGCCCACCGTAACCGGCTTCATGCTCTCGGCGTCCTGCTGCAGGATCGGCTTGCCGGCCGCGTCGAAGAAGGACACGCGCCCGTCCTTCAGCGTCACCGTGGCCGAGATTCTGCCCGCCTTGAGCAGCACCGCCTCGTCCTTGCCGACCCGGGTAGCATTCACGGTGAACGTACAGGTGCAGGGCGTGGCGACCGTCATCAGGGAAGGCGTGAGCGCCTTGCCGGGCGCATCGAACTTCAGGACCTGGATGATGTTGTCGCTCATCAGGTTCAGGCGCACCAGCTTGGCGGCGCCACGGTCGGGCTTGACCTCGATGCCGGTGGCGGTCTTCTGGTAACTGCCGGCGAAGGCCTGGGTGGCTGCGCACAGCAGCAGGACGGCGCTCGCCATTCGGGTGATTTGCATTGCGGGTCTCCTGGTGATCGTTTTTTATCGGTCAAGGCTGGTAGGTGCCCATCCTGACCTTCAGCACGGTAGGCATAGCTGGCAGGTTCAGGCCGTAATCGGTCTGGTCGCCGTTCCAGTTGCGTTCCATGATCCACTTGCCGGCGGCGTCGAAGCGGCCTTCCTCCACCCGCGCATACATCGCCGGCTTGCCGCCCGCGGAGGACAGTTTCACGCGTGCGCGCTGGCCGACCAGCACGAACTCGGCGGGTCCGATCTGCGCGATCGCCACGCCGCCGCCGGGCAGCTCCGTGCCCTCGGCGTATTCGTTCTTGTCGCGCAGGTACTGGCGCTCGCCGAACTGGAATTCGCGGAAGGACACCGTGGCCTTCCAGCCGTCCAGGGCGAGGGTTTGCGGCGCCCGGTCGTCGCCTTCCGCCACCCCATGAGTGCGGCCTTCGAAGGCCCAGCGCGCCCACAGGCGCGACATCGGCGCAAAGGCCGCATACACCTGAGCGAAGGGCTCGACCATGCGGCGGTCCGTGTGCTTCGAGCCGAGCGGATAGTTGCTGTAGCTGGCGTAGTCGATCCCGAACGGCACGACGCCGAGGGCGCCCTTGCCGACGATCTGCCAGACGTAGCGCGCATACGTGGCGGCATTGCCCATCTCCGCCACCAGCAAGGCATTGTCCGGACGCTGGAAGCTTTCCAGCACGGCCGCCACCTTGCCGGACTCCGGCATGTAGATGTCGGGCGCGGCGAAATCGATGTGGGGCGCGGCAGCCTTGTAGATGCCGAGCACGTCCCAGGTCGGGCCGCCGCTGGCGAAGTCGCCTTTCCAGGGTGGGGGCAGCTGGTCAAGCTGGCCCGGCTGGCCCGGCTGGCCCGGTTCGCGCAGCGCATTGTTGACGAACATCGGCAGGTCGTAGACGGCGCGCCCGGCTTTCGCGATCTCCTCGATGTAGCTGGCGATCGCCCAGGTATGGAAGTACTGCTCGGCGTAGTCGCCGTACACCTCGCTCCAGCTGCCCTGCGCCGGTCGTCCCGCAGGTGCCGGCTGGCGGGCCAGCACCGCGCCCGGTACCGCCTGGCGGAACGCGGCTTCGGCGCGGGCCCCATGGTCGCGCGCCAGGCCGTAGGTGCCGACCTCGTTCTCGACCTGCACCATGATCACGGTGCGCTTGCCGGCGTCGATGTTGCGCAGGTGGCGCATCAGGGCCACGAAGGCCTTCCTGTCGGCGGCGAGCGTGGCTTCGCCGAAGGGCGACAGGCAGTAGCTGGCCTTGCCTTCCTGGTCGCGCATGCGCGGGAAGCGCGCGTTGTCGAACTTCACCCACTCCGGCGTATAGGCCGGGCCGGTGTTCTTCCAGGTGCCGAACCACAGCAGGACCAGGCGCTTGCCATGCGCCCTGGCCTGGGCCACCAGGGTATCCACGTAACTGAAGTTGAAGCGCCCTTCCTCGGGCTCCACCTGTTCCCAGGCGACTGGAATCGCCAGCGTGTTCGCCTGCGCATCCTCCAGCGCGGCCCAGACCTTGGGCAGGGCTGCCGGGTAATTGCTGGAGTTGTGGGCCTGGCCGCCCAGGATCAGGAATGGTGCGCCGTCCACCAGCAGCGCGTGGCGCCCCCCGCGTTCCACCAAGCGCGGCAGCTCGGAATCGGCTGCTGCGGCCGGCGCCACCTGTACGAGCTGCGCCAGCGCCAGCGTTGCAGCCAGCGTCCTGAATCGGTTCATGCTGTCTCCTTTCGGACCCTTGCAGGGCCTCTCAAATCGGTAGTCGGTCGGCAATTCGTGCCAGCATCGTAAGTCAGCCGTACACAGCATTGCAAGCAAAATGTTCACGCTAACATATCAGTACCGATATGCTCGCCGCTGTTTGCCCTGGAAAAACTTATCCAGCGACCGGATTAGCAGTGAGGAGCAGCATGCTTATTCCGGCTAGAGAGTGCTTCAGTCAAGCTGGATTCGACCTCACCGCACTAGACCGATGCAGCTTGCGGGACGATTCGCGTAGCAAACGCAAGAAAAATCTTCAAGTCATGAAATCGATTTCTTGACCTTGCGCAATCTATTGCGTACTGTAGAGATGGTGTGACATCGATTGCAGTGAAACAAACGCCTGGCGGCGGATGGCGCCCCTCCGGTAATTCGCTAGCCAGCGCGTTTCGCATGTCGCCACGTGGCCACTTCGCCGCATTGAGTGTTGTGCATTAACAAAACTTACACGCTGTTCAGGTTGCGGCGCTAAAATTATGGTAGCGTACAACATCCAGTGTTAGCAGGGCGTCGATGCAGTCGCGGCGCATGGCGGCCTGGCAAATAAAAAAATTACCTACATCAGGAGACATCGTGAGGAAGTTCCAGAAAACAGCGATCGCTGCAGCGGTCGCGCAGATCGCCGTCGTCTATGGCGGCGCAGCATGGGCCCAGACCACCAATACCAGCGCGGAGGAGCCGGTCGTCCCTGCGACGCAGGTGGTCAAGGTGTCCGGCCAGCGCGCAGCGCTGCAATCGGCCCAGAAACTCAAGCAGAATTCCGACGAGGTGGTCGACTCGATCGTCGCCGAAGACATCGGCAAGCTCCCGGACCGTTCGGTCACCGAGGTGCTGCAGCGTATCGCCGGCGTCACCATGGACCGCAACATGCCGGGCGACCCGAACCGCCAGGCCGTCGAAGGTTCCGGCGTGTCGGTGCGTGGCCTGACCTACGTGCGCTCGGAAGTCAACGGCCGCGACGCGTTCTCGGCCGGCGGCGGCCGCTCGCTCGGCTTCGCCGACGTGGCGCCGGAACTGATGGCCGGCGTCGACGTCTACAAGAACCCGTCCGCGGAACAGATCGAAGGCGCCCTTGCCGGCCTGGTCAACCTGCGCACGGCCATGCCGTTCGACTTCAAGGGCCTGAAGGGCTCGCTGGGCGTATCGCAGACCTACTCGGAGCTGAACAAGGCCAAGGGTCCGACAGGCGCCCTGCTGCTGTCGAACCGCTGGAACACCCCGCTCGGCGAATTCGGCGCCCTGGTCGACTTCGCCTATGCGAAGAACCCGACCCGTACCGACGCCATCGGCATCGACCCCTACTTCCCGCACGTGAACTCCCGCAACCCGGCCCAGTACAACCGCGACGCGACCAAATGGCTGCCGCTCGGCGGCGGCCTGCGTTCGCAGGACTTCGAGCGCGTCCGCCGCGGCGACTATGCCGCGTTCCAGTGGCGTCCGACCCGCGACGTGACGGCTGGCCTGACCTACTTCAAGACCGATTACCAGGAAGACCTGAGCGAGCGCGTGGTCGCCTCGTCCGAAGACAAGTGGTACCAGCAGGTCGCCGGCGCCGACGCCGTCTATGACGACAAGGGCGCCTTCCAGAGCGGCACGATCGCGAACCCGAGCTACGGCGGATCGCCCTTCAACAGCTCGCGCCGCATTAACCAGCGCACCTCCGGCACGCGCGACCTCGCGCTGAACGTGCAATGGCGCGTGACGCCGGACCTGACCTGGACCAATGACATCCAGCACGTCCGCTCCACCACCGAGGGCTTCGACGCCGATGTCTCGACCGGCTTCATCCTGCCGAACCAGTCGATGGACCTCAGGGGCAGCATCCCGAAGATCGGTCTCGGCTCTGCTGAATTCATGGCGGACCCTAAGAACTACTACTGGGCCTACACCCAGGAAGCGCTCGACCGCGCCAAGGCCGAGCAGAAGACCTGGCGCAGCGACGTCAAGTTCTCCTTCGACGATCCGGTGCTGCGCGACATCCGCTTCGGCGTGCGCATGGCGGACCGCGAAGGCGAGAACAACAAGGCGCAGAAGTTCTACAACTGGTCGTCGATTACCTTCCCGTGGATGGAAGGCTGGCAGATTCCGGGCGTGGCGCGCCTGAGCGACCCGCGCTTCGCGGGCGGCACCGAGCTGGCGCAGATCGATAATTTCTTCGGTGGCAAGGTATCGATTCCGGCGATGCTGTATCCGACCGATGCACTGGCACGCGACTTCCCGAACGGCTGGACCAAGCTGCACGGCTACCACACCATCCTGTGCCAGGAGCAGGCGGCGGCCCAGGGCTGGGGCACCTGCGACACGTGGAAACCTTCCACCTTCGACACGCCGTCGGCACGCAACACGCAGACCGAGAAGACCCGCGCCGCCTACACCCAGCTGCGCTTCGGCTTCGACGACCTCAAATACCCGATCGACGGCAACATCGGCATCCGCTACGTGAAGACGTCGAACACCACGAACGGCTACATCGCGTACGATCCGACCAACGTCAGCATTCCTGGCGACGTGCCGGTGGAAGGCGTGAACACCCTGGTCAACATCGCCAAGTTCGAAACCCCGCGCAGCACCGATACCGGGTACCACAACTGGCTGCCGAGCCTGAACCTGCGCATGAAGGTCAGCGACCAGCTGCAGTTCCGCTTCGCCTGGGCCAAGGCGATGTCGCGTCCGGACTTCAACCAGCTGCAGTCCCTGACCACCCTGACCTCGCCGGCGAACCAGCTGACGATCAAGGATCCGGTCACGCTCGCGGACCAGCGCGTCGTCTTCAGCGGCAACAACCTGACCGGCACCAGCGACGGCAACCCGCTCCTGAGGCCGACCACCGCGACCAACATCGACCTGACCGCCGAATGGTATTTCGCGCCGGGCGGATCGCTGACCTTCTCGGCCTTCGACAAGGACATCAAGAACATCGTCGTGAACACCACCTACGGTTACACGGTGAAGGATGTCAACGGCCAGGATCGGACCTTCGCGGTCACCCATCCGATCAACGGCGCCCACGGCTTTGCCCGCGGCTTCGAGATCGCCCACCAGCAGTACTACGACTTCGTGCCCGACTGGCTGCGCGGTATCGGCACCCAGGCCAGCTGGACCTATGTGTCGAGCGAGCGCAAGCTGGACAAGCCGGTGCCGGCCGCATTCTGCGCGGGCAGCGACCAGTCGAACATGAACCTGTCGATCAACGGCTGCGACACCGACGGACGTCCGTTCGGCAACACGCCACTGCAAGGCCTGTCGCGTCACACGGTCAACTTCGCGGTCATGTACGAGAAGAACGGCCTGTCGGCACGCCTGGCGTACAACTGGCGCTCGCGTTACCTGGTTGCCGTCAACACCTGGGGCAGCCGCGGCAACAACGGCCTGAACACGAATCCGGACGCCGGCGCACGCTTCCTGATCCCGACGCCGAACAACGACCAGGCCTACGGCCTGCCGCTGTGGCAGGACGATTACGGCCAGCTGGACGGTTCGATCTTCTACGACTTCACGGACAAGTTCCGTATCGGCCTGGAAGCCCAGAACCTGAACAACGCCAAGACGCGCCAGGTCA
Source organism: Massilia sp. LC238 (assembly GCF_000735635.1). Lineage (NCBI taxonomy): Bacteria > Pseudomonadati > Pseudomonadota > Betaproteobacteria > Burkholderiales > Oxalobacteraceae > Massilia > Massilia sp. LC238. The sequence continues at coordinate 132,814 of NZ_JNNN01000083.1, read as the reverse complement.
TGCAGCAGCATGCCGGCATGTTCACCCGCCAGCTGTTCATGAGCGGTCCGCGTTACACCATCCGGGCGCAGTACTCGTTCTAAGCCGCGCTTCTGCGTCTTAGTACGGCAAGCAAGTTCGTCTCTCCTGAAGTCGCGGTTCCGCCATGCGGACCGCGGCTTTTCTTTCTCTTTTCATCCATTTATCAGACAAGGAGCATTCCATGCAGATCCAAGGCGACATGATCATCGGCAGGCGCAGCGTGCGCGGCGCCGCAGGCGTCGTTCACGCCATCGACCCGGCGCGCCACGCTACCGTCGAACCGGGCTTCGGCCTGGCCTCCAGTGCAGAGCTGGAGACGGCCTGCACGCTGGCCGAGCAGGCCTTCGACAGCTACCGCGCCCTGCCCCTGGAGCGGCGCGCCGCATTCCTGGAGGCGATCGCCGCGCGCATCCTCGACCTCGGCCCGGCCCTGATCGAGCGCGCCGGCCTCGAATCCGGCCTGCCGCAGGCGCGCCTGGAGGGTGAACGCATGCGTACCGTCAACCAGCTGCGCCTGTTCGCCAAGGTGGTCCGCGACGGCCATTTCCTGGCGGCGACCCTCGATTCGGCCCTGCCCGAGCGCACGCCGCCGCGCCCGGACCTGCGCATGCGCAAGATCCCGCTGGGCCCGGTCGCGGTCTTCGGCGCCAGCAACTTCCCGCTCGCGTTCTCGGTGGCCGGCGGCGATACCGCATCAAGCCTTGCGGCCGGCTGCCCGGTGGTGGTCAAGGCCCACAACGCCCACCTCGGCACCTCGGAACTGGTGGCCCGCGCGGTGCAGCAGGCGGCGATCGACTGCGACATGCCGGAAGGCGTGTTCTCGATGCTGATCTGCGAAGGCAGGACCATCGGCACCGCGCTGGTGGCGCATCCAGCAATCAAGGCGGTGGGCTTCACCGGCTCGCGCCAAGGCGGCCTGGCCCTGATGCGCACCGCCGCCGCACGTCCGGAACCGATCCCCGTGTATGCGGAAATGAGCAGCGTCAACCCCTTCTTCCTGCTGCCGAACGCGCTCGAAGGCAAGGCTGCCGCGCTGGCGCAGGGCTTCGTCGATTCGCTCACGCTCGGCGTCGGTCAGTTCTGCACCAATCCGGGCCTGGTGGTCGGCCTGGAAGGAGAGGCATTCAACGCATTCAGCGTCGCGGCCGCGGAGGCCCTGCAGCTCAAGGCCGCCGGCACCATGCTCACGCCCGGTATCCACAAGGCCTATGTCGAGGCGATCGAAGCCCGCTCCGCGGTGCCGGGCGTGCAGTTGCTGGCGCGCGGCGCGGCAGCCGGCGCGGAAGGCCCGGCATGCGCAGCGCAGCCGGCCCTGTACGGCTGCGACGCCGCCACCTTCCTCGCTACCCCTGCGCTGGAGGAAGAGATCTTCGGCCCGGCCGCGGTGATGGTGCGCTGCCGCGACGAAGCCGAACTGCTGGCGGTGGCCGCACATGTGGAAGGCCAGCTGACCGCGACCGTCCACGCGACGGCGGCGGACGGCGCGCTGGCGGCAAGCCTGCTGCCCCTGCTCGAGCGCAAGGCGGGCCGCATCCTGTTCAACGGCTTCCCGACCGGCGTCGAGGTGTCGCATGCGATGGTGCACGGCGGCCCCTTCCCCGCCACCTCGGACAGCCGCACGACCTCGGTCGGCGCCACCGCGATCGACCGATTCCTGCGCCCGGTGTGCTACCAGGCCGTGCCAAGCGAACTGCTGCCGGAAGCGCTGCGCGACGACAATCCACTGGGCCTGGCCCGGGTGGTCGACGGCGAATTGAAGACCGCGGGCTGATCGGAGCAGTTGTAGGGTGGGCGGATTCCGCCCACGCGGTCACATCACGGTGCTGCAGCCCGTGCGCCGGTTAAGAAGCCAACTATCACCGCGTGGGCGGGAGGACCCGCCCACCCTACAAAGATCGGGACAAGGCCATAAACGAAAAAGCCAGACGCATGCGCCTGGCTTTTTCACGTCCACCGGCGCCCCGGCGCCGTCTGGATCAGCGCCGGCCGGTACGCGTCGCCACGTCCAGCCACACCGCCAGCGTCAGGATCAGGCCCTTGACGATCATCTGCCAGTAGGTGTCGACGTCCAGCATCGACATGCCGTTGTCCAGGCTGGCCATGACCAGGGCGCCCACCAGCGCGCCGTGCACGGTGCCGGCGCCGCCGCGCATCGAGGTGCCGCCGATGAAGCACGCGGCGATCACGTCCAGCTCGGCCGACATGCCGGCCGAGGGCGAACCCGCGGCCAGCCGCGCGGTGTTGATCAGGCCGGCCAGCGCGCACATCAGGCCCATCAGGCCGAAGATCCAGAGCTTGACGGCGCGCACATTGATGCCCGACAGGCGCGTCGCTTCCATGTTGCTGCCGACGGCGTAGATGCGGCGGCCGAACACGGTCTGGCGTGCGATGTAGCTGAACACGCCCAGCAGGACCAGCAGGATCAGCACCGGCAGCGGGATGCCTTCATAGCTGTTGAAGGTGGTGATGAGGCCAGCCAGCACCACGCCGATGATGGCCACCCGGGCCACGCTGCGCCACAGCGGCAGGACCGGTAGCTTGTGGCGCGCCTGGCTGGCGCGCTGGCGCCAGGCCAGCACGCAGGCCATCACGAACAGGCCGGCGCCGAGCAGCATGCCGAAGGCCGGGGGCAGGTAGGCCTGGCCGAGCTGCTCGAATTCCGGCGAGATCGGGGCGATGGTGGTGCCGTCGGTCAGTCCCAGCACGATGCCGCGGTAGGCCAGCATGCCTCCCAGCCCGACAATGAATGAGGGTATGCCCGCATAGGCTGTCAGGTAGCCGTTCAGGAAGCCGAGCAGCATGCCGCCTGCCAGCACGATCGCCATCGAGATCGGCAGCGGCAGGTGGTGGACCACGTCGAGCACCGCAGCCAGCCCGCCCAATAGTCCGAGGAGCGAACCGATCGACAGGTCGATCTCGCCGGCGATGATGACGAACACCATGCCGCAGGCCAGGATGCCGGTCACCGACATCTGGCGCATCAGGTTGGACAGGTTGCGCGCGGAAGTGAAGCCGCCGTCGGTCTTCCAGCTGAAGAAGGCCCAGATGATGGCGATCGCGACCAGCAGGGCCAGGATTTTATACTGCGTGAAAATCTGCTTGAAGCTGATTCCCGTGTTTGTCGCCGCCCGTGCCGCGCCCCCCTGGGCCGCCGCTGGCGCGTGTACTTTGTCTAGCATCATTTCACCTGTCCGATTGCAGCGCCCAACACCATTTCCTGGGTCAGGCCTTGATTAAGGAAGTTCCCACGCAGCTTGCCCTCGCCCATCACCAGCACCCGGTCGGAGACCCCGAGCACCTCGGCCAGTTCGGACGACACCATGATGATCGAGATGCCCTGGGCGGCCAGTTCGAGGATTAGCTTGTAGATCTCGAACTTGGCGCCGACGTCGACCCCGCGGGTCGGCTCGTCGAGGATCAGCACCTTCGGCTGGGTCAGCAGCATCTTGGCCAGCACCGCCTTCTGCTGGTTGCCGCCCGAGAGCGCCGTGATCGGCAGCGCCGGGCTGGCGGTCTTGAGCGCCAGGCGGCGGATCTGCTCGCCCACCTCGCGCGCTTCCAGGCCGTCGTCGATGCGCGAGAGCTTCGAGAAGCGGTCCAGCACCGACAGGGTGATGTTCTCGCCCACCGACAGGTCGCGCACGATGCCGTGCTGCTTGCGGTCTTCGGGCACCAGGGCGAAGCCCGTCCCGATCGCCTTGAGCGGTGTCGAGGTGTCGACCCGCTGGCCGTTCAGCCACACTTCGCCTTCGTAGGCGCCTTCGTAGGAGCCGTAGATCGCGGTGACCAGCTCGGTGCGTCCCGCGCCCACCAGGCCGGCGATCCCGAGGATCTCGCCGCGGCGCAGCTCGAAGGACACGTCGTCGACCTTCTTGCGCTGCGGCTGGTCCGGGTCCCAGCAGGTGACATGGCGCGCCTCCATCACCACCTCGCCCACCTCGTGCGGGAGCGATGGATACAGCTGGTTCATCTCGCGCCCGCACATCTGGGCGATGATGCGGTCCACGTTCATCTGCTGCATCGGCGTGGTGGCGATGTGCTTGCCGTCGCGGATGACCACGATGGTGTCGCAGATCGCCGCGACTTCCTCGAGCTTGTGCGAGATGTAGACGCAGGCCACGCCCTTGGCCTTGAGGTCGCGGATGATCTCGAGCAGGACCTCGATCTCGCTGGCCGTCAGCGAGGCCGAGGGCTCGTCCAGGATCAGCAGGCGCGCCTGCTTGTTCAGGGCCTTGCCGATCTCGATCAGCTGCTGGTGGCCGCCGCCGTAGTTCTTCACGGGCAGCACCACGTTGACGTCGGGGAGCTTCAGCTCGCGCAGGATCTCCTCGGCGCGGCGGTTCATTGCGGGATAGTCGAGGCGCCCGCCCGGCAGGGTCAGTTCATTACCGAGGAAGATGTTCTCGGCCACGGACAGTTCGGGCACCAGCATCAGTTCCTGGTGGATGATGATGATGCCGGCGTCCTCGGTCTCGCGCACCGAGCGCGCCCGCAGCGGCTGGCCGTCGAGCAGGATCTCGCCGTCCCAGCTGCCGTGCGGGTAGACCGCCGACAGGACTTTCATCAGGGTCGACTTGCCGGCGCCGTTCTCGCCGCACAGGCCGATGCACTCGCCGGGACGGATCGCCAGGTCGATCCCGTCGAGCGCGGGGACACCGTCGAATCGCTTCGCGATGCCCTTCATTTGGAGAAGATAGGGTGACATTCAAGACTCGTTCAGGTGCGCCGCCACGCCGGTCGTCTCCGACCGGCGCGACTGGCGCAAAGTGCCGACAGCTGGTGGATTACTTGCCGGCCAGCTGTGCCTGGGTGTAGAAGCCGTCCTTGACCAGCAGGTCGACGTTCGACTTGTTCAGCAGGACAGGCTTGAGCAGCAGGCTGTCGACGTTCTTGACGCCGTTGTGCATCTGGGCGTTGTAGGCCGGCTTCTGGTTGCGCACCAGCTGCACAGCGACGTTGGCCGCGTTCGAGGCCAGGGCGCGCAGCGGTTTATACACGGTCATGGTCTGGGTGCCGGCGATCACGCGGCGCACCGCAGCCAGGTCGGCATCCTGGCCCGACACCACCACCTTGCCTGCCAGCTTCTGGGCTGCCAGCGCCTGGATCGCGCCGCCGGCGGTGCCGTCGTTGGAGGCAACCACGGCGTCGATCTTGTTGCCGCTCGCGGTCAGCGCGTTCTCGACGATGGCCATCGCCTCGGAAGCGCTCCAGTCCTTGACCCACTGCTTGCCGACGATCTTGACGTCGCCCTTGTCCACCAGCGGCTGCAGCACCTTCATCTGGCCTTCGCGCAGGATCTTGGCGTTGTTGTCGGTCGGAGCGCCGCCCAGCAGGTAGTAGTTGCCCTTCGGCTTGAGGTTCACCAGCGACTGCGCCTGCAGTTCGCCGACCGCCTTGTTGTCGAACGAGACATAGGCGTCGACGTCGGCATTCAGGATCAGGCGGTCATACGAGACCACCTTGATCTTGGCCTTCTTCGCTTCGCGGATGGCGTTGTTCAGCACCGTGGCGTTGTAGGGAACGATCACCAGGACGTCCACGCCGCGCGAGATCAGGTTTTCGATCTGGGCGATCTGACGCTGCTCGCTGGCGTCGGCCGATTGTACGTACACCTTGGCACCCAGCTTCTGGGCGGCGGCCGTGAAGTAATCGCGGTCGCGCGCCCAGCGCTCCAGGCGCAGGTCGTCGATCGAGAAGCCGATCTTGGGATTGGTGGCATCGGCGTGGGCAACGCCGACGCCGCCCGTGAACAGCATGGCGCAGGCCAGGCTGACGGCCTTGATCATCTTTTTCATTATTACGTCTCCTATGAATTTCTTATGCTGCTTATGTTGCCTTGCGGTCCTGCGCTGCAGCGGCTTCTGCCATTCTGATCAAAATCCCGCCGCCGCGCCAGCCCGTCTTAGCCTTAGTGGTTATGGCGCGGCATGTCGTGGCCCACGCCGCGATAAGGCAGCGCCAGTTCCATGCAGGCGCCGGTATGCAGCTGGCCCACGGTGGCGCGGTAGATCTGCTGCCACGGCGTCTGGTTGGGCGGGATCGCCGGCGGGTCGTCCCTGCGGCGTGCTTCCATCTCCGCATCGGAGATGAGAACGTCGCAGCGTCCCGCGTTCAGGTCCACGCGCACGATGTCGCCGGTGCGCAACAGCGCCAGGTTACCGCCGGCCGCGCTCTCGGGCGAAGCGTTCAGGATCGACGGGCTGTCCGAGGTGCCGGACTGGCGGCCGTCGCCAAGGGTCGGCAGCGCCATGATGCCGCGCTTGATCAAGGCATCGGGCGGCTGCATGTTCACCACCTCGGCCGATCCGGGCCAGCCGAGCGGGCCGGATCCACGGATCACCAGCATGGTGCGCTCGTCGATTTCGAGCGCCGGATCGTTGATGCGGTGGTGGTAGTCGTCCGAGCCGTCGAACACGACCACGCGGCAGTCGAAGCGGTTTTCCGCCCCCGGCTCCGAGAGGTAGCGCTCGCGGAAAGCCGGGGAGATCACGCTGGTCTTCATGATGGCGAAGTCGAACAGGTTGCCCTTCAGGACCATGAAGCCGGCACTGTGCTTGAGCGGATCGGCGAAGGGACGGATCATCTCGCGGTCCCAGCTTTCCTTGTCCACCAGGTTCTCGGCCATGGTCTTGCCGGTCACGGTCGGGCGCTGCGAGCGCAGCAGGCCCTGCTGCTCGAGCTCCCACATGATGGCCGGCACACCGCCGGCGCGGTGGAAGCGCTCGCCGAGGTATTTGCCGGCCGGCTGCATGTTGAGCAGCAGCGGCACGTCGTAGCCGTATTCCATCCAGTCTTCAGGCGTGATCTCGACGCCGGCATGGCGCGCCATCGCCACGATATGGGGCTGGGCGTTGCTGGAGCCGCCGATCGCGGCATTGACCACGATCGCGTCCAGGAAGGCTTCGCGCGTCAGGATGGTCGAGGGACGGACGTCTGCATGGGCCAGTTCGACGATGCGGCGGCCGGTGTCGTAGGCCATCTGGCCGCGTTCACGGTACGGAGCGGGAATCGCCGAGCAACCGGTCAGGGACATGCCGAGCGCTTCGGCCACGGCGTTCATGGTCGAGGCGGTGCCCATGGTGTTGCAATGGCCGGCGGACGGGGCCGAGGCGGTGGCGATCTGGATGAATTTCTCTTCGTCGATCTCACCTGCTGCCAGGCGCTTGCGCCCTTTCCAGACGGCGGCGCCCGAACCGGCCAGTTCGCCTTCGAACCAGCCATCCAGCATCGGGCCGCCGGACAGCACGATGGCCGGGATGTCGACCGTGGCGGCCGCCATCAACTGGGCCGGGGTGGTCTTGTCGCAGCCGGTGGTCAAGACCACCGCGTCGATCGGGTAGCCGTGCAGGATCTCGACCAGGCCCAGGTAGGCCAGGTTACGGTCCAGCGCCGCGGTCGGGCGGCGGCAGTTTTCGAAAATCGGGTGCAGCGGGAATTCCATCGGGATGCCGCCGGCGTCGCGGATGCCGTCGCGCACGCGCTTGGCCAGGTCCAGGTGGATGCGGTTGCAGGGCGCGATGTCACTGCCGCTCTGGGCGATGCCGATGATCGGCTTGCCCGAGCGCAGTTCGTCCGGGGTGATCCCGTAGTTCATGAAGCGCTCCAGGTAGAGCGCGGTCATGTCGATCCGCTCGGGGTTGTCGAACCAGTCCTGGGAGCGGAACCGGCGTGGCTTCTGTTGTTGGTCGTCGTGATTCATGTTCTCATTTCTCCAGCCGCAAGAGGCGCTGCGGCAGTCCCGGGGTCTCCACACGGAAGCTGAACAGGCCGCCGGCCAGCGGTTGCGCCGCCAGTTCTTCGTTCGACAGGCCCTTGCGGGCGGTGGTGGCGTAGACCGTGCGCAGGTCCTCGCCGCCGAAGGCCAGCTTGGTGACGTTGGCGCAAGGGAAGCGTACTTCGCCGACTTTGCGCCCTTGCGCGTCGAAGCGGTCGATGCGCCAGCCGCCGAAGGTGGCGATCCACACGCAGCCTTCCGCGTCCACGGCCATGCCGTCCGGATAGCCGCCGTCCTGCAATTCCACGAACAGGCGCTTGTTCGACAGGCTGCCGTCCGCCGCCCGGTCGAAGGCGTAGGTGCGCTTTTCCAGGGTATCCGTGTGGTACAGGGTGCGCCCGTCGGGGCTCAGCGCCGGGCCGTTGGTGATGATGTAGCCGTCGTCGTGGCGTTCGGCCTTGCTGCCGTCGAAGCGGTACAGCGCGCCGGTGGGCAACTCTTCGGCGTCGTCCATCGAGCCGAACCACAGCGCGCCGTCGGCGTCGACGTGGCCGTCGTTGAAGCGGTTGCCCGGTACCTCGGCCTCCACCGCCAGCAGCGGCGCGAAGGCGCCGGTGTCTTCATCGAAGCGGTACAGGCCGTCGTCCAGCGAGCAGACCATGCCGCCGTCGTCGGCGCGCACGATGAAGCTGACCTGTCCCGGCGCATCCCAGCTCCGGCGGTTGCCGCCGCCGGCGTCGCAGCGGTGGACGCGCCGGCCCTTGATGTCGACGAACCAGACCTGCGCGCTGGCGGCGTCCCACAGGACGCCCTCGCCCAGCGTGGCGCCCACCTGCCACAGGCAGGCCGGGCTGCTCGCGATGTCGTTCGGGCTGCTCATGCGCCGTACCAGCCCGCGTCGACGAAGTACTCGCGGCCGCTGCAATGACGCGCGTTGTTCGAGGCCAGGAACAGGGTCAGTGCGGCCACGTCCTGCATCTCGACGCGCTCCGGGAGGCACTGGCCGGCCAGGATGCGCGCCTCTTCTTCCTCGGTATGCCACAGCGCCTGCTGGCGCGGGGTGCGCACCGCGCCCGGCACCACGGTGTTGGCGCGGATGCCGTACTTGCCGACATCGCGCGCCAGCGCGCGGGTCATGCCCTCGATGCCGGCCTTGGCCGTCATGTACAGGTGCAGCTGGGTGTGCGGCAGATGCCAGGAGATCGAGCCGAAGTTCAGGATCACCCCGTCGCGTCGCGCTTTCATGCCCGGCAGGACAGCCTGGGTGCAGAAGAACTTGTGGCGCAGGTTGACGTTCATGCGGCTTTCCCAGTACGCCGGGGTGACGTCCTCGATCTCGTGGCGGTCGTCATTGGCCGCGTTGTTGAGCAGGATGTCGACGCCGCCCAGTTCTTCCTCGATGGCAGCGAACACGGACTTGAGCTGGTCCAGGTCGGTCAGGTCGCAGCGCATGAATTTCGGCGGGTACTGGGACGCGGCCAGGCTGGCTTCCAACTGGCGCGACGCCTCCTCGGCGATGTCGAGGAAGACCACGCGCGCGCCCTGCCCGGCGAAGGCCGCGGTCAGCTCGCTGCCGATGCCGCTGCCGCCGCCGGTGACGACGACACGCTTGCCCGCCAGGCTCGGGTAGGACGCGTAAGTAAATTCTTGATTCTTGTTGTCAGACATGAAGTTCTCGTAAGGAGTGGCGTCCTATCGGCCGCCGGCTGCGGCCAGCAGGCCGCGCCGCGCCAGGTTGTTGTAGAGGGCCCGTACGCCGAAGGTCCAGGGTTCGATGCCGTCGCTGCGCTGGACCGTGTTGACCAGCGTGCCGAGCGAGGGCGTGGAGATGCTGACGCGATCCCCGAGGTGGTGGGTGAAGCCTTTGCCCGGCGCGTCGCGGTCCTTGATCGGCGAGAACATCGTGCCGAGGAAGAGCATGAAGCCGTCCGGATACTGGTGGTGGGCGCCGCAGGTCTGGCCGACCAGGTCGAGCGGGTCGCGGCTGATCTCGCGCATACGGCTGTGGCCCGCCAAGCTGAAGCCGTCATCCAGGCCTTCGATCAGCATGCCCACTTCGGCTTCGCGCAGGGTGTCGAGCGAGAAGCCGCCGTCGAACAGGCGGATGAAGGGGCCGATCGCGCAGGAACCGTTGTTGTCCTTGGCTTTGCCCAGGAGCAGAGCGCTGCGGCCCTCGATGTCGCGCAGGTTGACATCGTTGCCGAGCGTGCCGCCGACCACCAGCCCGCGGCTGTTCACGGCCAGCACGATTTCCGGTTCCGGGTTGTTCCAGTGGGATGCCGGGTGCAGGCCGACCTCCGCGCCGTGGCCGACCGCCGACATCGGCTGCGACTTGGTGAACACTTCGGCATACGGCCCGATGCCCACTTCCATGTACTGCGACCACAGGCCGCGGCTGGACAACTCGTCCTTCAGGCGCAGGGCGGCCTCGGAGCCGGGCTCGATCTGCGACAGGTTAGTGCCGATCGAGGCCTGCAGCTGGGCGCGCAGTTCGCCGGCGCGCCCGGGATCGCCCTTGGCCTGCTCTTCGATCACGCGTTCCAGCAGGCTGACCGCGAAGGTCACGCCGCATGCCTTGATCGCCTGCAGGTCGCAGGGGGCGAGCAGCCTGATGCCGCCGTCGGCTTCCCCGCTGCTTGCGGCCTGCACCAGCGCCAGCGCGTCGCCCAGGTCTTCGCCTTCGGCGCCGCGTACGACGGCCAGCATGTCGTCGCGCTCGAACAGCTCGGCCACCGTGGCGGCGTGCCGGGTGATGTCGACCAGGCGGCCGCGGCGTACCGCCACCACGGCGGGGCCGTCGACTGGCGCGCCGCGCCAGACGCGGCCGACCAGCAATGCGTCGTTCAGGTCGGCGGGCAGCAGATTGGTTTCTTGTGTCATGATCTTTCTCTTTTCCTTATGCCACGGTGAGGGTCGCCTTCTTGAGGTCGACGCTGTTCGGTCCCACGAAGATGCTGAACGTGCCCGGTTCGACGACGCGCTTCATGTCGGCGTTGAAGAACCACAGGTCGCTCGGCTTGATGTCGAATTCCAGGGTACGGCTTGCGCCCGGCTCGAGCGTGACGCGCTGGAAGCCCTTCAGCTCCAGCAGCGGCCGGGTCACCGAGCTGACGTCGTCGCGGATATACAGCTGCACGACCTCGTCGCCGCGCAGCGGGCCCACGTTGCGCACGTCCACCTGGACCCGGGTGCTGCCGTTCACCCGGATGCGCGCCTGGGTCAGGCGCGGGGCCGAGATCTCGAAACGGGTATACGACAGGCCGTAGCCGAACGGGAACAAGGGCGTGGTCACGCCGTCGATGTAGCCGCGCCGGGTGCTCGGCTTGCGGTTGTAGTACATCGGCAGCTGGCCCGGGTCGCGCGCGATCGTGACCGGCAGCTTGCCGCCCGGATTGGCGCGGCCGAACAGCAGGTCGGCCACGGCATGGCCGGTTTCCTGGCCCAGGTACCAGCATTCGAGCAAGGCGTCGGCGCGTTCGGCCAGCAGCTTGGCCGACAGCGGACGGCCGTTCAGCAGCACCACGGTCGGTTTGTTCAGCGCAAAGATGGCGCGCGCCAGGTCGTTCTGCTGGCCGAGCAGGTCCAGCGTGATGCGGTCGCCCAGGTGGTGGTCGGCCCAGGCTTCGCGCGCGGTCATCTCGTTGTCGCCCAGGACCATGACGATGGTGTCGGCCGACTTGGCGGCTTCCACGGCATCCTGGATCAGGCGCGCGTTGACTTCCGGCTTGGTGAATTCGATCTCGTCCTTGCCCCAGATGCGCTGTTCGGTCAGGCGCACGCCCTCGCGGTAGTCGAACGAGAAGCCCTGGGCGCGCGCTTCCTTCTCCAGCGCCTCGTGGATCGAGACCACGTGGCGCGGAATATCGGAATAGCCGCCGATCGGGGTATCCTTTGCGTGGGTGCCGAGCAGCAGCATCTTGCCGACCCGGTTCGGCTGCAGCGGCAGCAGGCCCTTGTCGTTCTTCAGCAGCACGGCGCTGCGGCGGGCCGCCTCGCGCGCCAGTTCGATCGCGTCCGGGGTGGCGGTCAGCGCGTCGGCGCGGGCCGCATCGGCATACGGGTTCTCGAACAGTCCCGCGTCGAACTTCAGCCTCAGCACGCGGCGCACCGCGGCATCGATCTCCTTGAGCGAAATTTTGTTCTCGCGCACCAGCTCCGCCAGGCTCAGGTAGCCCGCCGGATCCGGGGTCTCGACGTCGACACCGGCCTTGACCGCGCGCAGCGCCGCTTCCTTGCCGGTAGCGGCCAGCTTGTGGCGCGAAACCAGTTCGATCACGGCCATGTAGTCGGCCACGGTGGCGCCCTTGAAGCCCCATTCCTTGCGCAGCACGTCGGTTAGCAGCCAGCGGTTGGCGTGCGAAGGCAGGCCATCGATCTCGTTATACGAGGGCATCACGGCCGCGATATTGGTTTCCTTGACGATCTTCTCGAACGGCGGGAAAAAGTCTTCGCGCAGGGTGCGCTCGCCGACATTGGCCGGGCCGATATTGGTGCCGCTCTCGGGCTGGCCGTGGCCGGTCATGTGCTTGAGCGTCGCGTGCACCTTGTCGGCCGCCAGCGGCAGGGTCTCGCCCGAGAAGCCGATCACGGCCGCCTTGCCGATCACGCCGCACAGGTGCGGGTCTTCGCCATAGGTTTCCTCGATGCGGCCCCAGCGCGGATCGCGCGCCACGTCGACCACCGGCGCCAGCGCCAGGTTGGCGCCGCGCGCACGCATCTCGCGCGCCGCGACCGAAAACACTTGCGTCACGAGAAGCGGGTCGAAGCTGGAGGCCAGGCCGATCGCCTGCGGGAAGCAGGTCGCCTCGCGCGCCGTGTAGCCGTGCAGCGCTTCCTCGTGCATCAGGACCGGAATGCCCAGGCGGGTGCGTTCCACCGCCCATTTCTGCACCGCGTTCACATACTCGGCGGTCTCGCGCGGGCCGCGGTTTTCGGTCGCACCCGAATTGCCGGCCACGTTGGCGTCCCGGCCCAGCAGGCGGTCGGACGGGCGCGCCAGCATGCCCATGCCGTTCGGGTAGGCGGCTTGCGCCTTCTCGATCGAGAAGCTGCTATCTGGATTTTGCACGCCCGGCTTCTTTTGCCACAGGCATTGCATCTGGACGATCTTCTCTTCCAGCGTCATGCGCCGCAGCAGGTCTTCGACCCGCGCATCGACCGGTGCGCCGGCCTGCTTGTACAACGGTACGCCGCCCTGCCCGCCCTTGGGCGCTGCTGCGGCGAGGGCCGGGACGCTGCCCAGGCCTGCCATGCCAGCCATGCTCCCTACCGAGGCCAGGAACTCCCTGCGTTTGATACCCATCGATGTCGTCTCCGCTGCTTGTTGTTATGTCCCGCTCGTGGATGGCGGGTGAGTGCATTCAAACATTCGTATAACAGAAATGTTACCGCAACCATTCCAGTCTAAACGGCGGTATTATCAGCTGTCAATCAAATACTTGCCGAATGTTCAGCGAGCGCGACGAAAGGCGATGGGAACCTGGCCGGAGTGGCCTCGGGGCGGGGATGTCGGGGGAAGAGGAAGGGTGCCGCTGGCGCGCCGGCACGGCGCGCTGCGGGGACGAGAACGAGCGCGGAATCAGCCGCGCGTAGCTCAGCGTGTTGCCTGGACGCGGCGCGCACCCGAAGGTGCGGCCTTGGCGCCGGCCTTGACGGAAGGAAGCCGCGCCGGCGGCCTGGTGCGCGGGGCGGCGTCCGACTGGCGGCGTACCAGTTCGAATACCATCGGCACGCGTTCCGGCGGCGCCTCTTCGCCCTCGCGCAGTGCGCGCACGCGCCGCACCAGCGACTGCACGGCCTCGCGCGCCATCTCGGCGATCGGCTGGCGCACGGTGGTCAGTTCGGGCCAGATGGTGGTGGCCAGGGCCGAGTCGTCGAAGCCGGTGACGGTCAGGTCGCCCGGCACGTCCAGGCCCAGGCGGTGCGCGACCGCGACCGCGGCCGCGGCCATGTCGTCGTTGCTGGCGAAGATCGCGGTCGGACGCTCCTCGAGGGCCAGCAGGTGTTCCGCCGCATCCAGGCCCGAGCGGTAGGTGAACATGCCCTGCACCACCAGGTCTTCGGCCTTGTCGGCGCCCTTCTCTTCGATGGCGGCGCGGTAGCCCGCCAGGCGGCGTCCGCTGGCGGTCTGGTTCGGGTGGCCGACGATGAAGCCGATGCGCTGGTGGCCGAGGGCGATCAGGTGGCGCGTCATCCGGTAGGCGGCATCGTAGTCGTCGATGCTGACGGCGCCCACGCGCTCGTCCGGCGAACCGCAGGCCACTACCACGGCCGGGATGTCGGCCTCGGCCACGCACGCGATCACGGCTTCGCTGTCGCACAGCGGCGGCGGCAGGATGATGCCGTCCAGCCCGTTGCCGATCAGGCGCCGGGTCTGCTCTTCCTCGTGCTGCCCGGCTTCGCACTTCTCGACGAACAGCTGGACGTTGTTCAGGCCGGACTGGCTGAGCAGGCCGACCAGGAATTCGCTGAGGTAGGCGGCGCTCGGGTTACTGTACAGGAATCCGACCCGGATCGGCTTGGATCCGGCCAGGTTGCGCGCCTCCTGGTTGGGCGTGTAGTTCAGGGCGGCGACCGCCTCGGCGACCTTGCGCCGCGTGCTCTCGCGCACCAGACCCTTGCCGTTCATGACGCGCGACACCGTCATCGGCGAGACGCCGGCCAGCTTGGCGACGTCGGCCATGGTCGGCTGGCCGCGACGCTCCACGTCTTCCTGGATGGCTTTCACGTTGGCTTTACTCATGTTCTCGCAGACCCCTGTATGGACTTTCAACCCTGTTGTTTGCGCTATCTTAACACATTCGCAAACGCGTAAACGTGTCCCTGCCTGCGTCACCATAAAAACCGCAGGTGCTCCGAAATCGATTTCAATCGCGGAAAGTTTGCGCTAACATTCGCGGACACGATTACAACATGGAGACCCAAACCACATGACGACACGACGCACCATGCTGCAGGCCCTGGCCGGCGCCGCCCTTCTGCCGGCGGGCTTCCCCGCACTGGCAGCCGCCCCTGAAGGCGAGGCCCTCAAAGACATCGCGAAGCGCAAGGGCCTGCGCTTCGGCACCGCGGTAGGCGCCGGCGCGAACCAGTTCGGCAACGCGGCCTACCGCGCCCTGGTGGAACGCGAGTGCAACATCATCGTGGCCGAGAACGAGATGAAGTGGCAGGCGCTCGAGCCGGCGCGCGACGCCTACCGCTTCGGGCCGGCCGACGCGATGCTGGCCTGGGCCGAGAAGAGCGGCATGGCGATGCGCGGCCATAACCTGTTCTGGCAGGCCGAGAAATGGCTGCCAGGCTGGATCGCGAAAGAAGATTTCGGTAAGGGCAGCGCGCGCGCCGAAGCCCTGATGCGCAAGCACGTCAAGACCGTATGCGAACACTACGGCAAGCGAATCGGCAGCTGGGACGTGGTCAACGAAGCAGTCGACCATACCGACGGCAAGATGCGCCAGAACGCCCTGACCCGCGCATTCCCCGGCTCCAGCGGCGCCATCGAGCAGATCGACCTGGCGTTCCGCCTGGCCCAGGAATATGCACCGCACGCCCAGCTGGTCTACAACGACTACATGCGCGAAGACTCGGGCAGCGCCAAGCACCGCGCCGGCGTGCTGGCCATGCTGGCCGAACTGAAAAAGCGCGGCACCCCGGTCCATGCGCTCGGCCTGCAGGCCCACATCGGCTCCTGGGACGAGAGCAAGAAGCGCGGCCGCGAAGACATGCTGGAATGGCGCAAATTCCTGGACGAAGCCACCGCCATGGGCTACGACCTGTTGATCACCGAGTTCGACGTCAACGACCGCGCCCTGCCGGCCGACATCGCCAAGCGCGACGCCGGCGTGGCCGCCGCCGCGCGCGAATTCCTCGACGTGACGCTTTCCTATCCGCGCCTGAAAGACTTCCTGCTGTGGGGCATGGCCGACCACATCAGCTGGCTGCAGACCTGGGACGAGGCGCCGCGCAAGGACAAGCTGGCGCAGCGTCCCCTCCCCTACGACGCGCAGCTGCGCGCCAAGCCGCTGCGCCAGGCGATCGCGGACGCCATGCGGGCCATGCCGGATCGCCAGGCCTAAAGCGAGCTAGATTGCCCGAACCGACTCGCGCACCACCAGCGTCGGTTCCGGCACTTCGAGCTCGAGCGGCTGCTGGCGGATCATCCGCAGGATCGCCCGTCCCAGCCGCTGGCCGACCTCGAACAGCGGCTGGCGCACCGTCGTCAAGGGAGGCGTCGTGTACATCGAGCTGTGCAGGTCGTCGAAGCCGACCACGGACACCTCGTCCGGCACCGCGATGCCGCGCCGGAACAGGGCCAGCCGGGCGCCATAGGCGGTCAGGTCGTTGGCCGCGAAGATGGCCGTGAAGCGCTGGCCGGATGCGAGCAGACGCTCGACCGCCTGCAGCCCGCCGGACTCGGAAAAGTCGCCGGGCAGCACCAGCTTGCGCTGTGGCTTGATGCCGTGCTTCGCCAGCGTGTCGCGGTAACCCGCCAGGCGCGCCAGCGCATCGCGGTGCTCGGAGGGACCTGCGATGAAGGCGATATCGCGGTGGCCGTGTTCCACCAGGTGCTCGACCGCGTCGCAGGCGCCGCGGTAGTTATCCAGGCAGAAGCCATAGGTGCGCGGGCCCTGCAGGTCGCGTCCGAAGGCGACGATCGGCACTTGCTCGGACAAGGCCAGGATCTGCTCGTCCTTCAGGTTCCCGCTCAGGATCACCAGGCCGTCCACCCGGCGCGCGATCAGGAGCTCGATCCGCTCCGCCTCTTCGTCCGCATGCCAGTGGCCGGACACGATCAGCGGCGCATAACCGGTGCCCTGCAGCGCTTCGTCGACGCCGGCCATGGCGTCGGCAAAATAGCCCGAGGCCAGCGACTGAGTCAGGATGCCGATGGTGCGCGAGCTGCCGGTCTTGAGGTTCTGGGCGAGCACGTTCGGCTTGTAGTTCAGGCGTTCGATCGCCTGTTCGATCGCCTGGCGCTTGTCGTCGGAGACCTTGGCGGTGCCGTTCAGCAGGCGCGACACCGTCGCCGCCGACACCCCGGCCACGCGGGCGACTTCATGGACAGTGGCCGTCGGCTTGTCGGATGCTTTTTTCATGCATGCTTTCGGCCGCAACGGCAGCTCGGGGCCGCGGCCAGGGGTGGAAAATTGCCAGTATAGCATCAGCTACGACGCTACTACCCGCCAAAATGTCGTTGACACCCGCCGCGGCACACGCATATCATGAAATCGATTTCATAGTCAGGTTCGCAGTCGCCGCGCAGGCATGGCGCCGGACCTCGCCGCCAACCTCCACATCCATCCGCCATGACCGACTCCACGCAATTCCCTCCCGATTTCACCTGGGGCGTCGCCACCAGCGCCTTCCAGATCGAAGGCGCCGCCGACGCCGACGGAAAAGGTCCCTCGATCTGGGACACCTTCTCGCGCAATCCCGCCAACATCAAGGACGGCAGCAACGGCGACGTCGCCTGCGACCACTACCACCGCTACCGCGAGGACGTCGGCCTGATGGCCGGCCTGGGCGTGGATGCCTATCGCTTCTCGATGGCCTGGGCGCGTGTGCAGCCGGATGGCAAGGGCCCGTGGAACGAGAAGGGCTTCGATTTCTACGCGCGCCTGCTCGATGCGCTGCAGGAAAAAGGCATCGCGCCGCACCTGACCCTGTACCATTGGGACCTGCCGCAAGGCCTGCAGGACGAGGGCGGCTGGCTCGCGCGCGACACCGCCTACCGCTTCGCCGACTATGCGGAGGAAGTGGCGCGCCGCTTCGGCGACCGCCTGGCCAGCATCGCGACCCACAACGAACCCTGGTGCACCGCCAACCTGGGTTACGGCAATTCGCAGTTCGCCCCCGGCGTCACCGACGCCAGGCAGGCGATCCAGGTATCGCACCACCTGCTGCTCTCGCATGGCCTGGCGATGCGCGCGATGCGCTCCTCGGGTCCGCGCGCCGCGCTCGGCATCGTGCTGAACCAGTGGACCTCGGACCCGGCCACCGACAGCGAGGCGGACCGCGCGCTGGCGGAGCTGGAGTGGGCGCGCTCGGTGCAGTGGTTCATGGACCCGATCCTGAAGGGCCGCTACCCGGAACTGGCGCTGCGCGCGCACGGCGCCGACGCGCCCCAGGTCGCGGAGGGCGACCTCGACATCATCCAGGGTCCGCTCGACTTCCTGGGCGTGAACTACTACTTCCGCCACTACGCGAGCGCCGAGACGCCGCCGCGCACGGCGCCGGCCGTGCTGGGAACCACCGACATGGGCTGGGAAATCTACCCGCAGGGCCTGACCGAGCTTCTCCTCAAGCTCAAGGATGAATATACTCTGCCACCCATCTACATCACCGAGAACGGCATGGCCTCGCCCGACCGCGTCGAGGCGGGCCAGGTGAACGATAGCGTCCGGATCCGCTTCGTCGAGCAGCACCTGGCGGCCCTGAAGACGGCCATGGACGCCGGCGTGGACGTGCGCGGCTATTTCATGTGGAGCCTGATGGACAATTTCGAGTGGAACTCGGGCTACGCCAAGCGCTTCGGCATCTACCACGTCGATTATGCTACGCAGCAGCGCACGCCGAAGGCCAGCGCCCACTGGTACCGCGACTTCGTCGCGGCCCAGCGCGGGCAGCGCCGCGCGGCATGACGCGCATGGCAGGCAAATAAAAAGAAACACGGAGGAGACAATGAACGACGAACAATACCGGGACGGACCGCGCCTGGTGGCCGACATCGGCGACACCAACGCACGCTTCGCCCTGGAGCGCGGCCCGGGCTCGATCGAAGCGACCGGGACCCTGGCCTGCGCCGACTACCCGCGCTTCCAGGACGCCGCGCGCGCCTACCTGGAACGCCACCGCACGCCCGCGGCGCCGGTGCGCCATGCGGTGATCGCCATCGCCAACCCGGTCGAAGGCGACCATGTCAAGATGACCAACCACTGCTGGGAGTTCTCGCTGCAGGCGGCGCGCGCCGAACTGGGGCTGGAGACGCTGCTGGCGGTGAACGACTTCGCCGCGCTGGCGATGGCGCTGCCGCAGCTGGCCGCCTCGGAGCTGGTGCAGGTGGGCGGCGGCGCCCCGGCGCTGGACGGCGCGATCGGCCTGGTCGGCGCCGGCACCGGCCTCGGGGTGGCGGGCCTGCTGCCCGCGCACGGGCGCTGGACCGTCCTGCAAAGCGAAGGCGGCCACGTGGCCTTCTCGCCCGCCGACCGCCGCGAACAGGACATCCTGGCCTACTGCTGGCAGCGCTGGGACCACGTCTCGGCCGAACGCCTGGTCTCCGGGCCCGGCCTGGCGCTGATCCACGATGCGCTGCGGGCACGCGCCGGCCTCGAGCCCGCGCCGCTGGAGCCGGCCGTCATCGTCGAACGGGCACTCGATGGCAGCGATCCGCTGTGCGTCGATACCCTCGACAGCTTCTGCGGCATGCTCGGCACCGTGGCGGCCAACCTCGCCGTGACCCTGTGCGCGCGCGGCGGCATCTACATCGGCGGCGGCGTGGTGCCGCGCCTGGGCGAATGGTTCGCGCGCTCTCCTTTTCGCGCCCGCTTCGAGAACAAGGGGCGCTTCTCAAGCTTTGCCGCGCGCATTCCCTGCTTCGTGATCCATGCACCCTACCCGGCCCTGGGTGGCGCCGCCGCGATGCTGGCGGAACACCTGGATGCGCGTCCGTCCGGTCACGGCTTGCCGCAAGCGGCGATGGAGGTGCAGCATGGGCACGCTTGAGCGCAGCCGCCACCCGCTGCTGTGGGTGCCGAGCGGCTACTTCACGATGGCGCTAGGTTACGTGATGCTCACCAGCGTCACCGCCATCATGTTCAAGAACCTGGGCATGGACAACGGCCGGGCCGCGCAGTACTCCAGCCTCCTGATCCTGGCGTATACGATCAAGCCGCTGTTCGCGCCGTTCGTGGAGATGTACCGCACCAAGAAGTTCTTCGTGCTGTGCGCGCAGGTGGCGATCGGGCTCGGTTTCGCCGGGGTCGGCCTGGCATTGGGCCTGCCCGGCTACATGGGCATCCTGATGGCGGCATTCTTCGCGCTGTCCTTCATCGGCGCTACCCAGGACATCGCCAGCGACGGCGTCTACGTCACCTCGCTCGACGCGCGCGCCCAGTCGCTGTATTGCGGCATCCAGAGCCTATCCTGGAACATCGGCCCGATCGTCGCCGCGGGCGGCATGGTGTACCTCAGCGGCTACCTGCACAGCAACGTGTTCGGCCACGATCCCAAGGTCTTCGGCCTTGACTGGGTCGAGTCCTGGCGCATCATCTTCTTCCTGGTCGGCGGGCTGACCCTCCTGATGGCGCTGTGGCACGCGCGCGCGATGCCGGAAGGGGCGCGCGCCGCGGACACGCCGTCGAGCGTACGCGACGCCGGCCGCATCCTGGTGGATGCCTTCGTCACCCTGTTCCAGAAGCGCGACATCTGGAAGATGATCGCCTTCGCCTTCCTGTTCCGGCTCAGCATCGGCTTCCTGGAGAAGATCGGTCCCTTCTTCATGGTCGACCCGGCCTCCAAGGGTGGGCTGGGACTGTCGAATGAGATGCTTGGCCTGATCTACGGCACCTACGGCCTGGCCGCGGTGCTGCTCGGCTCCCTGCTGGGCGGCTGGTACGTGGCGCGGCGCGGCCTGAAGTCGACCCTGTTCGTGCTGTGCTGCGCGGTGAATATCCCGAACGTGACCTTCCTCCTGATGAGCATCTACCTGCCGGACAGCCTGCTGGCCATCACGGCCGGCGTCGTCATCGAGAAGTTCTTCTTCGGCTTCGGCGCCGTGGGCTTCATGATCTACCTGATGCAGCAGCTGGCCCCGGGCAAGTACACCACCACCCACTATGCCTTCGGCACCGGCCTGATGGGGCTGTGCGGCATGGTGACGGGCGTGGTTAGCGGCCACCTGCAGGAGATGATGGGCTACGTCGCTTACTTCACGTTCGTGATGGTGGCGACCATCCCGTCCTTCCTGGCGACCTGGTTCGCGCCCTTCCACCACGATGACGGCAGCCAGCCTGCCGCCGCCGTGCAGGAGGACGGTGTGCCGCCGGCCGGTTCGCCCCACCCCGCCGCCTGAGTGGCGCAACGGCCGGGCCCGTGCGCCCGGCCGTCTTTTTGCTTTCGAACGGTGCCGAATCACTCCGGTGCCCATGCCTTCACGCAATCTACGTTATGCTCGCGTGTTCGACAGCACGGACACAAGGCACGATGGGTATTTACCTCGCACTATCTTGGGGCGCCACCACGCCCCCGCACGGCAATCCGGCCGACTCCAGCCGCAACTCGATGCGAATGGAGCGCAGCTGATGTTTCATCTGATGTTCAGTTTGCCCTGCGTGGTCGTGCTGATACGCTGGCTATTGCCCTTGCCCTTGGCCGGACGCACCAAGCTGGCTGGCGCGGTGCTGTTGGCGCTGGCCTCGCAGTATCACCTGTGGTCGCGCTTCTCTTCCGGCAGCGTCTTTTCGCCGGAATTTCCGAAATCCCTCATCATCCTGTTCAACTGGGCGTTTGGCGCCATGTTGCTGCTGGCTGTGTTCCAGCTCGTGCTCGATGTTGGCGCATTGGTGCTCGCACTGGTCCGGCGCCGCCGCGTGCCCATCCCTGCGCGCCTGCGCGGCGCGATCGGCATCACGGCCATGCTGCTGGCCGCGCTCGGCGTCATGCAGGCGATCAAGCCGCCGCCGCTGAAGGACGTAGAGATTGCAGTGAAGGACTTGCCACGCGAATTCGACGGTTATCGGGTGCTGCACCTGACCGACCTGCACATCAGTCGCCTGTTCGATGCAGCATGGACACGCAAGCTCGTCGATGATGCCAATGCGCTCGGGGCGGACCTGATCGTCATCACCGGTGACCTCATCGATGGGAATGTCGCGGAGCGCGAAGCCGACGTGGCCGCGCTGCGTGACTTGCGCGCCCGGGACGGCGTCTGGGTCATTCCCGGTAATCACGAGTACTTTTTTGGCCACAGCGCATGGATGGCGTATTTTGCCGGGCTCAACATGAGGCCTCTGGACAATCGCCATACCATCGTCAAGCGAGGTAGCGGCCAACTGGTGCTCGCCGGCGTGAACGACGTGACTGCCGCGCGCACCGGCGCTCCCGCGCCCGACCTCGATGCGGCGCTGCGCGGCGCACCAAGCGGCGTGCCGGTCGTGCTGCTCGACCACCAGCCCAGGAATGCCCGCTTTTCGGCCAGCCGAGGCGTCGCGCTGCAATTGTCCGGCCACACGCACGGCGGCATGATCCTCGGGCTCGATCGGGTGGTGGCTCGGGCGAACAATGGCTTCGTCTCGGGCCGCTACGAGGTCGACGGCATGACGTTGTACCTGAACAATGGCACGGCGCTGTGGCCGGGCTTCGCGCTTCGGCTTGGCGTGCCTGCAGAGCTGACGCGGATCACGCTGCGGCGTCAGGCGTTTTGAGCGCGTTGCGGCAGCAAAGGCTCGTTTAAGCGCGCATGCGAACTTCATCGGATGAATCCTCCTCTCTCCTAGTGCAGAGACTGCGTTCGACCCGAAGCGGACATTTAGGCGATCTTGCGACGTTCCAGGCTGAGCTCACTATGCTTGGTCCTTGCCTTGACACAGACTTTCGCCGATCTCGCGCATAAAAGCGCCGGCTAGCTCCGGGATTTCCCCTTGAGTGACGGTGTGCAGTGATAATCTGCTCAACACGCCAAAGTACCAGGTCTTCATGAACCTCTCGCAGGACTTCTACAAAGCGCGGGCATTGTGAATGAAACCGACGCCTCCAAATAAGCGTATATTCATCGATTGGATGAATAGGAACACGCAAAGGGGTTGGTAATGAATAAGCTCATCTACAAGGGCGCGCTGGCAGTGGCGGTGACGATCGTTTCATTGAATGCATCGGCCGAAGCGATCGTGACGTTCGCCCATCCTGCAAACATGGCGGACGTGCCGCGCTCGGTTATCGACCGGGAAAACATGGAGTGGCACTTTAGCGAGCATTTCGCGAACCTGTCGAAACAGTTGCCGGCGGGGCAAAACTTGAAGGTCGAGATGCTCGATATCGACTTGGCCGGGGACGAGTTCCCGCGCGTGGCGATTCGTGATGTGCGCGTGCTGAAGGGCCGCGCCGACTGGCCGCGTCTGCACTTGCGCTACACCATCGAGCAGGACGGGAAGGCAGTGCGCACCGGGGAAGCCAAGCTGTCCAATCCGAATTACCTGATGGGAGTTAATCGTTATCCCCACGAGATGTACTCGCACGAGAAGCAGATGGTCGAGGACTGGTGGCGCAAGGAGGTGATGGCAGCGCACTGAGCGCCCATCTATTATCCCGCATCTGGCGCTCCTGGGCTCGCCGGGGGCGGATTACGACGGCGCCGTGGCGCACTCGAGCGCATCGAGCTAAAAATCGCATGTTCCCGGCTGTCACCGCACATTTATCCGACGCTTGCACACATAACAGGCGGGCCGGTCGTCTCTGCAAAAACTCGGTATCAGCCAATATTTCCCGTGATTTGCCAGCGGCATCGTCTTCCAATCTAGGTGCTGCCGGTCGCTACACAATGTCCAGACATTCTTCGGACCTGCGCGCCGATGGACGTAGACGTCACGAAGGGCAGGAGCCGACCCAAAGCGGACACGTCGGTTTACGCGAAATCGTCGCGCAACCTGTTCCGCGCCTGCTGTAACTGTTCCACATAATCTTGCTGGAACGGAGGCACAAGCTGCTTCTGGAGAGGTCCGAGCAAATTCGAGAGTGCCCGCTCCCCCGCTTGGTCAACAATCGTCAATTCGTTCGACTCGTCAAAGCGGCTGAGAAATTCAAACAAGACCAGTGCTTCGTCAGCGCTTAGAGAAATCTGGACCTCAGAAGTATTGCTTTGTTTGTTCATGTGTTTTCCAAGGTCTGGCTTGAGTAGCTAAGGTCCGCTTATGGCCGAAGGCGACCGTTGACCTCAGCATAGCAGGTAGCAAGGACAAAAAAATCGCAGACTGGCACGAACGACACATTCGACACGGAGCAACCCCTCAATATCCACGTTGTTTCAGCCACTAGATTCAGCATGAGCGGTTAAAAACGATAACAGCTCTCCAACTCATAACTAGCGTTAAACAGTCAATCCTATCCGCAGCCCCACTCAGTCAACGCAACATAAGCAGGAAAGTCCGCTGTAGCGAACGCGCGTCCGCAGCCAAGGCTACTACACTGATCCTGTCCATTCACGGCAAGCCTGGAGGCGTCCTCGCAGGCAGCGCCTCAATACGGGAACCGATCATGCTCCGCATTCGCTTGCGCAACTTCCGCAGCTTGCACACTCACCGTACGCTACCCATCCTGCTGGCTTGCCTGTCAGCTCTTGCGTCGCTGTCATCCGCCAGTAGCGATGCTGCGGTACAGGCAGCGGGCGCCGATACCCGTTATGAACGCGTCGCCCGGAGCCCGGATGGCATCGGCAAGCGCTACATGGGCCGCGAGATCGCCGGCGTGATGGGATGGGAGGGCGCCCAATGGCTCGAGCGCGAAAGTCGGGCACGCGAAGAGCGGCCGGAATTGCTTCTGCGCGAACTGGCGCTGGCGCCGGGCATGACGGTGGCCGACATCGGCGCTGGCACCGGCTACTACACCTGGCAGCTGGCGAAACAGGTCGGACCCGGCGGGCGGGTATATGCAGTCGACGTCCAGCCGGAAATGATTCGCATGCTCGACAGCCAGATGGCAAAACGCGGCGTGCGCAATGTGGTCTCGGTGCTAGGCAACGAAACCACTGTCAAACTGCCCCCGGCCAGCGTCGACCTGGCAATCATGGTCGATGTCTATCACGAGCTCGCTTATCCTGCGGAGGTCCTCGACAGCATAGTCGACGCCCTGAAGCCGGGCGGGCGCGTCGTCTTCGTCGAATATCGGGCCGAGGATCCATCGGTCGCGATCAAGCCGCTGCATAAGATGAGCGAGCGGCAGGTACGGCGTGAAGCCACGGCGCATGGCTTGAAGTGGGAACGCAGCATCACATCGCTGCCGCTCCAGCATGCGATTGTGTTTCAGAAGCCCTGAGCACCGCGTTTATTGCGAGATCGGGTGGTTATGGCGAACTTCTTCAGTTCGCCACAGTAAGCGTCCTCAGCGTTTGACATCCATCTCGAAAGGCAGCGCCGGCAGGCCGGACTTGCTGTCGTAGAGCGTACAGGTCGGCGCGTCGCCCCAGCAATAGCGGATCTTCTTCGCATCGGCGGCTGCGGGCAGCACGACCCGGGTTCCGGCGACACGGGCTTCGGTCCAGCGGCAACCGCCATCCGTGCAGACCTCGAAACCGATCGGCCCGGCGGCGCCATAAGCGACCAGCGCCCCTTCGACCCCATCGAAATCGACTGCCACCCCGTCTCCCTGCGCGCTGGCCGACTTTACCATCGGTCCGTTGACACTGCCCGGCTGCCCATACAGCTTGACCCCGAACGCGCGCGCCAGCCGCTCGCCGACGCCCTGCTTGTTGGTGGGATGGATGTCGGTTGGATCGCCCAGGTCGATCGCCGTCGCCAGCACGGCGTTCGCATCGGCCAGCACCGCGCGGCGCTGCTCCTCGCGCAGCTGCGCCCAGCCCGATTCGACCGGCTGCGTCGGACGCGCGCCGAAGTTCGCCAGCTGGACCACGCCGACAGCCATGCCATTCCCGAACTGGCCGCGCCAGTCCTTGAACAGGCGCGCCAGCAGGCCCTGGTAAGGCGAGCCGACGTTGCTCTCGCCCTGGTACCAGAGCGCCCCCTTGAAGGGAAAGCGCCCCAGCGGCGCGATCATGCCGTTCGAGAGCACGCTGACCCCGGCCATGGCATCCCAGGGCGCGCGCGGCGGATAGCGGTTCGCGCTCGGCGGCATCTGCCAGCGCCAGCCCGTCAAGGGCAGCACCGAGCCGTCGGCCAGGCGCAACTGGCGCGGCTGGTCGCCGTACATGCCGCCGTAGCTCCACAGGTCGAGCACGTTCAGCACGATCGTGTTGTCGCCCGCCTTGAGCGTGCCGGCTGCCAGCGGATAGGCGCGCGCGGTGCCGGCGCCCGCCGTGAAACCGACCGGCTTACCGTTCACCCAGGTGGTGTCGACCTCGTCGATCAGGCCGAGTTCGAGCGTCGCGGCCTGCGCCGCCTGCGCCGGCGTCAAACGGGCGGTCGCCCCGTACCAGATGCTGCCGTCGTAGCCCGACAGCTCGGGCACACCCCAGTTCTCCCAGTTCTTGGCAACATCGGGCGCCACCTTCCACGCCGCCAGGTCCGCCGCAGAGGTAGTCCAGGGCCGCCCCGGGCCGCCGGACGCCTGCCACCAGGCTTCGACCTCCTTGCCGAAGGCGATGCTGGCCTTGGCCGGGTCCTTCGCGTACAGCGCCAGCAGTTCCTGCTGGCGTGCATAGTCAGGAAGCGAGGCCGCCGGCGAGAGCCAGGCCGTCAGGTTCGAACCGCCCAGCGAGGCATGGACCAGGCCGACCGGCAGCTTGATCTTGCGCTGCAGTTCCTTGCCGAAGAAGTAGCAGGTGGCCGACCAGTCGGCGACGGTCTTGGGCGACGCCGACTGCCACGCCACTTCTCTTGCCAGCCGCGCCAGCGGCGCCGGCTGAGGATCGACGGCGACCGTCGCCATGCGCAGGTCCGGATTCGTCGACGTGCCAATCACGGTGTCCGCATTCAGGGCGCGGTTGACAGTGAGCTGCATGTTCGACTGGCCCGAGCACAGGAAGACGTCGCCGGTGAGCACGTCGCCCAGATTCACCCGCTGGCCGCTGCTGCTCGCGACCGCGAGGGTATCGGTGCGTCCCGCGGGCAGGCTCGGCAAGGTAACAGAGAAGCGTCCGGCGGCGTCGGCGGTGGTCTTCCAGCTACCGCCGAAGCCGCTCACGGTGATGTGCTCGCGGGCGCCTGCGCGGCCCGACACCACCGCCCCCTGGCGTGGGAAGACCATGTGGTCCTGGAACAGGCTGTCCAGTTGCAGGCGTGGCGCTTCCGCGGCCAGGCCTGGCGCCGCTTGCGCCAGCAAGGCGGCGGAGAGGATGAGTTGTCGCATGCGTCTCCCCTGGTGTCAGCGTGCGCGGCCGCGAGCGTCCAGCGTGCTGGCAGGCAGGTCGACGGTCACGCTGGTGGCGTTGGCGGCGGAGGCGTCTTCGGCCAGGATTAGCTTGATCTTGCCTTTCGGGCGGCGCCAGGTGCGCGACTTCTCGTCGAACATCGCCAGCAGGCGCGGCTCTACGGCGACCTCGACTTCCTTGGTCTCGCCCGGCTGCAGGGCGACCTTGCTCCAGGCAGCCAGGCGCTTCGGCGCCTCCCACTTGGTCGCGAGCGGCGACGCGTACACCTGCGGCACGTCCTTGCCGGCCACGATGCCGGTGTTGGTGACCTTGAAGCGCACGTGCAGGCGGCCATCCTTGACCTGGCCGGACAGGCCGGAGTAGGCGAAGGTGGTGTAGGACAGGCCGTGCCCGAACGGGAACAGCGGCTTGTAGCCCTTCAGGTCGAACCACTTGTAGCCGACCGCCGCACCCTCGTGGTAGTCGACGGCGAACTGCAGCTCGGGGTTCTTCGGGTCGCCATCCAGTTTCGGGCGCGGCAGCTGCTGCTCGGCTTGCGGGAAGGTGGCCGGCAGGTGGCCGGATGGGTTGACCGCGCCAAACAGCACGTTGGCGATCGCCTCGCCGCCGCTGGTGCCCGGATACCAGGCTTCCAGCACGGCAGGAACGCGCGCCAGCCAGGGCATGGTGACCGGTCCGCCGGTCTGCAGCACCACCACGGTGCGCCCGTTGGCGCCGGCCACCGAGGTGATCAGCTCTTCCTGGCCGTCCGGCAGCGCGAGCGTCTGGGCGTCGTTGGCCTCGCCGATCCACTGGTTGGCGAAGACCAGGGCGACGTCGGCCCGTGCGGCCACGCGCGCGGCGCGGGCCGGGTCGCGGCCGTCGTCGAACACCACCTTGGCATTCGGGGCCTGGGCCTGGATCGCGCGCAGCGGCGAGGACGGGTAGTACACCACCGGACCCGGCCAGGTGGCCGGCAACAAGCCCTTGACCGCGATGCCGCCCACTGGGTACACCTGGGACGAGCCGCCGCCCGAGAGCACGCCGGCATCCGCGTGGCCGCCGATGACGGCGATCGTGCGCACGGTTTTCGCGAGCGGCAGGATGCGGCCTTCGTTCTTGAGCAGGACCATGCCCTCTTCCGCCGTCTGGCGGCTGACCGCGCCGTTGGCGGCGAAGTCGATCGCGGCGCCCGGCTTGAGCGGGTTGTCGACCACGCCCTTGGCGAACATGGTGCGCACGATGCGGGTGACCATGTCGTCCAGGCGCTTTTGCGGCACGGCCCCGGTCTTGACGGCTTCTTGCAGCGCGCCGCCGAAGTACGGCGACTTGTCGAATTCCTGGCCGGACTGCTGGTCCAGGCCGCTGTTGGCGGCGGCCACGGTGCTGTGGGTGGCGCCCCAGTCGGACATGACATACCCCTTGAAACCCCAGTCGCGCTTGAGCACCTCGGTCAGCAGCCATGGATGTTCGCAGGTATACGGACCGTTGAGGCGGTTGTAGGCGCACATCACCGAGCCGGCGTCGGACTGCTCCAGCGCCAGCTCCATCGCCAGCAGGTCGGACATGCGCAGCGCCGCCTTGTCGATGCGCGCATCGAGCTCGTTGCGGCCGGTTTCCTGGTCGTTCAGCACGAAGTGCTTGAGCGTCGAGATGATCCGGTTCGATTCCACGCCCTTGATCGCCTGGCCGATCATGGTGCCGGCCAGCAGCGGATCCTCGCCCGCGTATTCGAAGTTGCGGCCGTTGCGCGGCTCGCGCTGCAGGTTCACGCCGCCTGCCAGCATGACGTTGAAGCCGGAGGCGCGCGCCTCCGAGCCAATCATGGCGCCGCCCGCGTAGGCCAGCTTCGGGTCCCAGGTCGAGGCGGTGCTCAGGCCGGACGGCAAGGCGGTGCGCTCGCGCACGTTCGGGCCGGACTGCGAGGCCACGCCCTGGCCGGCGTCGGTCTCGAACAATGCCGGCAGACCCAGGCGCGGCGTGCCCGGGATGTAGCCGGCCGACTGAGGCAATGCATCGGGATGCTTCTTGCTCTTGCCGAAATCGTGACCGAAATAGCCGAACACCCAGCGCAGCTTCTCCTGCTGGGTCATGGCCTGCACGGCCAGGCGGGCGCGCTGGTCGGCGTCCAGGGAAGCATCCAGCCAGGGCTTCTGGGCCGGCTCGGCCGGCTCGGGCGCGGCGAAGGCGCCGGGGGTGAACAGCGGGAAGGCGGCGGCAATGGCCGCGACCAGGGCGGTGCGCGCCGCGGCGGCGGCGTGGTTCTTGCGATGCATGATGTCTCCTGATTGATTTCTTGTTGTGTGCTGCTGCCGCCGGCGCGTCGGCCGGCGGCTTGATGATTATTTCTTGCCGTCGGACGGCCGGTAGTCGAACCAGTCGAAATCGGCCGGCGGCATGGGCGCGCCGTCGCCGCTGTTCGCCACCATGCCGAGCACCACCCCGGTGAAGCCGCCCGCGTCCTCGGAACTGAGCGGCGCGGTGGGCGCGCTGCCGAAGTCCGCGACTTCGCGGCCGCCGATGCGGTAGCCGAACACGTAGCGCTCCGGGCTGGCGCGCACGCTCAGCTCCACCTTGCCCGCGCCGAGGGGCGCTTCGCGCACCACGGTGCTCACGCCTTTGACCCGGGTGACCAGCCGGATCACGCGCCCCTTGCCGGTTCCGGCGACGAGCAGCTGGTAGTGGTTGTCCTCGTTCATGCGCAGCGCCAGCCCGGCCTGCTGGCCTTTGGCGCGCGGCGTGAAGTCGAGCAGCGTGGAAGCGCGCAGGTCCAGGTGCGCCTGGCGCTTGCCAACGAAAGCCGGGGTGCCGATGTCCGCCAGCGACAGCTTGCTGCCCTTCAGGCGCAGGAAGCCTGGCCGCTCGGACAGCGACCACAGGTCCTGGGCCGGCCCGCGCAGGAAGATCCACTCGCCGCCCAGCTTGCGCGCGCCGAATTCCTCGCGCGCCGCGCTCGCCGGCCAAGGATGCGGCGCCGGCAATCCCGCCGCCTCTACCTTCTCGAGCAGCGGTGCGCCGCCATTGATCTTGAGCCAGCCATCCTGGGTCCATTCGACCGGCGCCAGCAGGGTTTCGCGGCCCAGGTGGTGCTTGTGCTTCAGATGGCGCACCCCCAGCAGCACCATGAACCACTTGCCCTCCGGCGTCTGCACCAGGTCGGCGTGGCCGAGCGCCTGCAGCAGCAGGTCCGGGCGGTCGCGGTGGGTCAGGATCGGATTATCCGGCGCGCCCTCGAAAGGTCCCCAGGGCGAGCGCGAGCGCGCCAGGATGACCACGTGGCCATAGGAAGTGCCGCCTTCGGCATGCAGCAGGTAGTACCAGCCGTTGATCTTGTACAGGTGCGGCCCTTCGGGCCAGACGCCCCCGGTACCGTTCCAGATGCGGCGCGGCTCGCCCTTCAGCTGGCCGGTGGCGACGTCGATCTCGACCTGGCCGATGCCGCCACGTTCGCCGCCGTCCTGGTAAGTGAGGTAGACCTTGCCGTCGTCGTCGAAGAACAGCGAGGGATCGATCCCCTGCACGTCCTTGATCCAGACCGGCTCCGACCAGGGACCGGCCGGATTGGTGGCGTGGACGATGAAGTTGCCGCCGCCCGCCACGTTGGTGGTGATCATGTAGAAGTGGCCGTTCCCGCAGCGCAGGGTCGGGGCGAAGATGCCCATGGAGCTTTTCTGGCCCGCGAGCGGAAGCTGGCTCGGGCGCTCGAGCGCGTGCCCTAGCAGCCGCCAGTTGACTAGGTCCTTGCTATGGTAGATCGGCACCCCGGGGAAGTACTCGAAGGTGCTGGTGGCGACGTAGTAATCCTCGCCATCCCGGCAGATGCTGGGGTCGGGGTTGAATCCCGGGATGACCGGGTTCCTGTATTCGCCTGCCGCGGCGTTGATTGCGCAGGACAGGCCAAGGGCCGCCCACGCTGCGAGACCGAAACGCATCCGACTTCCTTTCGTGCACGTAATGTTAGCGCAACCAGTATAGGTTACAAAATGGTTGCGAGCAACGAAAAGAAGCTGGAGAACACGCACCGGAGAACCCGGCGCGTGGATTGCAGGGTTTAACGCACCGCTGCCACCGCGAGCGCGGTCATGTTGACGACCCGGCGCACGGTCGCGCTCGGGCTCAGGATGTGCACGGGCTTGGCTGCACCGAGCAGGATCGGGCCGACAGTGACGCCCTTGCCTGCGGCGACCTTCAGGACGTTGAACAGGATGTTGGCGGCGTCCAGCGAGGGCATCACCAGGAGGTTGGCGCTGCCCGCAAAGCCACCGGCGCCCTCGCCCGCCGGCTGGTACAGGCGCCGGATCTCTTCCGACAGCGCGGCGTCGCCGTGCACCTCGCCGATCAGGGCCAGGTCCGGCGCGCTGGTCGCCAGCAGTTCGCGCGCTTCGCGCATCTTGCGCGCCGAGGGACGCTCCGAGGAACCGAAGATCGAATGCGACAGCAGCGCCGCCTTGGGCTCCAGACCGAAGTGGCGCAGTTCGGTGGCGGCCAGGCGCGTGATGTCCGCCAGTTCCTGCGCCGACGGGCTGTCGTTGACGTAGGTGTCGGTGATGAACAGGGTCATCTTGTCCAGCACCAGGGCGTTCATCGCGGCCAGTACATCCGTGCCGGGCGCCGTGCCGATCACCTCGCGCACATGCGCCAGGTGGCTGTCGTAGCTGCCCGCCATGCCGCAGATGAGCGCATCGACCTGGCCCGACTGCAGCAGGCGCGTGCCCTGCAGGGTGGCGTCGCCGCTGCCATCCGGTTCGGCCAGCTCGTAATCGACGCCGCGCGCCAGGCGCAGGCCGGACTGCCTGACCGCCTGCTCGACCGCTTGCGCCTCGCCGATCAGCACCGGCTTGGCCAGGCCTTCGTCGACCACGGTCTGCACCGCGCGCAGCACGCGCTGGTCGGTGCCTTCGGCATAGGCGACGCGGCGCGGGCTGGCCTTGGCCTTGGCGAACACCGGCTTCATGAAGAAGCCGGTGTGGTAGATCATCTCGCCCAGGCGCGCGCGATAGGCGTCCATGTCGGCGATCGGGCGCGCGGCGACACCGGACGCCGCGGCCGCAGCGGCGACGGCCGGAGCGATGGCCGCCATCAGGCGCGGATCGAAGGGCTTCGGGATGATGTAGTCGGGACCGAAGCTCAGGTCCTGGCCGGCGTAGGCTTCTGCAACGGTGTCGTTCGCTTCGGCCTCGGCCAGCTGGGCGATCGCGCCCACGCAGGCCAGCTTCATCTCGTCGGTGATGCGGGTGGCGCCGCAGTCCAGCGCGCCGCGGAAGATGTAGGGGAAGCACAGGACGTTGTTGACCTGGTTCGGGTAGTCCGAACGGCCGGTGGCGATGATGCAGTCGGGACGCGCGGCCTTGGCCACTTCCGGGCGGATTTCCGGTTCCGGATTGGCCAGGGCCAGGATCACCGGCTTGTCCGCCATGGTCTTGACCACCTCGGCAGTCAACACGCCGGCGGTCGAGCAGCCCAGGAAGACGTCGGCGTCCTTGACGATGTCACCCAGCGTGCGCGCTTCTGTGTTTTGGGCATAGCGCGCCTTGTTGGCTTCCATGTTGGCTTCGCGCCCCTGCCAGATCACGCCCTTCGAGTCGGTAACGAAGATGTTTTCCTGCTTCACGCCCAGGCTCACCATCATGTCGAGGCAGGCGATCGCCGCCGCCCCGGCGCCGGAGGCCACCAGCTTGACCGCGCCGATGTCCTTGCCCACCACCTTCAAGGCATTGAGCAGGGCCGCGCTCGAGATGATCGCGGTGCCGTGCTGGTCGTCATGGAAGACCGGGATGTTCATGCGCTCGCGCAGCTTCTTCTCGATGTAGAAGCACTCGGGCGCCTTGATGTCCTCGAGGTTGATGCCGCCGACGGTGGGCTCGAGCATGGCGATGGCGTCGACCAGCTTGTCCGGATCGTTCTCCGCCAGCTCCAGGTCGAACACGTCGACGCCGGCGAATTTCTTGAACAGGCAGCCCTTGCCCTCCATGACCGGCTTGGATGCCAGCGGGCCGATGTTGCCCAGGCCGAGCACCGCGGTGCCGTTGCTGATCACGGCCACCAGGTTGGCGCGCGAGGTGTAGTCGGCGGCGGTGCTGGGGTCGGCGACGATCTCTTCGCAGGCATAGGCCACGCCGGGCGAATAGGCCAGCGACAGGTCGCGCTGGTTCGACAGCGGCTTGGTGGCCACTACCTCGATCTTGCCGCGTACGGGGTTGCGGTGGTATTCCAGCGCGTCGGTGCGCAGTTGGCTGTCGACGTTTGCGCCGAGGCTGCTCTCAGTGCTCATGGGTTCCTCTTTCTTGATGTGATGCAGAAAAGGGATAGCATACTGCACTGTGCGCCTGGTGTTGTTCCCGCCGCCCAATCGCGCAAGCTGTCGCTTCATCTTTCACTCCGCCTCGGGCGCGCGATCGCGCGAGAACGGTGTAGCATGGCGGCCTTGTTCCACGCCCAATGCCAGCCACAGATGACGCACACGCCGACTACACCAACGACAGCGCCCCCCGCCTTGGTCGACCTCCCCTGGCGCGACCGCAGGATACGGCTCGAAATCGACTGGGTCGGCGACGCCGATTCCAGCTACCCGCCGGTCGTCTTCCTGCACGAGGGCCTGGGCTCGGTTGCGCTCTGGAAGGATTTCCCGGACCGCTTCTGCCGGGCCAACGGCCTGCGCGGCCTCGTGTACTCGCGTTACGGCTACGGCCGCTCCACCCCGCGTCGACCCGACGAGCCGCAGACCCGGGACTTCCTGCATCACGAGGCCGAAGTGGTGCTGCCGGCGCTGTTGGCCAAACTGGACATTGACCGTCCCTGGCTGTTCGGCCACAGCGACGGCGCCTCGATCGCGCTGCTGCACGCCGCCCGCCATGGCGCGGACCTGAGCGGGATCGTGGTCGCCGCTCCCCACATCATGGTCGAGGAAATCGGCCTGGCGTCGATCCGCCAGGCGCGCGAAGCCTGGCTGCTTGGGCACTTGCGCGAACGCCTGGCGCCGTATCACCTCGACGTCGATTCGGCCTTCCGCAGCTGGAACGATATCTGGCTCGACCCGGCTTTTCGCGACTGGGATATCCGCGCCGAGGTGGCGAAGATCAGCGTGCCGGTACTGGCGATCCAGGGCGAAGGCGACGAATACGGCACGCTCGAGCAGGTACGCGGCATCCAGCGCCTGGCTCCGCACACGCACTTGGCGATCCTGCCCGACTGCGGACACTCCCCGCACCGCGACCAGCCCGCGCGCATCATCGCCGAGGCCGGGCAGTTCATCGTCGGGCACTCCAGCTCATCCATCAGATTAAGTGATACTACGCATAAATAGACATTATTAGAATAGATGCCAGATTCGCGTTAATCTCGTGTCACATAAGCAGTGACATGGCGGCCCGGCAGCCGCCGTACCTGCACGACATGAGGAGACGCACGTGGCGCATCTGGAATTGGCACAGGAAAGTTTCGACTACCTGATCGTGGGCGGAGGATCGGCAGGCTGTGTGCTCGCCAACCGCCTGTCCGCCGATCCCGGCATGCGGGTCGCCCTGATCGAGGCCGGCGCCGACACGCCGCCGGGCGCGGTGCCAGCGGAAATCCTCGACAGCTACCCGATGCCGCTGTTCTGGGGCGAGCGCTATATCTGGCCGGCGCTGAAAGCCCGCGCCACCGCCGGC
Source organism: Massilia sp. LC238 (assembly GCF_000735635.1). Taxonomy (NCBI): domain Bacteria; kingdom Pseudomonadati; phylum Pseudomonadota; class Betaproteobacteria; order Burkholderiales; family Oxalobacteraceae; genus Massilia; species Massilia sp. LC238. The sequence continues at coordinate 98,421 of NZ_JNNN01000083.1, read as the reverse complement.
GCCGCACCCAGGGTCTACGAACAGGGCCGCGTGATGGGCGGCGGCTCGAGCATCAACGTGCAGTCCGCCAACCGGGGCCTGCCACGCGACTACGACGGCTGGGCCCGCGACGGGGCGGACGGCTGGGGCTGGAATGAGGTGCTGCCCTACTTCCGCAAGCTCGAGCGCGATCTCGACTTTCCGAACTCGCCCCTGCACGGCAGCAGCGGCCCGATACCGATCCGCCGCATCATGCCCGACGCCTGGCCGCGCTTTTGCCACGCCTTCGCGGCAGGCCTGCGCTCCAGTGGCCTGCCCTACCTGGACGACCAGAACGCCGAATTCGGCGACGGCCTGTTCCCCGCGGCATTCTCGAACATCGACGACCGCCGCGTCTCCACCGCCGTCGGCTACCTCGACGCGGCCACGCGCGCCCGGCCCAACCTGCGCATCCACGCCGGCATGCGGGTCGAGCAGCTCGTCATGACGCAGGGCGCGGCGAGCGGCGTGATCGCCGTCGACGCGCGCGGCAACCGGGTGCGCTTCGCCGCCCGCCAAGTCATCGTCTCGGCGGGCGCGCTGCAATCACCCGCGCTGCTGCAGCGCGCCGGGATCGGCGATGCCGGGCTGTTGCGCGAGCTCGGCGTACCGGTGGTGGCCGACCGGCCCGGCGTCGGCCGCAACCTGCAGGACCACCCTGCACTCACCTTCTGCCACTTCCTGGCTCCGGAATTCCGCATGCCGCTGGCGCGCCGCCGCGCCAGCATGACGGCGGCCCGCTTTTCCTCGCAGCTGGACGGCTGCGAGCCGGGCGACATGTACATGTCGAGCGCCACCCGCGCCGCCTGGCATGCGCTCGGCAACCGCCTGGGGTTGTTCTTCCTCTGGTGTAACCGGCCGTACTCGCGCGGGCAGGTACGGATCCTGTCGTCCGACCCCTCGGCGGCGCCGGAAGTCGAACTGAACCTGCTGTCGGACGAGCGCGACCTGGAGCGCATGGCGCTCGGCGTGCGCCGGCTGGCGCAGGTACTGCAGCGCACCGACCTGCACCGCCACCCCGGCGACTTCTTCCCGGCCGCTTTCTCGCCGCGCATCAAGGCCCTCAGCCGCGTGAGCCCGGCCAACGACCTGCTGACGCGGCTGCTCGGCATCGGCCTCGACACCCCGGCGCCCCTGCGGCGCTGGATCATCGAGCGCTTCGTCACCGGCGGCCAGCGCATGGCGGCCCTGCTGGCCGACGAGGCCGCGCTGCATGCCTTCATCCGCAAGAGCGTGTTCGGGGTGTGGCATGCCAGCGGCACCTGCCGCATGGGCCCTGCGCATGACCGCCAGGCCGTCACCGATTCCGAGGGCCGCGTATACGGCGTGGCGAATCTGCGCGTGGTGGACGCCTCGCTCATGCCCAGCCTGCCCTCGGCGAACACCAACATCCCCACCATCATGATGGCCGAAAAAATCGCCGACGCGATCCTGTCGCGCCGGCCAGGGGCCGGCATGCGTCAGCAGCGCGTGCTGGCCGTAGATCCCTGACGCCGCGCCAGACGGCGCAGAAACAGTTCGCAGTCGCACGGTGCTGTCCAGCGCCGGGGCACTGCTCAACCCTAGGAGACGAAAATGGCTGTGGTCACAAATGAAGTCGCATTCACGGAGCGGGAGAGCAACCGCCATACGCTCAGGGCGGTGGTCGCCTCAACTGTCGGCTGGTCGCTCGACCTGTACGACCTGTTCATCCTGTTGTTCGTCGCGCCGATCATCGGCCGGCTGTTCTTCCCGTCCGACAACCCGATGTTGTCGCTGGCGGCGGTGTATGCCTCGTTCGGGGTTACCGTGCTGATGCGGCCGCTGGGCTCGGCCCTGTTCGGGTCCTACGCCGACCGCAAGGGCCGCAAGGCGGCCATGATCGCCTCGATGATCGGCGTCGGCGTCTCCACCGCGGCCTTCGGCCTGCTGCCGACCGTCGCCCAGATCGGCGTGGTGGCACCGATCCTGTTCATCGCCCTGCGCCTGATCCAGGGCGTGTTCGTCGGCGGCGTGGTCGCCTCGACCCACACCATCGGCACCGAGTCAGTGGCGCCGCGCTGGCGCGGCGCGGTCTCGGGCCTGATCGGCGGCGGCGGCGCCGGCCTCGGCGCCCTGCTGGCTTCGGTGGTCTACTGGATCCTGTCCGAGATCTTCCCGGGCGAGGCCTTCGACGAATGGGGCTGGCGCTGGATGTTCTTCACCGGCATCATCAGCGCCGTGCTGGGTATCACGATCTTCAGCAAGCTCGAAGAATCGCCCATGTTCAAGAAGATGCAGGAAGCCAAGGCACGCAGCAAGGCGACCGTGGTGGCCGATGCACATCCGGTCCGCACCCTGTTCAGCGGCAAGTGGCGCAACGTCCTGCTGGTGAACATTCTGCTGACCTTCGGCGGCGGCGCCGGCTACTACCTGACCTCGGGCTTCCTGCCCACCTACCTCAAGGTGGTGACCGGCACCCCGGCCACGACCGCCGGCTTCGTCCTGATGCTGGGCAGCGTCGGCGTGATCGTCGCCTCCATCGCTGCCGGGCACCTGAGCACCCTGATCGGACGCAAGAAGGCCTTCATCTGGATCGGCGTCGTGCGCCTGGTCCTGCTGCCGGCCATCGCCCTCCTCATGCCGGGCGTGACCGATACGCTCACGCTGGCAATCTACGTCATCGCCTTCAGCATGCTCGGCAGCATCGGCTATGCGCCGATCCTGATCTTCCTGAACGAGCGCTTCCCGACGGCGATCCGCGCCACCGGCACCGGCCTGTCGTGGAACATCGGCTTCGCGATCGGCGGCCTGATGCCGACCATGGTGTCGCTGTCGTCGCCGCTGCCGACCGATGTGCCGATGTCGCTCGCACTCTACCTGGGTGGCATCAGCGTCCTGTTCCTGATCGCCGCCCTGATCGTGCCCGAAACGATCGGCAAGCTCGACGAACCGCAGTCCTGAACGCTGCCAGACCTGAAAAAGGAGCGCGCCATGCATGCCAAAGACCAGAAGATCCGCGAACGTTCCGCCCGTTTTCGCGACGACTACGTCTCCGCCACCCCGGGCTGGTACCGGGGCGAGATGCACCTTGGCTTCACCCTGCTGTTCACCGGCGGCGTGATCGCTTACTGCCTGTTCCAGATCGAAGCGTCGCGCTGGCAGGAATGGCTGATCGCGCTGCCGATCTTCCTGTTCGGTAACTGGGCCGAGTGGGCGGCGCACCGCTACCTGCTGCACCGCCCGAGCAAGTACTTCAACGCGGTCTACAAGCGCCACTGCGCGGTGCACCATCAGTTCTTCACCCACGTCACGCTCGAGTACGAGGGACAGAAGATGTGGCGCGCATTGCTGTTCCCGCCGTTCGCGCCGGTGATGTTCGTGCTGGCGGCGCTGCCATTCGCGCTGCTGGTGGGCTGGCTGTGGTCGGCCAACGCCGGCTACATCGCGATGCTGACCATGGCCGGCTACTTCCTCATGTACGAGGCGCTGCACACCCTGTCACACGTGACCGACAGCCCTTTCCTGGACCGCCTGCCGCTGGTGAACACGGTGCGCCGGATGCACGTCATCCACCACCATCCGGAGCTGATGGCCACCCGCAACTTCAACCTCACCTTCCCGATCTGCGACGCCCTGTTCGGCACCAGCGACCTGAGGAAGGGGCTGTGGGGCACGCTGTTCCACGGCAGCGGACACGCCACCATGGGCGAGGAAGAGCGGCGGATCGTCGGCCTGGATGCGGACGCCCAAGTGGCCGAAGGCCGCCGAACGCATCACAAATTGTGATATTTCGGATCAATAAACACTATTAGGCGTGATGACCTTGCCTCCCTATACTGAAATTATCAACACAGGCGTCACGCCCGGGAGTTCGATAGCATGGAAATGAAGACCGCTCACGTCGCTGGGCAGCAGCAGGCCCAACCCTTCGTGGGCCGCCCGATGCGGCGCATCGAGGACGCCTCGCTCCTGACCGGGCGCGGCCAGTACGGCGACGACGTCGGCGTCAAGCCGGGCACCCTGCACGCGGCCATCGTGCGCTCGCCGCATGCCCATGCGGTCCTGAACGGCATCGACAGCAGCCGCGCCGAAGCCCTGCCCGGCGTGCGCGCCGTGCTGACCGGGCGCGACCTGGCTGCCTGGTCGAAACCCTTCGTGGTCGGCGTCAAGGCCCCGATGGAGATGTGGGCGCTGGCGGTGGACCGGGTGCGCTATGCGGGCGAACCGGTCGCGGTGATCGTCGCCGACACCCGCTACCTGGCCGAGGATGCGGCCGACCTGCTGGTGGTTGACTACACCCAGCTCGACCCGGTGGTGTCGATCGAGTCCGCGATCCGCCCCGACGCTCCCATCCTGCACGAAGGCCACGGCAGCAACATCGCCAGCGACCGGAGCTTTCGCTACGGCGACCCGGAAACCGCTTTCGCCAATGCGCCGCACACGGTGGAGCTCACGGTGCACTATCCGCGCAACTCGTGCACCCCGATCGAAGGCGCGGTGGTGGTCGCAGACTACCTGTCGGAAGAAGAAGGCTACGATGTCGCCTCCAACTTCATGGGGCCGTTCTCCCTGCACACCGTGATGGCGCTGGCGCTGCGCGTGCCCGGCCACAAGCTGCGCCACCGTACCTTCCGCGACTCCGGCGGCAGCTTCGGCGTCAAGCACGCGGTGTTCCAGTACGCGGTGCTGATGTGCCTGGCCTCGCGCAAGGCCGGCGCCCCCGTGAAATGGGTCGAGGACCGGCTCGAGCACCTGGGCGGCCTGACCTCGTCCACCAACCGCCTGTCGACCATCCGCGCCGCGGTGCAAGGCGACGGCCGTATCACGGCCCTGTCGTACGACCAGTTCGACGACGTCGGCGGCTACCTGCGCGCGCCGGAACCGGCCACCTTCTACCGCATGCACGGCGTTCTTACCGGCGCTTATGCGATCCCGAACCTGGCGGTGCGCAACCGCGTGGTGCTGACCAACAAGACCCCGGCCGGCCTGGTGCGCGGCTTCGGCGGGCCCCAGGTCTACTTCCAGCTCGAGCGCCTGATGCAGCGCATCGCCGTCGAACTGGGGCTGGAGCAGCTCGAGGTCTACCGCCGCAACTTCATTCCCGCCGACGCCTTCCCCTACCAGGCGGCGGCCGGCGCCCTGATCGACTCGGGCAACTACCAGCGCGCGCTGGAACTGATGCAGGACGAAGGCGGTCTGGCTGCCCTGTACGAAAAGCGCAAGCGCACCCGTGCCGAAGGCCGGCTGTACGGCATCGGCTTTGCCGCGATCGTCGAGCCCTCGATCTCGAACATGGGCTACATCACGACCGTCCTGCCGAAGGAAGCGCGCGCCAAGGCCGGCCCGAAGAACGGCGCCATCGCCTCGGCCAGCGTGGCCATCGACCCGCTCGGCGGCATCAACGTCACCATCGCTTCGGCCCCCGCCGGCCAGGGCCACCGCACCGTGTGCGCCCAGGTGGTGGCCGACGTGCTGGGCGTGGATCCGGACCAGGTCGCGGTCAACGTCGAATTCGACACCCAGAAGGATGCCTGGTCGGTCGCGGCCGGCAACTACTCGAGCCGCTTCGCCGGGGCGGTAGCAGGCACCGTCCACCTGGCCGCCTGCAAGATCCGGGACAAGCTCGCGCTGGTGGCGGCGCCGCAGCTGGGCGTGGCCCCGGTCGACGTCGTCTTCGCCGGCGGCAAGGTGCACGCGAAGGGCGAGCCGTCACGTTCCCTGCCTTTCCTGCGCATGGCCGCCAGCCCGCACTGGGCTCCTGGCCTGCTGCCGGAAGGCGTCGAGCCGGGCCTGCGCGAAACCGCCTTCTGGACCGCGCCGCAGCTCGGCGCGCCGGACGAGCAGGACCGCGTCAACACCTCGGCCGCCTACGGCTTCGCGTTCGACGTATGCGGCGTCGAGATCGACCGCCACACCGGCCGCGTGACCATCGACAAGTACGTCACCACCCACGACGCCGGCAAGATCCTGAACCCGGCCCTGGCCGACGGCCAGATCCGCGGCGCGTTTGCCCAGGGCCTGGGCGCGGCGCTGATGGAGGAGTTCCGCTACGGCGAGGACGGCAGCTTCCAGTCCGGCACCTTCGCCGACTACCTGGTGCCCACCACCTGCGAAGTGCCGGAACCGCAGATCATCCACATGGAGACCCCCTCGCCCTTCACGCCGCTGGGCGCCAAGGGCCTGGGCGAAGGCAACAACATGAGCACGCCGCCGTGCATCGGCAACGCGGTGGCCGACGCGCTCGGCCTGAAGGACGTCGAACTGCCGCTCACGCCCTCGAAGGTCGTCGACCTGATCGGCGCCGACGAGCCGCCGCCCTCGCCGGCGGTGCGCCAGGCGCCGGCCGCGCCCGCACCGGCAACGGCCGGCGGCGGCAAGGGCGGCAAAGCGCTGGCCGCGCGCGGCGAAGTGCTGCTCGACGCGCCGCCCGAAGCCGTGTTCCGGGTCCTGCTCGACCCGGTGGCGCTGGCCAAGGTCATCCCCGGCTGCAACGCGCTGGAGCCGGCGGGAGAACACCGCTACCGGGCCGACGTCAGTGTCGGCGTGGGCATGATCAAGGCGCGCTACGCCGCCGAGGTGGCGCTGTCCGAACTCGATCCGCCGCGCAGCCTGCGCTTGGCCGGTTCCGGCCTGTCCGCGGTCGGCAGCGCGCGCGGCAGCGGCATCGTCACGCTCGAGCCATCGAACGGCGGCACGCTGCTGCGCTACGACTACGCGGCCGAAGTGTCGGGCAAGGTGGCCGCCGTGGGCAGCCGCATGCTGGAGGGCGCCGCCAAGATCGTGCTGAACCAGCTGTTCGAGCAGCTCGGCCGCGAGGCCGGCGGCAAAGGGGCTGCCGTGGCCGCACCCTCGGCGAAACGCGGCCTGCTGGCACGCATCCTGGCCCTGTTTGGAGTACAACGATGAAACCGCAAGCATTCGACTACGCCCGTCCCGCCAGCCTTGACGAAGCCGTGGCCCTGCTGACCGAGGCCGGCGAGGACGCGCGCATTCTGGCCGGTGGCCAGTCGCTGATGGCCGTCCTGAATCTGCGCCTGGCCCAGCCGAGCGTCCTGATCGACATTTCGCGTGTGCCGGACCTGAACTACGTCCGCGCCAGCGGCAAGCACCTGGTGATCGGCGCCGCCGCGACCCAGGGCAGCGTCGAGTGGCGCGCCACGCTGGCCACGGAAGTGCCGCTGCTGGCCCAGGCCTTCCCGCACATCTCGCACTTCCAGATCCGCAACCGCGGCACCGTGTGCGGCTCGATCGCCCATGCCGACCCGAGCGCCGAGCTGCCGCTGGCCCTGCTGGCCTTAGGGGGCGAAGTGGTGCTGCGCAGCCGCCGCGGCCAGCGCACCGTCGCCGCAGCCGATTTCTTCCAGGGCATGCTGATGACGGCGCGGGCGCCGGACGAACTGCTGGTGGAAGCGCGCTATCCGCTCGCCCAGCCGGGCGTGCGCTATTCCTTCGACGAGTTCTCCGGCCGCCATGGCGACTTCGCCATGTGCGCGGTGGCGGCCGTGGTCGGCCCCGACAGTATCCGCCTGGCCGTCGGCGGCGTCTCGGACCGGCCGACGGTGCGGACCTGGGGCCGCATCGCCGGCGACGACCTGGCAGCGGCGATCAACGATTTCGCCTGGGAGCTGGGCGCCAAGGACGACCACCACGCCTCGGCCAAGTTCAGGCGGCAACTGGTGCGCCACCTGGGGCGCGCCGCGATTGAAAAGGCACTCTCATGAAAACCTACCGCAAAAACGAGGTGGTGCGCATCGAACTGGTCCTGAACGGCCAACGGCGCAGCGGCACCTGCGAACCGCGCACCCTGCTGTCGGACTTCCTGCGCCAGGACCTGGGCGCCACCGGCACCCACGTCGGCTGCGAACACGGCGTCTGCGGCGCCTGCACGGTGAACATCGACGGCGTGGCCGGGCGCTCCTGCATGACGCTGGCGGTGCAGGCCGAAGGCTGCCGGGTCGAGACCGTCGAAGGGCTGAACGCCGGCCAGGAAGGCCTGTCCGACCTGCAGGAAGCCTTCCGCCGCAACCACGCGCTGCAGTGCGGCTTCTGCACCGCCGGGATCATGATGTCCTGCACCGACTACCTGCGCCGCAACCCGGACCCGAGCGAGCTCGAAGTACGCGAGATGCTGTCCGGCCACCTGTGCCGCTGCACCGGCTACACCAACATCGTCAAGGCCGTGCTGGAGACGGCCGCCGAGCGCCTCGGCAGGCCCCACGGCGCCGGCCTGGCGCCGGACAGCCCGGGCCACGCCGGCGTGGGCGACGCCGGACAGTCCAGGCTGGTCAACGCGTAATTCAACACATAGATCGAATAGCAATCAACCGGAGGAGAACATCGTGCTGGATCTTGGACGCACATTCCTGCAAAGCGTCGAACGCAGCCCCCATGCGCTGGCGGTCGTGGACGGCGAGCAGCGTCTTACGTATGGCGAGTGGTACGAGCGCATACAGCGCGCTTGCGCCGGCCTGGCCGCCCTTGGCCTGGAACGCGGCGACCACCTGCTGGTGGTGCTGCAGAACCGCATCGAAATGGCCACGCTGCACTGGGCCTGCCAGTTCAGCGGCGTCATCGTCACGCCGCTCAACTGGCGCGCCAAGCCCGAGGAGGTCGAGTACTGCTTGATCGACTCGGGGGCCAAGGCGCTCGTGTATGAAGCGGTGAGCGAAGCGGCGGTCGCCGGCAGCCCGGCAGCCGGCGGCGTGGCCCGCATCGCCGTCGGCGGCGTCGCCGGCGGTACGCTGGGCTTCGACGAGCTGCTGGCGCAGCCGCCCGCGACGCCGATCCTGGCGGCGCAAGCGGAAGACGTCTCGCTGATGCTGTACACCTCGGGCACGACCGGCAAGCCGAAGGGCGTGCCGCGCCGCCACCGCGCCGAGCGCGCCGGCGCCCTCGGCCACGTCGCCCAGAACCTGTACCGGCGCGGCGAACGCACCCTCGGCGTCATGCCGCTGTACCACACGATGGGCGTGCGCTCGCTGCTGGCCATGGCGCTGATCGACGGCCTGTTCGTCTGCGTGCCGAAGTTCGACTGCGCCGCCGCCTTCCGTTCGATCGAGCAGGAACGCGTGACCAACCTGTACCTGGTGCCGACGCTCTATCACGACATGCTGGCCTGGCGCGAAAAACATGGCGCCGACATCTCGTCGGTGCGCAAGCTCGGTTTCGCCGGGGCGCCGATGCCGGACGGCCTGCTCAAGCGCCTGACCGAGGCCTTCCAGCCCGAACTGTTCGTCAACCACTACGGCTCGTCCGAGGTGTACACCTTCGCCATCGACCAGGACGCGACCCGCAAGGCCGGCAGCGCCGGGCGTGCCGGCGTGAATACCCGGCTGCGCGTGGTGCCGCTGAACGCCGAGTCGCCCGAAGGCAGCGTCGCGCCGGGCGAGGAAGGCCAGATCATCTGCGACCTGCAGGGCGACGAAGCCTTCGAAGGCTACTGGAACCGGCCCGACGCCGACGCCAAGTCGATCCGCGACGGCTGGTACTTCACCGGCGACACCGGCTATCTGGACGGGGACGGCGACCTGTTCGTGACCGGCCGCATGGACGACATGATCATCAGCGGCGGCGAAAACATCTCCCCGGTCGACATCGAATCGGTGCTGTCGCTGCATCCGTCCGTGGACGAGGTGGCGGTGGCCGGCCTGAAGGACGAGCGCTGGGGCCAGAAGGTGGTCGCCTTCGTCAAGACGCACGGCGTGGTGAGCCCGGAAGCGCTGAATGCTTACTGCCAGTCGTCCGACCTGCTGAACTTCAAGCGCCCGCGCGAATACGTCTTCGTGCGGGAGATCCCCAAGTCACCGGTCGGCAAGATCCTGCGACGCAAGCTGGTGGCCGGTGAGTACGAACCGGTGCCTGCGCCCGGCAACAAGGAAGGAAGTGTGCAATGAAGGCAGATGCGAACGCAGAAGTAATGTCGACCGGTAAGGCGCGTGACCTGCGCGAGTGGCTGGCCCACCTGGAAGCGACGCAGCGCCTGGCGGTGATCCGCGAAGGCGTGCCGCTCAAGCACCGGCTGGCGGCGATCGCCAAGCGCCTCGATGGCGCCCAGGCCGCCTATTTCCCGCGCCCGGGCGGCCATGAGATTCCCGTGGTGTCCGGCTTCGTCTCGCGCCGCGGCTGGATCGCCGAGGCGATGGGCGTGGAGCAAAGCGGGCTGCTGGCTGCCTTCCGCAAGGCGGTCGAGCACCCGCTGCCCTGGCGCGAGGTCGACGCCGGCGCGGCGTGCCAGCAGGTCGTGCACCGCTTCGGCCAGGACGGACAGGAGCTCGACCTGCACACCCTGCTGCCGATCCCGACCCACAGCGAACATGACAACGGTCCCTACATCACCGCCGGGCTGGTGATCGCGCGCAATCCGGTCACGGGCGTGCAGAACGTGTCGATCAACCGCATCCAGGTGCACGGCCGCGACCGTATGGCGATCCTGATGCTGCCGCGCCACCTGCTGGCCTTCTACCAGGCGGCCGAGGCGAACGACCAGCCGCTCGACGTGGCGGTGGTGATCGGCGCCGATCCGCTCACCCTGCTCGCGTCGCAGGCGATCACGCCGATCGACCACGATGAGCTGGAGATCGCCGGCGCCCTGCACGGCGCGCCGCTGCCGGTCGCCAAGTGCCTCACCAGCGAGGTGCGCGTGCCGGCCAATGCCGAAATCGTCATCGAAGGCAAGCTGCTCCCGAAGCTGCGCGAGCCGGAGGGCCCGTTCGGCGAGTTCCCGAAGTATTACAGCGCCCAGGAGAACCGCGAGGTGATCGTGGTGGAGGCCGTGACCCACCGCCACAATCCGATCTACCACACCATCGTGCCGGCCGAAATGGAGCACCTGCTGCTCGGTTCGATCCCGCGCGAGGCCACCATGCTGGCCCACCTGCAGCGCAGCTTCCCCGGCGTCCTCGACGTCCACCTGTCGGTCGGCGGCGTGGGCCGCTACCACCTGTACGTCAAGTTCCGCAAGCTGCGCGAAGGCGAGCCGCGCAACGTCATCCTCGGCGCCTTCGGCGCCCACTACGACATCAAGCAGGTCACCGTGGTCGACGATGACGTCGACGTGCACGACCCGCAGCAGGTCGAATGGGCGGTCGCCACCCGCTTCCAGGCCGACCGCGACCTGATCGTCATCCCGGGCGCGCAGGGCTCGGTGCTCGACCCCTCGACCACGGTGGGCTACACCGGCGACGGCGTCGCCCCGCCGCATCTGCAGGGCATCAGCGCCAAGATGGGCCTGGACGCCACCAAGCCGGTGGCTTACCACGGCCACGTCTTTACCAAGGTGCGCATCCCGGGCGAGACCGAGATCGACCTCGACCAGGAGATCGTGCGCGGCGCCGCCATCGACTGGTCGAACGTGACGGTGCGCACATGAGCAAGCCGCGCCTGGTCGTCGCCATCACCGGCGCCAGCGGCGCCATCTACGGCGTGCGCCTGCTGCAGGCCCTGCGTGAATCAGGCGCTTGCGAATCGCACCTGGTGATGTCGTCGTCCGGCGTCATGACGGCCCAGCAGGAACTCGACCTGCGGCGCAGCGACATCGAGGCGCTTGCCGACGTCGTCCACAACGTCAAGGACATCGGCGCGACCATCGCCAGCGGTTCCTTCCGGTCGGCCGGCATGGTGGTGGCGCCCTGCTCCATGAAAACCCTGGCCAGCATCGCCCACGGGCTGGCCGACAACCTGGTTGCGCGCGCGGCCGACGTGATGCTCAAGGAGCGGCGCCGGCTGGTGCTGGTCGCGCGCGAAACCCCGCTCAACCTCGCGCACCTGCGCAACATGACGAGCGTGACCGAGATGGGCGGCATCATCTTTCCGCCGGTGCCGGCCTTCTACACCCGTCCCGGCTCGCTCGACGAGCTCGTCGACCATACCGTCGGGCGCCTGCTCGACCTGTTCGACCTTCCCCACGACGGTCTCGTCAAACGCTGGGAAGGCATGAACAAGCAAACAAGCGAACAACGCAGTCAATAACCTCCAGGAGAACAACATGACCCAAGCAACCCAACTGAACCACCCGGCCCACCAGCTGCTCGACAACCTCAAGGGCTTCCGCGTGGAAGTCGACCCGGAGCGCCAGCGTGCCGACATCATCCTGTCGAACGGCCAGTTCAACATCATCTCGATGGCCCAGCGCGACCAGCTGCGCCTGGTGTTCGAGGCGCTCGACTTCGACGAGCGCGTGCGCGTGATCGTGTTGCGCGCCGAAGGCCAGCACTTCTCCAGCGGCGGCGACATCAGGGGCTTCCTCGAGGCCAGCCCGGAGCACGTGTCCAAGCTGGCCTGGAATATCGCCGCCCCGGCGCGCTGCAGCAAGCCGGTGATCGCCGCCAACCGCGGCTTCTGCTTCGGCGTGGGCTTCGAGATCTCGCTGGCCTGCGACTTCCGCATCGCCACCGACACCACCTTCTACGCGCTGCCGGAACAGAAGCTCGGCCAGATCCCGGGCTCGGGCGGCTCGGCGCGCCTGCAGAAGATGGTCGGCATCACGCGCACCAAGGACATCGTGATGCGCTCGCGCCGCATCCCGGGCCAGCAGGCCTACGATTGGGGCGTGGCCACCGAATGCGTGCCGGACGCCGAGCTGGAAGCCGCCACCGACCGCCTGGTCGACGAACTGCGCGCCTTCTCGCCGATCGCCCAGCGCACCGCCAAGAAGCTCCTGAACGACACCGAGGATTCGCCGCTGTCGATCGCCATCGAGCTGGAAGGCCACTGCTACAGTCGCCTGCGTTCCTCGGACGACTTCCGCGAAGGCGTCGAAGCCTTCCACGCGAAGCGTTCCCCTAGCTTCAACGGCAGCTGAACCCAGGGGGAAGCTCCGGATGAGCAATCTGAACGCACGCAACTACATCGACGGGCAGTGGCAGGGCGCCGCGTCCGGCGCCGTCGGCGAAAGCCGCAACCCGGCCGACGGCAGCGTCATCGGCAGCTACGCCGCCAGCGGAGCCGAGGATGCGCGCCTCGCCATCGCCGGCGCGCGCCGGGCTTTCGATGCCTCGCTGTGGCCGCACGATGCGCGCCTGCGCCAGCTGGTGCTGCTGGAGTGGGCGCAGCGCCTCGAGCAGCGCCCCGAACTGCCCGCCCTGCTCACCCAGGAAAACGGCAAGGTGCTGGCGCAGTCGCGCGGCGAGCTGGCGGCGGCCATCTCGGAAATCCGCTACTACGCGGGCCTGACCCGCCACATCCCGGGGCACTTCATGGAAGTCGAGCCGGGCGCCTACTCGGCCACGCTGCGCGAGGCGGCCGGGGTGGCGGGCCTGATCATCCCGTGGAACGCGCCGGTCGTGCTCTTGATCCGCTCGCTCGCGCCGGCGCTGGCGGCCGGCTGCACCGTGGTCATCAAGCCGGCGCACCAGACCGCACTGATCACCACCGAGGTGCTGCGCGAACTGGCGGCGGTGGAAAGCCTGCCGCAAGGGGTACTCAACCTGGTGCTGGAACGGGGCAGCGAGGTGGCGCAGGAACTGGTGGCATCGACCGAGGTCGACGTGCTGAGCTTTACCGGCTCGAACCTCACCGGCCAGCGCATCATGGCGGCCGCCGCCCCGACCATGAAGAAGCTGTCGCTGGAACTGGGAGGAAAGTCGAGCTGCCTGGTGTTTCCCGACGCCGACATCAGGTCCGTGGCCCAGCGCCTGGCCACGGCGGCGACCATCATTTCAGGCCAGCAGTGCACGGCCGCGCGCCGCGTGCTGGTGCATGCCTCGCGTTTCGATGAGATGAAGCGCGCCCTGAAGGCTGCGCTGGAAGCAATCGTCGTTGCGCCGGGCGACGCTCCGGGCGCCGGCATGGGGCCGCTGATCGACGGCGAGTCGCTCGATCGCGTGTCGTGCGACGTCGAACGCGCCCTCGACATGTGCGACGAAGTGGTGCTGCGCGGCGGACGTGGCGGCGGCAAGCTGGCGGACGGCCACTTCTTGAGCCCGACCCTGGTCGCGCACGCCGATACCGGCGCCTTCTTCACCCAGGACGAGATCTTCGGCCCCTTCGTCGTGCTCGAGAAATTCGAGGACGAGAAGGATGCGGTGGCGCGCGCCAACCATAGCGTGTTCGGGCTGTCCGCGAGTGTCTGGACGGCGGACGGCGACCGCGCCATGCGCCTGGCGCGCGCACTGCGCAACGGCACCGTCTGGATCAACGACCACAACCGGCTGTTCGCCGAAGCGGAAACCGGCGGCTACCGCCGCAGCGGCATCGGCCGCCTGCACGGCTACGAGGGACTGGCGGACTTCCTCGAGACCAAGCACATCTTCCGCAACGCCGGCCTGGTCTGAGCGGCGAACCACAAACCAACAACACAAGGAGACAACATGAATTACCTCAAAGGACAGCGCCGCAAGGCGGCGCTTGCCGGCGCATGCCTGGCCGGCTGCCTGGCGGGCCCGGCATGCGCGCAGGGCAGCGTCACGGTGTACGGCGTCGTCGACGCGGCCGTAGCCCGCATCGGCAATGCGGGCGCCGACGGCAGTGCCGTCACCCGGATCCCGTCGCTGACCGGCAGCCTGCCCTCGCGCATCGGCTTTCGCGGCGAAGAAAGCCTGGGCGGCGGACTCAGCGCGGCCTTCGCGCTGGAAGGCGGTTTCGGGCCCGACACCGGGATTTCCGGACAGGGTGGCCGGCTGTTCGGCCGCCAGGCCTGGGTCGGCCTGAAGGGCGCGTGGGGCACGCTCCAGCTCGGACGCGTGATGAACATGACCTACCACAGCACCGCCAAGAGCGACGTACTCGGGCCCAGCCTGTTCTCGATCAGCAGCATCGACCTCTACCTGCCGAATGCGCGCAGCGACAATGCGCTGGCCTATGTGGGCAACTTCAAGGGCTGGACCGTCGGCGCCAGCTACAGCCTCGGGCGCGACACGTCCTCGGCCGGCGGGGCCGCGGCAACCGGCTGCCCCGGCGAACTGGCGGCGGACGACGACGCCTGCCGCCAGGTCACCGCGCTGCTCGGCTATGAAACCGACGCATACGGCATCAATGCCGTCTACGACCGGATGCGCGGCGGCCCGGGCGCGGCGAACGGCCTCACGAGCAGCGCAAACACCGACCGCCGGGTAGGCGTCAACGCCTACGTCATGCTCGGACGCACCAAGCTGGGCGGCGGCATGTTTGCCAGGACGACGGATGCCGCGCCAGGCAGGACCGAATCGGACCTCTACTATCTGGGGGTCAGCCATCCCCTCAGCGCCAGCCTGACGCTCGACGCCCAGGTCGCGCGCAAGGCGGTCGACGCATCGGCGGACGATTCGAACCTGATGGCCGCGCGCCTCACCCACGCCTTCTCGAAGCGTACCGCCGTGTACGGCGCGGTCGGGCGCATGGACAACCGGGGCCAGGCGGCGATCGCCCTCGACGTGGGCGGCAGCGCGGCGCCGGGACGCACGCAGAACGGCATCATGGCCGGGCTGCGGCACTCATTCTGAAGTAAGATGCCGGCTTCGGACATCGATACCTGAAGCCACATTCCCATGGACTTGCGCCAGATTCACTACTTCATTGCGCTGTACGAGGAAGGCGCCGTCACCCGTGCCGCGCACAGGCTGAACATCGTCCAGCCAGCCCTGAGCATGCAGATCGGCAGGCTGGAGGATCACCTCGGCCAGAAACTGTTCGAGCGAGGCAAGCAGGGCATGGTGCCGACCGCCGCCGCGCGTCAGATGTACCGCCTGTTCGTCCCCATCGTGCGCGACTTCTCGAATGCCGAGGCCCAGATGCTCAGCAGCGAGGGAGAGATCCGCGGACACGTGAAGATCGGCCTGATCGCCTCGATCACCGAAGGGGTGCTGGTCGAGACGCTGAGCGACTTCTCGAACAAGTATCCGGAGGTGGACGTAACGGTGAGCGACGGCTATACCAGCACGCTGACGGACTGGGTCACGGCGGGACGGCTGGATGCGGCCATCGTCAACAAGCCGCGCCGCCCGCTGGCGCTCGACGTCGAGCACATCGTCGACGAGGAGATGGTCCTGATCACCGGGGCCGGCCTGGCGGCCAGCCTGCCGCAGAACCTGGCCTTGCGCCAGGTGCCCGCGCTGGGCCTGCCGCTCGTCCTGCCGAGCCGCGGCCACGGCCTGCGCAGCAACATCGACAGCTTCGCCGAGAACGAGAACATCGAGCTGACGGCCAAGTTCGAAATCGACTCCCTGATCGCGGCCATCAACCTGGTCGAGCGCTGCCCGGTGGCCAGCATCGTCCCGCGCGTCGCGGTGCACCGGCAGCTGGCCAGCGGGTCGCTGCGCGCCCATGCCATCGTGTCGCCGAGGCTGGTGCGGCGTGTGGTGAGCGTGTCGCACCCGCGCCGCCCGCTGAATCCGGCCACCAAGCTGTTCGTGTCGATGCTGGCGGCGAACCTGCGCCTGCGCACGCCGGGGGCGCAGGCGGAAAGCGAAACGCAGGACGCCGCGCAGGAAGTGTCCGGCCTGGACCGGCCGGAACCGAATTGATTCCTTCGATCGATACCTGCTTCAGCGCGACGGCCGGGCCACACTCGCATCCGGCACCGGAGCCCCGAAGTCCGGCGTGCCGTCCGGTCGCCACGTGATGGGCTGCGCGCGCGTGTGGCGGTTCGGGTCGAACAGGGAGTCGCCCGTGATCTTTTCGTAGTTGCGCGCGTGGTAGACCAGGATGTCCCGCTTGCCGTCCGGCGTGGTGGTGAAGGAATTGTGTCCCGGGCCGTACTGCCCCGCCGCCGCATTGGTGCGGAAAACCGGCAGCGGCGACTTGGTCCAGGCGGCCGGGTCGAGGAGGTTGGCGGATTCCGCGGCCGTCAAGAGGCCCAGGCTGTAGCTGGCGTCAGTGGCGCTGGCGGAATAGGTCATGAAGACGCGGCCATTCTTCAACAGCACGGCGGGGGCCTCGTTGACGTGATGGGTCATCTTCTCCCATGCATAGTCGGGCGTGGTCAAGAGCGTCGCCGGGCCCTGGATCGACAGCGGCGTGTCCATCTTCGCGAGGTACACGGCCGTCATGTGCCGGTCCGCCGTGGGCGGCTTCTGGGTCCAGGCCAGGTAGCGCTGGCCCTTGACCACGAAGGTAGTGGCATCGAGGGCGAAGGATTCCCAGCCGGTCTTGAGCTGCCCCCGTTCGATCCACTGGCCTTCCAGGGGATTGGCGGCGGCATTCTCGAGCACGTAGAGGCGGATGTCGAAAGGGGCATCCTCGCGTCCGGCCGTGAAGTACAGGTACCACTTGCCGTCGATATGGTGCAGCTCGGGCGCCCAGATGTGGCGGCTCATCGGGCCGCTGGCATGCTTGCGCCAGACGACCCTGGCCTCGGCCTTGCCCAGCTCGTCCAGCGAGCGGGTGCGGCGCAGTTCGATGCGGTCGTATTCCGGGACGGTGGCCGTATAGTAGTAATAGCCGTCGCCATGCAGGGTCACATGCGGATCGGCCCGTTGCAGCACCAGCGGGTTGGCGAATTCGGTGGCGGCGGCCGGCAAGGCCAGCGCGAGCGCCAGTGCGAAGCTGAGGCGGGCTTTCATCATGTTCAGGGTCCTCGGGTCAGTAGATCTCGGAGGCCGCCAGCCTCACCTGCTTGAGCAGCAGGTCCGCGCCCGGCGCCAGCAGGTGGTCCTGCTGGCGGATGATCCCGAAGGCGTCCATCTTGCAGGGCAGCTCGATCGGCAGGATGCGCATCACGTTCAGCGACGCGTAGTACTGCGCCACTTCCTGCGGCATCACGTGCAGCGAATCGGTCTGCTGCAGCAGCGTGGTGATGAGCAGCAGCGCGGTGGTGTCGACCACGTTCACGGGCGGCTGCAGGCCGGCGCGGCGGAACATCATGTCGAAGCGGTGGCGCAGGATGCTACCGGGCGGCGGCAGGATCCAGGGCTGGTCGGCGATGTCTTCCAGGCGCAGGTCCCTGGCTTCGAGCAGCGCATGGCCGGGACGCACGACGGCGCAGGCGGGTTCCTCGGTCAGCTCCTCGTACACCAGGCCGCTCGAGTCTTCCTTCTCCAGGATGCGGCCGATCATGAAGTCGAGCGTGCCGCGCTGGAGCTTGTCGAGCAGAACGTTGCTGGGCTCGAGGTGCACGCCGATGCGCAGCAAGGGCGCCTGTTCCTTGATGCGCGCGATCGCGCGCGGCAGCAGCGCCATCGCCGGCGACATGATGACGCCCACCTCCACCTGCCCGGACAGGCCGGCCTTGAGGGCTACTAGGTCGTCGTGCGCCAGCGCCAGGCTGGTGAGCGCCATGCGCGCGTGGCGGATCATGGTCTCGCCGTAGATGGTCGGCTCCATCCCGCGCGGGAGGCGCTCGAACAGGCGCACCTCCAGCATCTCTTCCAGGTCCTTGATCTGCTTGGACGCCGCCGGCTGCGTCATGTGGAGTTCCTCGGCCGCACGATGGATGTTGCGGTAGTCGTCCAGCGCGATCAGGAGCAGCAGCTGGCGCGTCTTGAGGCGCGCCTTCAGAAACCAGTTGGGGTTCGTCGTATCCATCAGGAAATCATATCATTTGTGATATCGATCCAATGGAAATACCGCTCGGTGGCTATCACTTGCAGCCAGGCGACGGGTTGGCGGCCGGCCCTTCCGCCGTTTGCGCCACCGGCAGCATCTTGCCGTCCGGGCCGTAGTGCAGTTCTTCCACCGCGACCGAACGGCGGAATTCGCCGCCGGTCGGCAGCTTGCCGTTGTGGTAGAAGATGTAGGACTTGCCGTTGAACTCGACGATGGCCTGGTGGATCGTGTTGACGTTGCTGTTCTTCTCCATGATCACGCCGCCGAAGGTCCAGGGGCCGGTGGCGGTCGGGCCGCTCATCACCACGGTCTCTTCGGGGAACTTGCGCGAGTACGAGAGGTAGTAGGTGCCCTTGCGCTTGTGCAGGTAGGCCGCTTCCACGAAGTTGTCGAGGCCCACGGTGTGGATCGGTCCGTCGAGCTCGATCATGTTGGGCTTGAGCCTAGCGTACTTCATCACCGTGTTGCCCCAGTACAGATAGGCCTGGCCATCGTCGTCGATGAACACGGCCGGGTCGATGTCGTCCCAGGGGATATCGGTTTCCCTGGTCATGTCGTTGGTGATCAGCGCGGTGCCGCGCGCGTCCACGAAAGGACCGGTCGGGCTGTTGGAGACGGCCACGCCGATCGCCTTGCTCTTGAGGGCGGCGTGGTCCACGGTCGAATAGAAATAGTACTTGCCGCCCCGCTTGACGATG
Source organism: Massilia sp. LC238 (assembly GCF_000735635.1). NCBI lineage: Bacteria > Pseudomonadati > Pseudomonadota > Betaproteobacteria > Burkholderiales > Oxalobacteraceae > Massilia > Massilia sp. LC238. The sequence goes on along the minus strand of NZ_JNNN01000083.1, from coordinate 79,288 downwards.
TCCGAGGCCCAGGCGTCGCGCCCGGCCCACTTGAAGGTGCTGTAGCGCAGGGGCGAGCCGTGATCCGTCCACTTCTTCATGTCGCAGCTGGAGTAGACGCGCCACTCGCTCATGACGTATTCCTTGCCGCCGACCGGCGCCTCGTCCTTGCCGACGTAAAGATAGACGCGGCCGTTGTCGACCAGCGCGGCCGGGTCGGCGGTGAAGATGTCCTTCACGATGGGATTCGAAGCCCCGGCCAGGGGCGCGGCCAATGCAGCGGCCAGTCCGGCCACGAGTACGGACATCTTATTCATCACGTCTCCTTATATATTGCTTATATTCATTAGCTTTGCTTCTGACGGAAGCCCATCAGGCGTTGGACCACGCAGAACACGAACAGCAGCGCGCCGATGACGATCTTGGTCCACCAGGAGCTGAGGGTGCCGTCGAAGGCGATCAGGGTCTGGATGGTGCCGAGCACCAGCACGCCCGACAGCGCGCCGAGGATGTAGCCGTAGCCGCCGGTCAGCAGGGTGCCGCCGATGACGACCGCCGCGATGGCATCCAGCTCGGTGCCCTGCGCATGCAGGCCGTAGCCGGACAGCATGTAGAACGAGAACAGCAGGCCGCCCAGCGCCGCGCAGAAGCCGCTGAAGGCATACACCGCGACCTTGGTCCGGCCCACGGCCAGGCCCATCATCGCGGCCGACTGCTCGTTGCCGCCGATGGCGTACACCGCGCGCCCGAAGGACGAGTAATGGGCCATCCACACCGCCAGCAGCAGCATGGCGATCGCGATCAGGGCGCCCGGCGACAGGAAGCCGCCCAGGAAAGGCAGCTGGGTCTGCGACATGGCCACGAACAGCGGATCCTCGATGGTGATCGACTCGATGCTGATCAGGTAGCACAGGCCGCGCGCCAGGAACATGCCGGCCAGGGTGACGATGAAGGGCTGCAGGCGGAAGACGTGGATGATCGCACCCATGGCGCCCCCGAAACACGCACCGCCCAGCAGCACGAGCGCGATCACCGCCAGCGGCGGCCAATGCGCCACCTGCAGCAGCCAGGCCGCTACCATGGTGCTCAGGGCCAGCACGGCGCCCACCGACAGGTCGATGCCGCCCGAGAGGATCACGACGCCCATGCCGATCGCCAGCACCAGCAGGAAGGCGTTGTCGATCAGGAGATTGAGCATCACCTGCAGCGACAGGAAGCCGTCATAGGCCTGGCCGCCGGCCAGCAGCATGGCCGCCAGCAGGACCACGGTCGCCGCCGAGGTGAACCAGGGCGCATTCGTCACGTTCTTCATGCCGCCCTCCTCTTCCACAGGCTCTTGAACTGGTCGGACTGCGAGATGCAGACCAGGAACACCACGCTTGCTTTCACGACCATGTTGACCTCGGGCGGGACGCCCAGCGAATAGATGGTGTAGGTGAGCGTCTGGATGATCAGCGCCCCGATGATGCTGCCCATCAGCGAGAACTTGCCGCCCGCGAGCGAGGTGCCGCCCAGCGTGACCGCCAGGATCGCGTCCAGCTCCAGCATCAGGCCGGCGTTGTTGGCGTCGGCGCTCTTGACGTTAGAGCTGATCATCAGCCCGGCCATGCCGGCGCAGGCCGCGCTGAACACGTACACGAACACGACCAGGGCCGCGGTGCGGATGCCCGCGAGGCGCGCCGCCACCGGATTGATGCCGACCGCCTGGATGAACAGACCCAGGGCCGTGTGCCGCAGCAGCAGGGAGGTGGCCGCGAACACCGCGATCACCACGAACAGCGCGAACGGCAGCCCTGCTAAATACCCGCTACCCAGGAAGAAGAAGGGCTGGTAGTAGACGGTGACGATCTGGCCGTCGGTCAGCAGCTGGGCCAGGCCGCGCCCGGCCACCATCAGGATCAGGGTGGCGACGATCGGCTGCAACCCCAGGCCCGCCACCAGGGCGCCGTTCCACAAGCCGCACAGCACGGCCGCACCCATGGCTGCCAGCAGCGCCAGCCCCATCGGCGTCTGCGCCACGTACTCGGGCACGCCGTTGTTGATGACCATGGTGCCGCCGATGAGCATCGAGGCGACGGTGCCGGACAGGGCGACCACGGCGCCCACCGAGATGTCGATGCCGCGCGTGGCGATCACCAGGGTCATGCCGATCGCGGCCAGCATCAGGGGAGCGGCGCGGTTGACGATGTCGACCAGGCTGCCGTACAGGTGGCCATCCTTGATCTCGAGGTGGAAGAAGCCCGGGATTAGCAGGAAGTCGATCAGGAGCAGCAAGGCCAGCGCCGCCAGGGGGCGGAACAGCGCATGCTGGAAGACCGAGGCCCGGGCCGGCTTGGCGGGGGCCAGCACGGTTTCCTTGACGGCGACGTTCATGCGCTGCCCTCCCCGGCGATCACGTGCAGCACCGAGCTGTCGTCCAGCTCACCACGGCCGTACTCGCCGCAGGTCTTGCGGTCGCGCATGACCACGATGCGGTCGCTCACGCGCAGCACCTCGGGCAGCTCGGACGAGATGAACAGAATCGACATGCCCTTGCGGCACAGGGTGGTAACGTAATCCATGATTTCCTGCTTGGCGCGCACGTCGATGCCGCGCGTCGGTTCGTCGAGGATCATCAGCTTCGGCTCGGTGGCCAGCCAGCGGGCCAGCAGGACTTTCTGCTGGTTGCCGCCGGAAAGCGTGCCGATCGGCGTCTCGATGCTTGCCGTCTTGATCCCCAGTTGTTTCACATAGTGGGCGGCCAGTTCCTGCTGGCGGCGCATCGGAATGGCGCGCAGCAGCCCCTGGCGCGCCTGCAGCGCCAGGATCAGGTTCTCGCGCACCGACAGGGCCAGGATCGCACCCTCGTGCTTGCGGTCTTCCGAACAGAAGCCGATCCCCTGCTGGATGGCGTCGCGTGGCGTGGAGAACACGCGGCTGCGGCCATCGATCTCGATGGCGCCGCCGTCGGCCTTGTCGGCCCCGAACAGCAGGCGCGCGGTCTCGGTGCGGCCGGAACCGAGCAGGCCGGCCAGGCCGAGCAGCTCGCCCTTGCGGATCTCCAGGTCGATCGGGTTCAGCACGCCCTTGCGCGCCAGCGCCCTAGTGCGCAGGAAGGTCTCGGTGGCTTCGCCAGCCGCGGCGCAGGCGCTGCCGCTTTCTTCCTGCGCCTCCGCCGGCGCGCCGATCATCTTGTTGACCAGGGCCAGGCGCGACAGCTCGCTGCACAGGTATTCGCCTTCGCGCTCGCCGTTGCGCATCACGGTGATGCGGTCGGAGATCGCATAGGTCTGGTCGAGGAAGTGGGTGACGAACAGGATCGCCATGCCCTGCTCGCGCAAGCCGCGCAGCACCGAGAACAGCAGCTGGACTTCGTTCTCGTCCAGGCTCGAGGTGGGTTCATCGAGGATCAGGACCTTGCTCGAGATGTTCAGCGCCCGTGCGATCGCCACCATCTGCTGAATGGCCAGCGGATAGCTCGACAGGGGTTGACTGACGTCGATGTCGATCTGCAGGCGCGCCAGCAGTTCGCTGGCCTGGCGGCGCATGCCGCGCCAGTCGATCATGCCGAAGCGGCGCGGATAGCGTCCGATGAAGATGTTTTCCGCGACCGACAGGTTCGGGCACAGGTTCACTTCCTGGTAGACGGTGCTGATGCCGAGCTGCTGGGCGTCCTGGGTGGACGTCGGCGCAATCGGGCGGCCATCGAGCATGATGCTGCCGCGCTCGGGCTGGTAGACGCCGGTGAGGACCTTGATGAGGGTCGACTTGCCGGCGCCGTTCTGGCCCATCAGCGTGTGGACTTCGCCGGGGAACAGGCGCAGGCCCGCGTCCGACAGCGCCTTCACGCCCGGGAATTGCTTGTGGATGCCGGTCACTTCCAGGACCGGCGCCACGGTGGTCGAGGCGAGCATGGCCGCCTCAGTATTTACGGTTCGGGAATTCCTTGGCCGCGACTTCAGCTGGGAACACACCCTCGTTCACGGTAATACGCTTTGGCACCGGCTTGCCCGCCTTGACCATCTGCGCGGTCTGGATCAGCTGCGGCCCGAGCAGCGGGTTGCACTCGACGGTGACGTTGAGCTTACCCTGCAACATGGCCTCGAACGCGCCGCGCACGCCGTCGATCGACACCACCAGGATGTCCTTGCCCGGTTTCAGGCCCGCTTCCTCGATGGCCTGGATCGCGCCGATCGCCATGTCGTCGTTGTGCGCGTACAGCACGTTGATGTTCTTGCGGTCGGACTTCAGGAAAGCTTCCATCACCTCCTTGCCCTTGGCGCGGGTGAAGTCGCCGGTCTGCGAGCGGATGATCTTCAGCTTCGGATGGTCCTTGATCACTTCCGCGAAACCCGCCTTGCGGTCGATCGCCGGCGCCGAGCCGACGGTGCCCTGCAGCTCGACGATGTTGTAGCTGCGGTTCGGGTTCTTCTTCTGGTGCTCGACCAGCCAGCGCGCGGCGCGGCGGCCCTCTTCCACGAAGTCGGAACCGATGAAGCTCACGTACAGCGAGGGGTCGCTGACCTTGACGGCGCGGTCGGTGAGGATGACCGGGATCTTGGCGGCCTTGGCTTCGCGCAGCACGGTGTCCCAGCCGGATTCCACGACCGGCGAGAAGGCGATCACGTCGACGCGCTGGGCGATGAAGGAGCGGATCGCCTTGACCTGGTTTTCCTGGCGCTGCTGGGCGTCGGCGAACTTCAGGTTGACGCCGGCAACCTTGGCGGCGCTCTTGATCGAGGCGGTGTTGGCGGTGCGCCATTCGCTTTCGGCGCCGACCTGGGAGAAGCCGATGGTGAGGGGTTTGGCGGCGTGGGCCGGCATCGCGAGGGCGACAGCGCAGGCGGCGGCGCTACCCAGGAGGGTTCTGCGGGTGAGGGTCATTACCTAGTCTCCGGTATTGTTGTTTCGCAATCGTAAGACAAAGTGTGATGCTGATCCAATCATATTTGTGCTTGAGTAGATACCGGATTCGATATCACTACCTTAAAGCCTTCCGTTCCTTGCATGCACGGTGCATCAAAACGGGGTTTGGACCGATTCTGCCGGGACAAGCGCTACATACTCGACTACCATTATTTCCACACGACAACATGGAATGAAATATGGGCAGCCGCAGAAACAAGGGTTTGGTCAACGATCTGGTCGCTCTGCCCTGGCAGTTCAGCGCCGCGCTCGCAGTCGGCGCGTTTTTCGGCATCCGCTGGATACTGCCGGGTTTTCTGCCCGAGCGCGGGCCGCTGTCGGCACTAAGACCGGATCTCGACGCGCTGTCCTGGATCGTCTTTGTTGCACTGGCCTTCATGGCAGTGCTGGCGGCGCTGCGCACCCGGTTCCAAGGGGAACAGCATGGATCCGGGTCCCGGTCCAGCCGGCAGCGTGCGCGCATGCGTGTCGTACCGGATGCGGTGCCAGCCCCGAAGCCGGGTCCGGCGCGTCTCCCCGCTGCACCGACGGCGTGGTCGAGCGAGGCGCTGCGCATGCTGGAATGGAAGCGCTTCGAGCTGCTCTGCGCAAGGTACTACGAAGCCGTCGGCTTCACCACGGCGACCCTGGCCGCGGGGCCGGACGGCGGCATCGACGTCAAGCTGTTCAAGGTCGATCCGGCGAAACCGCTGGCGATCGTCCAGTGCAAGGCCTGGAACACCCATTCGGTCGGGGTCAAGGAAGTTCGCGAGCTGCTCGGCGTGATGGTGCACGAAGGCGTCGGGAGAGGCATCTTCGTCACCACCGGGACCTACACCCCGGATGCGCTGCAGTTCGGCGCGGCAAACCCGATCCAGCTGCTCGACGGCGATGCGTTCGTCAAGAAAATCCTCGACCTCCCGCTCGACAAGCAGAAGGCGCTGCTCGACGCCGCCTTCGAAGGCGACTACCGTACACCGACCTGCGCCTCCTGCGGCACCAAAATGGTCGCGCGCGACAGCAAGCGCGGCGCCTTCTGGGGCTGCATCTACTACCCGCGCTGCAAGACGACGCTGGCGATGCGCGCTTGAAGCCCCGCTAACGCAGCAGGCGCAGCCCGTACAGCCCGCCCGCGATCGATCCCGGCTTGGCCACGAAGCGCACCGACAACGCGTTCGGCCTGGCCTGCAGGATGGCCGCCGGCAGCGCGTAGTCGACGGTGTAGAACTCCTGGGCCGCATCCTTGGCAAGCGTCACTTCGGCCAACAGCACCTCATTGACCTCGATATCGAAGCGCCTTCCCGCATCGGCCCGCGCAAAGCTCAGGCGCAGCAGCTTGGCTTCCCCTTTCGGGTCCTTCAGCTCATAGCTGAACCACTTCTTCGCATGGCGCCAGTGGCGTCCGCCGTTCACGCCCGCATCGATGCCCTCGCCCTTGAAGAAGTGATCCGATTCCGGTTGCTGCTCGCCCGGCGCCACCTGGTCGATGGTACGGGCGTCCAGCGCCAGCCGGTCCGCTTCGCGCGCGGCATTCTCGGCCCGGATGCGCTCGAAATTGGCCGGCGTCGCATGCTGCCAGTACATCGTGTAGCGCGACTCGTGCAGGCGGAAGAAGGGAATGAACTCGGTCGCGCTGCCCGCGGCGCCCTGCACCAGCCCCGGCGCCGTGAAGGTCAGCGGCTTGCCCTTGACCGGCTTGAAGCGGCGCAGGAACTCCAGGGAGTCGCTCACCAGCATGGGCGCCGCCTCCAGCGGACACACCGGCCCGCCCGCGATGTGGCCCATGCGCGACTCGTCGGCCAGGTAGTTCAATTGCTCGTCACCGAACATGCGGGTCTTCGCGGCCAGCACGATGGGGCCGTGCAGCACCGCGTAGTAGTTGGACTTGTCGGGCATCTGCTCCAGGCGCGTGCTCATCGGCAGCTGCACGTCGACCCGGTCGCCCTTCTTCCACGCGCGCTCCACGCTCACAAAGCCGCCTGGCGCTGCATCGATCTTGACCGCCCTGCCGTTCACCTTCACCACCAGCTTGCCGGCCGCGACCCAGCCCGGATAGCGGATCTTCATGGTAAAGCTGCCAGGTTCGTCCACCGTCAGGCGCGTGCTGCCCTCGTCCGGGAAGCGCGTCGACTGGGTGATGCGCACGCCCTTCTCGCGCCAGTGCAGGGTCGAGGGGATGAACAGGTTCACGAACAGCGCGTCGCCCTCGTGCGCGTAGATGAATTCGCCGTACTTGGCGTGGCTCTCGATCCCCGAACCGACGCAGCACCACATGCCCTTGTCGACCTGCGAATATACGCGGTAGTGGTTCGGCCGCATCGGCGTGAAGTAGACGAAGCCGCCGCCCGGGCGCTGCGAGGACAGGATGTGGTTGTACAGCGCGCGTTCGTAATAGTCGCCGTAGCTGCCCTTCTGCTCCGACTGGAACAGCATGCCCGTCAGCTTGAGCATGTTGTAGGTATTGCAGGTCTCCGGCCCCTCGACCTCGCCGATCATGGAACCGAAGTCCTGGGTGTCGTGGAAGTGCTCCTTGACGCTGTTGCCGCCGATCGCCACCGAGCGGCGCTCGACCACCGTCTGCCAGAAGAATTCCGCGGCCCGGTCCAGGTCCTGGCGCCCCGTCATGTCGGCGATGCGCTTGAAGCCGATCACTTTCGGGATCTGAGTGTTGGCATGCAGGCCGGTCAACTTGTCCTGGCCTTGCGCCAGCGGCTGCAGGACCGCTTGATGCGAAAAGCGCAGCGCCAGCTGCAGGTATTTATCGTCGCCCGTCATCTGCGCCACGTCGGCGAGAATCTCGTTCATGCCGCCATGCTCGGCGCGCAGCATCTGCTGCATCTGCTCCTCGCTCAACTGCGCGCTCAGGCGCAGCACCCAGTCGGACAGCGCAATCAGCATCGCGCGGGCGTCCACGTTGCCGGCGTAGCGGTGGGCATCGCGCAGGCCCGCGTAGACCTTGTGCAGGTTGTACCAGGGGACCCACTTGCCGTTGACCGAGAAGTTGCTGGCGTCCAGCTTGCCGGCCGCGACGTCGCGCCAGGCCTGGCGTCCGCCGGGAATGCCACCCAGGTAGCCGTCGCGGTTCGCTTCCTGCGCGCGCTTGAGCTCCGCCACGAAGTAGTTCAGGCGGCGCAGCACCTCGGCGTCGCCGGTTGCGGCGTACATCAGCGCCAGGGCCGACAGGTAGTGGCCGCCCATGTGGCCGTCCAGCCCCGTCGATTCCCAGTTGCCGTAGCTCGGCTGGCGCGGGTTCAAGCCCGCCTCGCGCAGGAACGGGGCCAGCAGGCGGTCCGGCTCCATCGCCATCATGTAGTTCAGGTCGGTAGTCTGGGCGTCGAGGAAGGGACCGGGCTTCAGGCGCACGTCGGCCAGCGGGAACAGCTCGGCGGCCTGGGCCCAGGCGGATGACACGAGCAAGGCAAGTGCGGCGAGACGGAGCTTCATGGCAGGCGGACGCTCTGGTAACGGTTGAGTTCAGACTGGTCGACGAGCGGCCAGCCGTCGCCGTCCCACTTCATCTCCAGCACTTTCAGCTTCTGCTTGTAGCGGTCCGCGCTTTCATAGGCGTGCAGCACCATGACATCCTTGCCGTTGAAGGTGTAGGCGCTGTTGTGGCCCAGCCCCTTCCAATCGCGGTCGCCCTGGATGACGAGCGTGCCGCCGCCCTTGGCCATGTCCAGGCCCTGGCGGTCGAGGTAGGGGCCGGTGATCGTCTTGGCGCGGCCGACCACCACCTTGTAGGTGCTGTCCTTGCCCTTGCAGCACAGGTCCCAGGAAGCGAACAGGTAATACCAGCCGTTCTTCCGGAAGATGAAGGGCGCCTCGATCTGGGCCGGACCCGCTTCCTCATCCGGCACGTAGGCCGGACGGTCGCGCCGCGCGATGGTGTGCCATTCCTGCGGTTCGGCCAGCCTGGTGCGGCTGGCGTCGAGCTTGACGAGCTTGAGGCCGGTCCAGAAGGAGCCGAAGGACATCCAGGGCGTACCGGTTTCATCGTCGATCACGTGTGAGTCGATGGCGTTCCACAGGTCGCGGCCCGGGATGGACTGCAGGACCATGCCCTGGTCTTCCCACTTGTAGTGCGGGGAGCGTGGGTCGAGCGTGGTGTTGACCGTCACGCCGATGCCGGAGGTGTTCTTGCCGAAGCCCGACACCGAGTAGTACAGGTAGTACTTGCCCTTGTGGTGGTAGATGTCCGGCGCCCAGATGTGGTCGTTGAAGGTCGGCGCCGCCGTCCTGGCCCAGGTGGGCTGGCCGGCAAAGACGCGCCCTTCCGGCTTCCAGGACTTCATGTCGGTCGAGCTGTAGAGGGTGATGCCGGGGCCGGTGCTGAAGAGGTAGTACTTGCTGCCCTCTTTCGCCATCACGGGGTCGTGGACTTCGAGCTGGGCGGCGGAGGCAAGGAGCGTGGTGGCGAGCGCCAACACGCCCGCGCTGAGGCGTGAAAGTAAAGACATTGCAAACTCCAGAATTGTCGCGATCCGTAGGGTGGGCGGGTCCCCCGCCCACGCGGCGATAGTTTGCTACGAGATCGACGGGCACGAAATCCGAGCCGCTATCGATCACCGCGTGGGGTAATCCTGGCCAGTGGCCAGGATTACGAGCCGCCCACCCTACCAATTACGCGTCGACGGATACCACCACCACCGACTTGGCCGGCACCTTCAGCGTCAGCTTGCCATTAACCGCCTTGGCACTGTACGGCGCCGGCTTGATGGCCTGCGGCTTGTCGAAGGTGTTGTGCGCATCCATCGCCTCGGCGGTCAGCACCTGCCCGGTGGCGCCGCTGGCGGCCTGGCCCTTCAGGTCGATGTTCACGTCGCTGGCCCGGTGCGGGTTGGTGTTGACCAGGGCCACCCAGACCTTGCCGTCCTTGCCGCGCGCGCTCGATGCGCTGATGCCCGGGAGGCTCGCGTTGTCCACCGAGTAGGCCACGTCGTTGTTCACGGCGGTCGGCAGCGAGGTCGCGTCCTGGAACGGGACGTACATCTTGTAGGCGTGGTAGGTCGGGGTCAGGAGCATCTTGTCCTTGTCCGTGATGATCATCGCCTGCAGCACGTTGACCATCTGCGCGATCATCGTCATGCGCACGCGCTCGGCGTGGGCGTGGAAGATGTTGAAGTTCAGCGCCGCCACGACCGCGTCGCGCAGGGTGTTACGCTGGAACAGGAAGCCCGGGTTGGTGCCCGGCTCGACGTCGTACCAGGTGCCCCATTCGTCGACGTAGAAGCCGAGCTTCTTCTGCGGATCGTTCTTGTCGAGGACGGCGACGTTGCGGCGGATGAAGCCATCCATGCGCATGGTCTGCTGCAGGGTCTTGAACCATTCCGATTCGGTGAAGCCAATGGCCGCGCCCTTCTTGTCCCAGTCGCCGGTCGGCAGGGTGTAGAAGTGGAAGCTGATGCCGTCGGTGAACTTGGCGCTCTCGCGGCTGAGGACGTCGGTCCAGGTGGTGTCGTCGCTGTGGCCGCCGCTGGCGACCATCTTCGGACGCGCATTCGGCGGGGTCTTGAGGAAGGTGGCGTAGTGGTTGTACAGGTTCGCGTAGTATTCCGGCTTCATGTTGCCGCCGCAGCCCCAGGCTTCGTTGCCGACGCCGAAGAAGGCGACCTTGTACGGTTCCTTGCGGCCGTTCTTGCGGCGCTGCTCGGCCAGGGTCGACTTGCTGTCCGAGGTCATGTACTCAAGCCACTCGGCCATCTCCTGCGGGGTGCCGGAGCCGAGGTTGCCGTTGACGTAGGCTTCGGTGCCGAGGATGTCGACCAGGTCGAAGAACTCGTGGGTGCCGACCGCGTTGCTTTCTGCCACGCCGCCCCAGTGAGTGTTGACCTTTACCGGGCGCTTGTTGCGCAGGCCGATGCCGTCGCGCCAGTGGTATTCGTCGGCGAAGCAGCCGCCCGGCCAGCGCACCAGCGGCACCTTCAGTTCCTTCAGGGCGCCGACCACGTCGTTGCGCCAGCCGCGGGTGTTCGGGATCTTCGAGTCCGGACCCACCCACAGGCCTTCATAGATGCCGGTGCCGAGGTGTTCGGCGAACTGGCCGTAGACGTTCTTGTTGATCACCGGGCCCGGGCGGGTAGCGTCGATGCTCACGTTCACCTGGGCGAAGGCCGAGGCCGATGCAAGGACGCTGAGCGCGAGGATGGTCGGTTTGAATACGTTCACTACTGTCTCCTGTTCTGTCGAACTCTTATTGGAATACGGCGACGAAGCCGCCGTGCGCTTTGATACTGATCTTGTGCTTGCCGCCCTTGCTGCCCGTGAAGCGCGACTGGCTGAAGGCGCGCTCGCCCTCGCCGTCGGTGATGAGGGTGCCGCCCGCTTTCCCGACGAAGGACAGGTCCAGCTCGAGCGATTTGTCGGCTGCGTCGGCATTCAGGCCGGCCACGTACCAGGCCTTGCCTGCCCTGCGTGCGATCACGACATGGCGGCCGGGGTAACCGTCGACGAAGCGGGTCTCGTCCCAGCTGCGCGGCAGGTCCTGCAGGAAGCCCTTCACGTAGGACGGCGCGGTGGCCATGCCTTCCGGCGTGTCGGCGAAGTGCTGGATCCCGGACAGGAACAGCACCGACTCGGCCAGCTCGAATCCGTTGCGGGTCTTGCGCTGGATCTTGGGGATGTCGCCGAACACAGTGGGCGTGAAGTCCATCGGGTCGAACAGGTTGCGCGTGAACGGCAGCATCGCGGCATGGGGCGCGACCACGTCCTGGTCGCTCTGTTCGAAGGTGGTGAACTCGAAGCCGCGCACCGCCTCCACGGTCATCAGGTTCGGGTAGGTGCGCGACCAGCCGCGCGGCAGCGTGGCGCCGTGGAAGTTCACGAGGAGGCCCGCCTTGGCGGCATCGTTGAGGATGTCGACGTAGTAGGCGATCATCGACTGGCCGTCGCCGGCGAAGAAGTCGATCTTCACGCCCTTGACGCCCATCTCGACCAGTTTCGCGAATTCGCGGGTGCGCGCTTCGCGGGTGAGCAAGGCGCTCTTCGGCGTGAACGGGGTCTTGTTCCAGTCGCCGGACGAGTTGTACGAGACCAGGATGCCGATGTTCTTCCTGGCGCCGTAAGCGACCAGCTCGCGCATCTTCGCGTCGCCGATACTGCGGTCCCAGCCGGCGTCCACCAGGGTGTACTCCCAGCGCATATCGGCGGCGTAGTCGACGAACTTCTTCTGGACCTCGAAAACGGTGCCCTCATCCTTCAACAGCGCCCAGCTCCACGAGGCGTGGCCGGGCTGGACGCGCGCCTTGTCGAAGGCAATGGCCGGAGCGGCCAGGTCGGTGCCGAGCGTCGATTCGACCAGGGTCTTCAGGGAACCGAGCGCGATGACGCGCCAGGGCGTCAGCAGCTCGCCCTTGCTTTCCGCCAGCAGCGCGCCGTTGGTGAACACTTCGGCGGCCATCGGAGAAGCGAGCCGGTAGCGGCCTTCCGGCGACTCGGCGTCGAGGCGCGAGGCGTGGAAGCTGCCGTCCATGTTCGCCTCGGTCAGCGCCACCCAGGTGTCGCCCGTGCGGAACAGGGCCGGGAACACCCAGCCGGCGGGCATCGGGGACCGGGTGCCGACCGGGATCTCGCGCTGGTAGTGCTCTTCGTAGGACGGGTTGGTGTTTGCCCATCCGGTCTGCGCCACCGCCATCGGCTGCAGCCAGGCCTTGGCGGACTTGTCGAAACTGAAGCCGGTGGCCTCGGAGATGAATTTCTTCTGCGGCAGCGCCGGCTCGGCTACCCGATAGCGGAAGGCGACACCGTCGTTCGAGACGCGAAAAGCCAGGTCCATGGCCTGACCCTGGGCGTTGCGCACGGTGTAGACCTGCTCGTTCGCGGCGTAGGTGATGCGTCGCTTCTTGCCGGTGGCGAGTTCGTAGCTGTCGCGGACCGGCTTGATCGCGGAGGTGGAGGCGATCTTGAGCGCGCTCGCGAGGTCGGCACCCTCTAGCCGCAAGCCGAGTGGCGACGGAAGAATGACGGGTTTGCCGTGGCGGGCGACGGCATAGCTGAGGGTGCCGTTTGGTGCGGCGCTGACGGTCACGGAGATGTGGCCATCTGGGCTGGTCAGGGCGGCGGCGTGCGCCTGGGTGCTGAAGATGGCGGCAAGGGCCAGGGTGGTGCGAATCACAGAGGTCATAGGAATCTCCGTTAGCGCGTCGTTCCGGCGCAGGCCGGAACCTAAGTCCGTGGCGTGCCGACGAACTTGGATCCCGGCCTTCGCCGGGATGACGGATCATAGGGGTGTGGTGGAAGCGACGATCGCGGCGCTCAGCCGCCATCGATCACGTCCAGCCCGCGTCGACGACGAAATCCTGCGCCGTGCACATCTTGCTGTCGTCGGCGCCGAGGAACAGCACCATGGCGGCGATATCGTCCGGCATCAGCTTGCCCGGCAGGCACTGGGCCTTCTTGATCTCGAGCTCCGCCGCCTCGTCCACCCACAGGTCGATCTGGCGCTGGGTCATGACCCAGCCCGGCGTGACGGTGTTGACGCGCACGCCGAAGGGGCCGAGGTCGCGCGCCAGGCTGCGGGTCAGGCCGATCACGGCCGCCTTGGTGGTGGCGTAGACCGGATAGCCGGCGCCCTTGGCATGCCAGGACATGGAAGAGAAATTGATGATGGAACCGCCGCCCATCTTCTTCATGCCCGGCAGGACTGCCTGCGCGGTGAAGAACATGGGGCGCTGGTTGATGGCGATGCGCTCGTTCCAGTAGTCGAGCGAGACCTTTTCGATGTCGTGGCGCTGGTCGTTGGCCGCGTTATTGACCAGGACCTCGAAGTCGCCCAGCTGTTCGGCCAGCTCGGCCATCGTGCGCTGCAGCGCGGGGATGTCGGTGATGTCGCAATGGCGGAACACCGGCGCGCGATGACCGGCATTGGCGAGCTTCGCGCACAGCGTCTCGCTCGCCTCTTTCGCAATGTCGACGAAGGCGACTACCGCGCCCTGCTCCACGAACGCCTTCACGATCGCTTCGCCGATGCCGGTGCCGCCTCCTGTCACGAATACCCGCCTGCCCTGCAGGCTGGGGTAGCTAGCCAACTTTGTCATGCATGTCTCCGTCCGTTCTTATTGTGAGGCGGCCTTGCTCTTCGGTCAATGTGCCGCCAGTGCTTACAGTGGCTTCACCTTCGCGAAGCCGGTATCAAGCACTGCCAGGCGGTTGCGCAGGGCCGGCCCGAACTGCGGCGATTCCACTTCGAAGGTCTCGCCGGGTGTTACCTGGATGCTGTCGGCGAAGCTCAGGGTGGCGGTGCCGAAGAAGTGGATGTGCACGTCGCCCGGACGCTTGAACAGGCCGTACTTGAAGTGGTGGTACTCGAGGTTCTCGATGGTGTGCGACATGTTCTGCTCGCCGCTGACGAAGGCCTTTTCCCAGCGCACCTGGCCGTCCTTGCCGAGGATGCGCGAGGTGCCCGACACGTGGCCCGGCAATTCGCCCACCAGCAGTGCCGGGCCGACGCCGCAGTTGCGCAGTTTCGAATGGGCCAGGTAGAGGTAGTTCTGGCGCTCGGTAACGTGGTCCGAGAACTCGTTGCCGATGGCGAAACCGAGGCGGTAAGGCTGGCCGTCATTGCCGATCAGGTACAGGCCCGCGATCTCCGGCTCTTCGCCGCCGTCGAGCGCGAAGTCCGGCATCTCGATGTCCTGGCTTGTTGCGCGCACGATCGAGCCGTCGCCCTTGTAGAACCATTCCGGCTGCACGCCGGGCGTGCCCGATGCCGGCTTGCCGCCTTCCACGCCCATGCGGAACATCTTCATGGAGTCGCTCAGGGACTCGACGTCACCGCCGATCTTCTTGTGCATGGCGTCGCGGGTGTCGGCGCTGCCCAGGTGGGTCAGGCCGGTGCCGGTAACGTAGCAGTGGGCGGGGTCCGGGTGGTCGAGCGGCGGGAGGATACGCCCGGCCTGGGCGACATCGTCGTAGTGATAGTGCTCGCTGGTGGCGGCGCTGTCGGCCAGCTGCGCCAGGCCGGCGCCGGCGGCGATGGCGGCGCGCGCGAGCTCGAGGGTCGTGGCATAGCCGCCGACGACGCGGATGGTGTTGTCGTGCAGGATGCCGATGCGGCGTTCCTGGGATTCAGTGATGAATTGTACGAGCAGCATGGCCCGGTCTCCCATAATTGATGTTCGAATAGCGGTGCGAGTATTCAAGCAACTGTTGAACGCGTGGGCAGGAAACCTGCCCACCCTACGGACAACGCTTTTGTAGGGTGGGCGGGTCTCCCGCCCACGCGTTCAAGTCCCCTCAGATCAGTGAGAATGCTTCGGCACCGCCGACCCGCGACAACCGATCAGGAAGTCGAAGTCGCAACCCTCGTCCGCCTGCAGCACGTGATCCAGGTAGAGCCGCTGGTAGCCGCTGTGCTGGACCGGCTTGTTCTGCTCGGCGCGCTCGGCCAAGCGGGTGCGGATCTCCTCGTCCGACAGCTCGATGTTCAGGCCGCCGCCGGCGCAATCCAGCTGGATCCAGTCGCCGTCGCGCACGATGCCGAGCGGGCCGCCGGCCATGGCTTCCGGCGCTACGTGCAGCACCACGGTGCCGTAGGCGGTGCCGCTCATGCGCGCATCCGAGATGCGCACCATGTCGGTGATGCCCTGGGCCAGCAGCTTGGGCGGCAGGCCCATGTTGCCGACTTCCGCCATGCCCGGGTAGCCTTTCGGGCCGCAGTTCTTCATCACCAGGATGGAATTCGCATCGACATCCAGGTCGGGGTCGACGATGCGCTGCTTGTAGTGGTCGAAGTCCTCGAACACGACGGCGCGGCCGCGGTGCTGCATCAAATGTGGCGAAGCCGCCGAAGGTTTCAACACGGCGCCGCGCGGCGCCAGGTTGCCGCGCAGGATGCGGATGCCGCCGTCTTCGATCAGCGGGGTTTCCAGCTTGCGGATTACCTCATCGTTGTAGATCGGCGCGTCCTGGCAGTTCTGCCACAGGGTCTTGCCGTTGACGGTGAGCGCGTCCCTGTTCTTGAGCAGGCCGCCCTCGCCCAGGCGCCGGATCACGCCCGGCAGGCCGCCGGCGTAATAGAACTCCTCCATCAGGTATTTACCCGAGGGGAGCAGGTCGACGATGGTCGGGGTGCCCTTGCCGATCGCGGTCCAGTCTTCCAGTTCCAGCGGCACACCGACGCGGCCGGCGATGGCCTTCAGGTGGATCACGGCATTGGTCGAACCGCCGATCGCCGCGTTCACGCGGATCGCGTTCTCGAAGTTCTCGCGCTTGAGGATTTTCGACAGGCGCAGGTCTTCGTGCACCATCTCGACGATGCGGATGCCCGACATGTGGGCCAGCACGTAGCGGCGCGCGTCCACCGCGGGAATCGCGGCATTGTGCGGCAGCGAGGTGCCGAGCGACTCGGCCATGCAGGCCATGGTCGACGCGGTGCCCATGGTGTTGCAGGTGCCGGCCGAGCGCGAGTGGCCGGCTTCGGCGGAGAGGAAGTCGTGCATGGTGATCTGGCCGGCCTTGGCCTGCTCGTGCAGCTGCCAGACGGCGGTGCCGGAGCCGATGTCCTTGCCGTTCAGCTTACCGTTGAGCATGGGGCCGCCGGTGACCACGATGGTCGGCAGGTCGACGCTCGCAGCCCCCATCAAGAGCGCCGGAGTGGTCTTGTCGCAGCCCACCAGCAGCACCACCGCGTCCATCGGATTGCCGCGGATGGATTCCTCGACGTCCATGCTGGCCAGGTTCCGGGTCAGCATGGCGGTCGGGCGCAGGTTCGATTCGCCGTTCGAGAACACCGGGAACTCGACCGGGAAGCCGCCGGCTTCCAGGATGCCGCGCTTGACGTGTTCGGCCAGTTTGCGGAAATGGGCGTTGCAGGGGGTGAGTTCGGACCAGGTGTTGCAGATGCCGATGATCGGCTTGCCCTGGAATTCATGGTCGGGAATGCCCTGGTTCTTCATCCAGCTCCGGTACATGAAGCCGTTCTTGTCCTGGGTCCCGAACCACGCCGCCGAGCGCAGCGTGGTCTTTTTCTTCGTCTCGGACATGCCTTCTCCTCGTTATTTCCGCGCGGGGGGCTGGTCACCCCCTCTAAGGTCCGGTCGTACAGCGCGTGTTGTTCAGCAATGAGGGAAGTCTACAGTGTGGCCCAGATAACTTTCCAATCAAATATTTCGCAATATTGATACTGAATTCGTTATCTGAAAGCGCCGAGAAAGCGCGATTCCGGCAGTCCGCGCACGTCCAGCGCAGAGCGGAACATGGCGCCCGACAAGGGCGCGCCGGCGCGGTCGCCCCCTGTCATGCCAAGCCAGGCGCTGGTGACATACAGGGTGGAGAGCTCGGGCCCGCCGAAGGCCGGGCAGCTCGGCTGCGGCGCGGCGAGCGTCACTACCCGGTCCAGCCGGCCATCGGGGTCGAAGCGCATCACCTGCCCCGCGCCCCAGCGCGTGGTCCACAGGCAGCCTTCGGCATCGATGCAGGAGCCGTCCGGTTCCCCCGGCGCCGCATCCGCGGCCACGAACACCTGCGAGGCGCCGATCGCGCCGCTGCCCGGATCGTATTGACAACAGCGGATCTCGCGCGTGACCGAGTCGGCGTAGTACATGCGCCGCCCGTCCGGGCTGAAGCAGATGCTGTTGGCGATGGCGGCATTCCCGAGCGGCAGGCGCTCGAGGCTCAGGTCCGTGTTCAGGCGGTAGAAGCCGCCCAGCGCGCGCTTCGCACCGTCTTCCTGGTTGAACATGCCGAACACGAAGCGGCCCTGGCGGTCGCAACGCCCGTCGTTGATGCGGGTGGCCGGGATGTCGGCTTCGACCTCCACGATGCGCATCACTTCTCCAGTCGAGAAGCGGAAGAAGGCCAGGCCGGAGGCCAGCGCCAGCAACAGGCAATCGTCGCTGCCGGTCAGCGCGAAGGAACACAGGCGCTCGGGCATCGGCCAGCTGTAGCTCCTGCCGCTGGCAGGCGAATACGACCACAGGGTAGCCTGCGGAATGTCGGTCCACAGCAGGCGACCGGTGCGCTCGCACCACAGCACGCATTCGCCCAGTTCATGGCGATTGTCGAGAAAGTGCTCCATCACGCCTGCGCTCCCTGCACCGAGAAGCGGAAGCGCGACGCGGTCCGGTACACCTGGCCCGGGCGCAGGATCACGTTCGGGAAGCGCGGCCGGTTCGGCGAATCCGGGAAATGCTGGGGCTCCAGGCAGAAGCCGCTGCGGTGTCCGTAGCTGCGGCCCTTGCCGGATAGCGAGCCGTCCAGGAAGTTCCCGCTATAGAACTGCACGCCCGGCTCCTCGGTGAACAGCTCCAGCACCCTGCCCGACACCGGTTCGAGCACGTGGGCCGCGCGCGTCATCTCGGGGCCGTTCGGCTTGTTGAGCACAAAGTTGTGGTCGTAGCCCTGGCCATGGCGCAGCTGCTTGTCCGGCTGGCCGACGCGTTCGCCGATCGGACGCGGGGTGCGGAAGTCGAAGGGCGTGCCGGTGACCGGCGACAAGGTCCCCAATGGGATCGATGCCGCATCGATGCCCACGAAGGTGTCGGCGTCGATGGTGAGCAGATGCTCGAGGATGTCGCCTTCGCCGGCCAGGTTGAAGTAGCTGTGCTGGGTGAGGTTGACCGGGGTCGGCTGGTCGGTGACGGCCTCGAAGCGCACCACCAGCTCGTTGTCGTCGTTCAGCTGGTAGCGGACGACGGTATCCAGGTTCCCGGGATAGCCCTGCTCGCCGTCGACGCTGCGGTAGGCCAGGCGCAGGCTGTCGCCCTCCACGCTGGCCTGCCACTTGACCTTGTGGAAGCCCTTGGGGCCGCCGTGCAGGTGGTTCTCGCCGTCGTTCGCCGGCAGCACGACGTCGCGGCCGTCGAGCGTGAAGCGGCCGCCGGCGATGCGGTTGCCGTAGCGGCCGATCAGGGCGCCGAAGTACGGGTTCTCGCCTTCATAGGCGGCCAGCGTGTCCAGGCCCAGCACCACGTCGGCAAAACGCCCCTCGCGGTCGGGCGCATGCAGCTCGGTGATGATGCCGCCGAAATCGATGATCTTGGCCACCAGGCCGTTCGCGTTGGCCAGCGTGAATTCGGTGATGGCCTGGCCGTTCGCCAGCCGTCCATAGGGCGCCTGGGTGATGCCACGGGTGCTCAGGTCTCGCAAGGCGTTCTTCCTCGGTTGGTGGCTCAGTTGGTCGATGGGCGGCCGAACACCGGCATGCCGTCCGCGTCCCAGCGCAGGGGTTTCACGAAGGTGTGGCGGTCCGGGTTCCACAGCGGATCGCCGACGATCTCGGTATAGGTGCGGGCGTGGTAGACCAGCATCACGGTCTCGCCGTCTTCGGCATAGGTGAAGCTGTTGTGGCCCGGGCCGTAGATGCCGTGCTCGTAGCAGGTGCGCAGCACCGGCTCGGGCGACTTGGTCCAGGAGCGTGGGTCGAGCAGGTCGGCGTCCTGGTCCGCCCACAGCAGGCCCATCGCGTAATTCTCGTCGGTGGCGCTGGCCGAGTAGCTGATGAAGATCCTGCCGTAGCGGCGCACCACCGACGGGCCTTCGTTGACCCAGAAGCCGCGCGTCTCCCAGTCGAACTCGGGTTTGCTGAGCATGACCGGCTTGCCCTCGATCTGCCACGGGGTCTTCATCGGCGCGATGTAGAGGTTCGAGTTGCCTTCGATGTCGTGGTCCTTCTGCGCCCACAGGTAGTACAACTGGCCCTTGTGGGTGAAGGTGGTGGCGTCCAGGCAGAAGCTGTCGATGCCGGTGTCGACCTGGCCCATGAATTCCCATTCGCCCTCGAGCGGATTGGCATTCCGGTTGCGGATCGCGTACATGCGGTGCTGGAACAGCTTGTGCTTGATCTCGCGGCTCGGGGCCGCGGCGAAATAGATGTACCAGGCACCCTGGTTGAAATGGATCTCCGGCGCCCACACCAGTTCGCAGTACGGGCCGGTGTCGGGCTTGGTCCAGACGTCCACGGTCCGGGCCTGCGCCAGGCCGGCGATGGTGCTGGCGCGGCGCAGCTCGATGCGGTCGTATTGCGGCACCGAGGCAGTGAAGTAGTAAAAGCCGTCGTCGTGCTTGTAGATATAGGGATCGGCGCGCTGCTCGATCAGGGGTTTCAGAATGGTTTCTTGCATCGTTAATCTCGTTTCAAAGTTTGCTTATCACCGCGTGGGCGGGAAAATAGTCCACTGGACTATTTCCCCCCGCCCACCCTACGGGAATGCGCCGTTGTAGGGTGGGCGGGGTAGTTCTGGCCAATGGCCATAACTACGAACGCCCACGCGGTCAACGCATGTCAGCCGGCGACGTAGCCCGCGGTGCGCATATCGGCCTTCACCGTGTCGTAATAGCTGTCGCTGATGCGGTACTTGAACATCAGCACGCCCATCAGGAAGTGGAAGAAGCCCGGGATCACCGACAGCATCAGGGCGATGCCCTGCAGCGCCAGCGCCGACTGCTCCTGGTTGGGCTGGTACTGGAAGTAATCCAGCAGGATCCCCACCATGCCGCCCGCGATCGCCATGCCGGCCTTCTGGCACACCGAGATGCCGCCGAAAGCGAAGCCGGACACGCGCTTGCCGGTCTTGACCTGGCCGTAGTCGATGGTCTCGGCGATCGCCGACCAGAACACCGGCGCGTGCAGGTCAACCACCAGCGACAGGATAAAGTACAGGACGAAGGCCAGGACGATGTCGCCCGGCTTGACCAGGAAGTAGATCAGGAGGCTGATGACGGCGACCAGGATCTGCGTGTTGCGGAACAGCTTGACCTTGCAATAGAACTTGGTGGTCCAGGTGGACACCACCATGGCCAGGATCGCCGCCGCGACGCCCGTGGACAGGAAGGCCGAGACGGTGGCCGTGTCGCCGCCCAGGTAATACTTGGCGTAGTAGATCGCCACCGAGCCGCGGATCACGTAGCCGATGGTGCCGGTCACGCACACGGCGCACAGGATCAGCCACTGGTCGTTCTGCATCAGCACGCGCACCTGGTCCATCAAGGGCTGCTTCTCGACCTTGTGGACGACGCGCTCGGTGGTGGTGAAGAAGCACAGCAGGAACAGCAGCACGCCCATCGCGGCCATCACCGCCATCGCGGCCTGGTAGCCGGCGGCCTGGTTCCCGGGGTCCCACCAGCTGGCTAGCATCGGCACGATGATGGTCACCATGAAGGCGCCGATCTTGGCAAAGAACAGGCGGTAGCCGTTGGCCGACAGGCGTTCCTGCGGGTCGGAGGTGAGGCCGCTGATCAGCGAGATATAGGGAATGCCGACACCCGCCGTCATCAGGGTCATCAGGATGTAGGTCGAATAGGCCCAGACCAGCTTGGCGTCATAGCCCCAGTCGGGCGTGGAGAACACCAGGAACACGCTCAGGCCGTAGGGTACGGCGAGCAGCAGCAGCCAGGGCCGGTAGCGCCCCCAGCGCGTCAGCACCGAGTCGGTCACCTGCCCCATCGCCAGGTCGGCCACGGCGCCGACCACCTTGACGGCCACGAACAGGGCCGCCAGGTCGGCGGTGTGGATGCCGTAGATGTCGGTGTAGAAGAAGGTAATGATCAGCATCATCGACGAGATCACCACGTTGAGCGCCATGTCACCGGCGCCGAAACCCGCTTTTTCGAGGGTGGAGAGTTTTTGTGTGTGCATGTGCATTCCCTTCCGAACGACCCGGGGGCACTGCCGGAATCCATCCTGCAGTGCCCCTGCTTCTACTACATCGCTTGCGGCTTACATCTTCCAGCGCAAGGCGACCGAGACCGAACGTCCGACCTGCACGGTACCAAAATTGGTCAGCTGCTCGTTACCCGCATTGCCGAAGTGGTAGTACTGGCGCTGCATTTCGTTGGTCAGGTTGATGGCGCCGACATCGACCGACATCCTGTCGTTGACCTTGTAGGACACCTGCATGTCCACGCTCTTCTCGGGCTGGCGCCAGATACCGATCGGATTGGCAAACAGGGCAGCTTCGTTGGCGGCCAGGAAGGCGGAGCGCCAGACATAGGACAGGCGCGCGCTGACCGGGCCCTTTTCGTAAGCCAGGGTGGCGTTGTACGAGCGGTCGGACACGCCGAAGAACGGCGTCTCGAGCTGGGCGATGATCTCACCGGCGCTATTCGCCTCGGGAACGTTCTGCGACGAGCTGAGCTTGGTGAAACTGCCCTGGAAGCCCAGGCCGTCCAGCGGGCCTGGCAGCCACTTCGGGAAGTAGATCAAGCCCAGCTCGACGCCCTTGATGGTGCCGTCGGAGGCGTTGACCGGCGAGTTGATGACGTAGTCGTAGCCGTTGGTATGGTCGCCGCCCGAGGTCGAGTTGCGGAACGGGTCGTCCGCCGGGTCGACGTGGATCTTGCGGCGCAGGGGCACGACCAGGCCGTCGATCTTGCGCTTGAACACTGTGCCGTAGAGCGCGCTGTCTTTCTGGAAGTACCACTCGCCGGTCAGGTCGAAGTTGGTCGAGAGCGTCGGTTTCAGGTCCGGATTGCCGCCGGTGCCCGAGCCATAACCCACCCGCGACACGTCGTCGGCCAGTTGCAGGACGGGATTCAGGTCGCCGAAGTTCGGGCGGCGCAGGGTTTTGCCGAAGTTGAAGCGCGTGACGACGTCCTTGGCCGCATCGTAGGTCAGGGTCAGGCTGGGCAGGAACTTGCTGGTCGACTTGTCGGCGCCGGACGGCGTGACCGCCCGGGTAGTGGCATCGACCTTGTAGAAGGTCATGTCGGTATCGACCTTGGTGTAGCGCACGCCGGCATTGGCGCGCAGGCGATTGCCGAACAGCTCACTCTGGAAATTCCCCATCAGGTAGAGGTTGCTCGTCTTTTCCTCGATCTCGAAGGTCTTCTGCAGGCGCAGCTGGTCCGTGGTCAGGAAGTTGCTGTTGACCGAGTGATACAGCTTGCGCCACTCGTCGATATTGTCCCGGATGTAATAAGCATTGGGTTCGAGCCATGAGCGCGGAACGTCCGAGATGTCGGTGCCGAAGTTCGAGTTGGTAATGGCATACTGCGGTCCCAGCGAGGCAAGGTTGCGGCCCAGGAAGGCCGATTGGGTCCGGTTGGCTTCCGACGCCTTGCGCACGTCGTGGCGCACGCCGAACTGCAGCGTCTGCAGCGCGCCCCAGTCGGCATCGAACACGCCCGCCAGCGTGGCCGTGGCGGCGCTGCCCTTGTTGCGGTTGGCGTTGTCGTAGAATTCCGCCACATTCCACTTGCTCGGGTCGACCAGGTCGGCATTGTTATTGAAGCGGAAGGCCGTATCGCCGCCGGCATTGAAGTCGACGTCGATGGACGGCGCCACGCGATCGATCCGGGTGGCGGTGAATTGCGTGTCGAACTCGCTCGTCTGGTAGGACAGATCACCGTCCAGCTTCAGACGCTCGCCGACATTCCACTTGCCGTTCAGGGCATATACGAAGGAATCGGTTTTCGAGGTGGTGTAGTCGCCGCTGTTGAAGCCATAGACGTTGTTGACCTTGCGGGTCTTGATGACGTTCGTACCCGGGAAAGTCGTGATCGTTCCCGCCGGGTTGCTGCCCAAATCGCCCCACCAGTCGACAAAGCTGAACAGCAGCTGGTTGAACGCCTTGTCGCGATAACCGTTGTACATCGATTCGAAGGTGTAGACCGCATCGCTGTTCGGTTTCCACTGCAAGGCGATATTCGCGGCGGGACGCTTGCGCTCACCCTGGACGTCGCTCTGGAAGATGGCGTCGCGCGCCAGGTAATACGGATAGGCCTTGCCGTCGAAATTCAGGGTCGAACCGGCTGCCATCGGCAAGCCGGTACGGGTTCCGGGCGCCCAGATGTTGTTGTCGAAGATGCGCTGCAAGGGCGTATACCCTGGCGGCACTTCGGCCGCATTCGGGCTGGTGAACGGCACCATGGCGCCCGGCGTCACGCTTTCATTGCGATATCGCGTCTGGGTGGCCGCCAGGTTGACCAGGGCGCCAACCTCGCCGATGCCGGTTTCCCAGCGGTTGCTGAACATGGCGCTGAGCTGCGGGTTCCACTTTTTCGCGGGATCCAGATAGGTTTCGCGCGCCGAGATCGACACCTGCGGCCCCTTGAAATCGAAGGGCCGCAGCGACTTGACGTCGATCTGGCCTGCAATGCCGGTTTCCAGCTGGCTGGCGTCGCGCGTCTTGTACACGTCAATCTGGCGCACCAGGGTCGAGGGAATGTCCTGGAGCGCGACCTGGGTGCCCGAGGCGGTAAAGATGTTACGGCCGTTCCAGGTGGTCTGGACGTCGGGCAGGCCGCGGATCGACAAGGCGCCGACTTCGCCGCCGGCGCGGTTGGTGACCTGGATCCCGGTCACGCGCTGCAGCGCTTCGACGACATTGTTATCGGGAAGCTTGCCGATGTCTTCAGCAACGACCGATTCCACCACCTGGTCGCTGATGCGCTTGATCGCCAGGCTCTTGATGAGCGATGCCCTGACGCCGGTGACGACCACGGTCTGCGTATCACTCGGCTCCGTCGTGTCGGCCGCGGGAGAGATTTCCTGGGCGCCAACCGTGGCGGCGCTCATCAGGCCTGCTCCGGCCAGTGCGGCGACCGTGGCGCGAAGTGTGAAGGCGTGACCGGTACTGGCCGCGGCGCGGCCGAATGATGTGCGTTTCATACGTCTCCTGATGTCGTTGTCGTTATGGCCGCTGTGCCGCGGCTTTGCTGTTATTACATGCTCGACAGGAATGGTAGGCGCTGCATCGAGAGCATTCCAATCATATTTTTGGCCAATCCGATACCAAAACATGTATCGGCCGGGCAATCACAATCGTGATTGCTTGCCTGGCCATGCGCACGCGCTGCCTTGACTCGCTACCATGCAAGCCTGTCTGCTCATCCGAACAAGAAGGACATCATGCTCAAACCGATCGCCGGCGCCGCCGCACTCTTCTTCTCCACCCTCCCCGCGGCGCATGCCGAGGCGCCCAGGCCGGTCAAGGTGCTGATCGTCAGCGGCGGCTGCTGCCATGACTATCCGCGCCAGCGCGCAGTGCTGGAACGGGCGCTGAAGGAGCGCATGCCGGCCGAAGTCAGCCACGTCTACCACGATCCCAGGCCCGGAGAACAGGCGACGCGTCCGGCGCTGCCCATCTACGGCAATCCGGGCTACGCCGACGGCTACGACGTGGTGATCCACAACGAATGCGCGGCCGACGAGGACAGCGCGCAAGCGCTCGACGCCGTGCTGGCGCCGCACCGCAAGGGCATCCCGGCCGTGAACCTGCACTGCGCGATGCATTCCTACCGCTCGGGCGACTGGCGCCGGCCAGTGAAGGCCGGCGACGCCAATGCGCGCTGGTTCGAGTTCACCGGCATCCAGTCCAGCGGCCACGGGCCGCAGTCGCCGATCCGCCTGAGCCTGGCCGCCAAGGAGCATCCGATCGTGAAGGGATTCGTGCCCTACACGACCGGCAGGGACGAGCTGTACAACAACCTGAGCAACTTCGGCGTGACGCCGGTGCTGACCGGGACGCAGCCGGAATCGAGCATCGAAGCGGACCGCGCCAAGGTGTATACGGTGGCCTGGACCCACCTGTACGGACCGCAGCGCACGCGTGTGTTCAGCACCACGCTGGCCCACAACGCGGCCGAGATGGAAGACCCGCGCTACCTCGACCTGGTCGCGCGCGGTGTGCTGTGGGCGGTCGGCAGGCTGTGACTCAGTCGCGGACCAGGCTGACGTCGTCCAGCATCAGCCACTGCCCGTCCTTGCCCTCGGTGTAGACACCGACCTGTACGCTGCCCTTGCGCACGTCGATGCCGGGCAGCGTGACCTGCGTCCAGTCACCGAGCGCCCCGGTAAAGACATGCGCGATTTCCGGTCCGCCGTGGCCGCTGACGAACAGGCGCGCCACGCCGTGGGCGCCACTGCTCCTGACCCAGGCCCGCAGGGTGTAGCTGCCGTTCGGCAGCTTGATGTCCTGGATCGCGCTGCCCATGCTCGGATCGGCATGCCTCAGCACCAGCGCCCAGCGGCTGTTGCGGCCATCCAGGGTGTTCACGATCGGCGCGGCGCCTTTCAGGCTGGTCCAGCTGGTGCGCCAGCCGGCCACGCTGGTTTGCGTGACGCGGTCAGCCTCGAAGCCGGGATTGAGCACGTAGTTGTTGCCCTTGCCGACCGACCAGCTGCCCTTGGCGGCATCGAGCCTAAATTCGCTGAGCGAGTTGAACACCGGTTTATCGCCCTCGAAGGAGAGCGGCGCCCAGATGTTGTAGCCGATGCCGTTGGCGGCGTAGTTGCTCCAGCGGTCGCCCGCGTACAGCACGGTCGTGCCTTCGCTGCCCTGCACGGGAACGAAGAAGCCGTTCTGCGACACGTGCGAAAAATCGGCCTCGGTGCCCTCGATCAGCCGCTCCGGCGTGTAGGGGCCGGTGATGCTGGTCGCGGTCATGTAGAAGCTGCGCGAGGCGTTCCAGCCGTGCAGGTCCGACGAGCAGAAGTAGTACAGGCCCTTGTACTTGAACATGGCATTGCCTTCGCGCCCGCCGGCCGGCGCCGAATGCACCAGGGTGGCCGGTTCCACGGCCAGGAAGTCCGAGGCGCGCAGCGGCGCCACGTACAGCTTGCGCCGGTCGCCCCCGCTGCTGAACACCAGCCAGGCCTGGCCATCGTCGTCGACGAACACGGTCTGGTCGCCCGACGTCGGCGTGGCGACCCGGTCGATCCGGGTCTGCAGGCGCTCATAAGCGAAGGGCCCGGTGGGCGAATCGCTGGTGGCGAACAGCACGCCGCTGCCGTTTTCCCGGCTGCCGTACTGGGTCAGCAGCACGTACTTGCCGCTGCGCTTGTTGTGGACCACGCCCAGGCGTCCGACCCAGCCTGGCTTG
Organism: Massilia sp. LC238; assembly: GCF_000735635.1. NCBI lineage: Bacteria > Pseudomonadati > Pseudomonadota > Betaproteobacteria > Burkholderiales > Oxalobacteraceae > Massilia > Massilia sp. LC238. Next base: position 52,669 of record NZ_JNNN01000083.1, on the reverse strand, counting down.
TCGAACATCTTGCCCGCCGCACCCGCCTTGAGCACCTCGCCTTCGAACTTCCAGTTGACCAGGTCGGTGGACGAGTAGGCCGTTACTGCGCTGAACGTCGGGTTGGCGCTATTGGGCTTCGGCGTCGGCGCCCTGGCGTAGCTGACCGCCTCGGCGTACTTGGCGCCGTACCAGTAGTAGGTGTCGCCCACTTTCAGGATGCCGCCGCCCTGCGAGTAGATCGGCGTGCCGGACGTGTCCTTCCAGAAGACGCCGTTGCGGATGGTCGATTCGGCGGCGCAGGCGATCGGCGCCAGGCCGCAGAGCCCTGCACATATGAGCAGGATTTGTAAATCACGGCGTGGATTCATGAAGCTCATTGATGAGTCGCTACCCGCTTGCCGTTGACGACCACGTTCTCCAGCCGCAGATTGGCGACATCCGCCGTATCGAACTTGTCGCCCTCCAGTCGCACGTCGAAGTCCTTCAGCAAGACGTCGCTGATCGATGTCTGTCCCGGATTCGGCTTGATCGTCCCGAAGGCCTTGAGGCGTCCGCGGATGCCCACCAGGCTGATGTTGCGCACGATCGACTTCGGCGGCGGCGCGCCCTTCAGGTCGAAGTACTGCGTCCAGGGCTGGATCGTGACGATCTGGCCGCCGGAGTTGTCGACCGTGATGTTCCTGAAGTGGATGTTCTCGTAGTGCTGCGGCGTGTCCGGGCGCAGCTTGAAGACGGCCAGGCTGTCCACCTTGCCCGTGACCCGGCAATCCTCGATGAGGACGTCGCGCACCAGGGTCGCCTCGCTGCCGAGGGCCAGCATGTGGTGGCCGCGCCGGAACTCGCAATTGCGTACCCGGATGCCGATTACCGGCGGGCTGTCCTTGTCCTCCATCGCGAACGGCCCCTTCGAACCCTTGGCGGCGATGCAGTCGTCGGTCACCGAGAAGTAGCAGCCTTCGACCAGCACGTGCTGGCAGCTGTCCAGGTCGATGCCGTCGGAGCTGGGCGCCTGGTGGTAGTCCTCGGGCACCACGAAGCGGGCATTGCGTACCGTGACCTGCTGGCAGCGGTACAGGTGCAGGTTCCAGAACTGGGAGTCCTTGAAGGTGACGCCCTCGATGCTGACGTCCTTCGAGCGCTCGATCAGGGCCAGGCGGGCGCGCGGGATGCCGATGTTCTTGAAATTGTGCGGATCGGGTGCGGCATTGCGCAGCTTCCAGAACAGGTCCCAGATCGGCCGGCCGGCGCCATCGAAGGTGCCGGACCCGCTGATCCGCAAGCCGTCGCAGCCGTTCGCATTGATCAGCGCCGGATTGAAGTTGGGGGCGAAGTGCCCCTCGATGCGGGTGCGGCCGGCCGGGAAGTGGCGCAGGTCCGTCGAGCAGCGCAGCACCGCGCCCTCGTCCAGGTGCAGGTTGACCTTGGGCTTGAAGAACAGCGCGCCGCTGACGAACACGCCGCTGGGGACCACCACGGTGCCCCCGCCCTGCGCCGCCACGTGGTCGATGGTCTTCTGGATGGCCGCGGTGTTGACCGTGGCGGCATCGGCGACGGCGCCGAACTCCGTGATCGAAGTGCGCCGCGCCGGCGCGGGCGTGGACGGCGAAGCGCAGCCCCACAGGGGAGCCGAGAGTAAGGACAGCGTCAAGGCGCGGCGGGTGGAAAGACGGTTTGGCATGCTGGCTTCCTGATCTCCTGTTTCGTGGGCCGCCGATGCGGCCCCCAAGGTATAGACGAAAACCGGGAATCAGTCTCTAGCCGCCGCCGGGATAATCACATTGTTGATTGCTTCTCGGCGGCTGCGGGGGCAAGCGCGTCCTCGTCCGCGGCCTCGATCGGCGCCCGCAGGATGTCCTCTACCGGCGCGTCCGGCGCGACGTCGAGCGTGCGCAGCGCATCCTGGACCACGCTGGCGAACACCGGCGCCGCCACCCGCCCGCCGAAGTAGCCGCCCTCGGTCGGCTCGTCGATCATCACCGCGACGATGATGCGCGGCCGCGACACCGGCGCAAGACCGACGAAGCCGGCGATGTAGCGCTTGGTGTAGCGTCCTCCCACCGGCTTGTGCGCGGTGCTGGTCTTGCCCGCCACCCGGTAGCCGGGCACCCGCGCGCGCGGCGCGGTGCCGCCCGGCCAGGTGGCGCGCTCCATCATGGCGCGCACCGCGGCCGCGCTGGCGCTCGACAGCACCGGGCGTGCGGCCGGCGGCTCGTCCACTTTCAACAGGCTGAGCGGCACCATGTCGCCGTCGCGCGCGAACACTAGGTAGGACTGCGCCATCTGCATCAAGGAGGTCGCCATGCCGTGTCCATAGCTGATGGTGGCCTGCTCGATCGGCTTCCAGGAGCGGTGCGGGCGCTGGCTGCTGGCCGCCGTGCCGGGAAAACCCAGCTGCGGCGGCTGGCCGAAGCCGACCTGCATCAGCATCGACCACATGTCTTGCGCCGGCATCTGCAGCGCCAGCTTGACGGTGCCGACGTTGGAGGACTTCTGCAGCACCTCGGCCACCGTCAGGGTGTCGTGCCGGCTGGCGTCGCGGATGGTGGCGCGGCCGATGGTGAGGCGCCCGGGGGCGGTCTCCACCAGGGTGTCGGGCGTGGCCAGGCCTTTCTCCAGGGCCAGCGCGATGGTGAAGGGCTTGATCACCGAGCCCGGCTCGTAGATGTCGGTCAGGGCCCGGTTGCGCAGCTGGGCGCCGGTAAGGCCCTTGCGCTCGTTCGGGTCGTAGTCCGGCAGGTTGGCCAGCGCCAGCACCTCGCCGCTGCCCACGTCGAGCACCACGATGGCGCCGGCGGCCGCCTGGTGGCGCTCGACCGCCGCCTTCAGGTGGCTGCGCGCCGCATGCTGGATACGGCCGTCGATCGCCAGCGCCAGGTCGCGGCCGTCGCGCGCCGGCAGGCGCCCGCCCGCGTCCTCGGCGATGCGCCCGAGGCGATCGCGGATCACGCGGCGGCTGCCGGCCGTGCCGCCCAGGCTGGCCTGGTGCGCCAGCTTGATGCCCTCCTGTCCCTGGTCCTCGACGTCGTTGAAGCCCACCACGTGCGCCGTCAAGGCCCCATGCGGATAGTGGCGGCGGCTCTCCTTGTGGGTGTGGATGCCGGCGATGCCGAGCGCCTGGACCCGTCCGGCGGTGGCCAGGTCGACCTGGCGCTTCAGGTAGACGAAGCCGCGCCGCGAGTCGAGCCGGGCGTCGATTTCCGCCCGGCTCAGCCCGAGCTGGCGCGCCAGTTCGTCCAGTTGCGCAGGCTGGGCGCCGCGCGCCTCGGCGGGAATCGCCCACACCGCGCGCGCCGGCAGCGACAGCGCCAGCACCTCGCCGTTGCGGTCGAGGATGCGCCCGCGGGTGGCCGGCAGCTCCAGCGTGCGGGCATAGCGGGCCGCGCCCTGCTTCTGCAGGAATTCGTCGGACCACAGCTGCAGCCAGACCGCGCGCCCGGCCAGGGTCGCGAAGGCGGCGAACAGCACCAGCAGCAGCAGGCGCGAGCGCCAGGCCGGCAGGCGGCTCTCCAGCACCGGGCTGGCGCTGAAGGCGTGGCCCTTGCCGGCGGCGACGCGGCCGGTCTCGCCCATCTAGCCGTGCTCCCGCGGCTCGTCGAAGCTGCTGGTGTCGGCTTCCAGCACCGGCAGGGCCAGGCCGAAGCGCAGCGCCAGCAGGCGCAGGGCGAAGCCTGCCGCGATCGCGGCGCTGGTGGCGACACCGGCGGCCACGCCCAGCTCCAGCAAGCCCAGGTAAAGCACCCCGGTGGCCAGGGACACCGTGGCGTACAGGTCGCGCTGCAGCACCAGCGGCACCTGGTTACACAGGACGTCGCGCAGCAGGCCGCCGAACACGCCGGTGGCCATCCCCATCAGGATCACCACCACCCAGTGCGCGCCGGTGGACGCGGCGACGTCGCGACCGATCACGGTGAAGGCCACCAGGCCGAGCGCGTCCAGCCACAGGAAAGCGGTCTTGAGGCGATGCATGCGGCGCGCCAGCAGCGCCGCCGCGATCGCGGCGCCGACGGTGAAGGCCAGGTATTCGGGATGCGCGACCCAGCCAAGCGGGTAGTGGCCGATGAGCAGGTCGCGGATGGTGCCGCCGCCCAGCGCGGTGACGGTGCCGACCACGCACAGGCCGAACAGGTCCATGCGGCGCCGCATGCCCATCAGGGCGCCGGACGCGGCTTCGGCCGCGATGGCGACCAGGTAGATCGTGTGGAGCAGGCTCATTCTCGGGGGTCGACAGGATGGCGGAGTTCGGTGCGGGGCATGGTACGATGCGGCTATCGATGTGTCCAATGCATTATTCTTGCCATATTGATGCATCGAGTGCATGGGAGCGGGACGTGAACATCAAGCAGCTGGAACATCTCATCGCGGTCGCCGAAGCGCGCTCCTTCAGCCGCGCGGCCGAGCGCCTGTTCATCACCCAGCCGGCGCTGAGCCGCAGCATCCAGGCGCTCGAGGACGACCTGGGGGCGCCGCTGTTCGACCGCATCGGCAAGCGCATCGAGCTCACGCCGCTGGGCAGTCATGTGTTGACGCGCGCCGGCCGCCTGGTGCGCGATGCGGGCGAGCTGGCGCGCAGCGCCGATATCTTCCGCCAGGGCGCGGGCGGCGCGCTGCGCATCGGCATGGGATCGGGTCCGGCCGCCATGCTGATGGCGCCGCTGCTGTGCCACATGGCCGAACGGCACCCGGGGGTCAAGCTCGGCATCACGCGCGGGCCGCTGGCGCAGCAGCTGGTGCAGCTGCGCGCCGGCCAGCTCGACGCCCTGGTCGCGGACGCGCACAGCATCGCTCCGGCGGAGGACCTGGTGGCCGCGCCGCTCGGCGAGCTGCGCACCTGTTTCGCCTGCCGCCCGGGCCATCCCTTGCTGGCGCACGACACGCTCACGCTGGAGCAGCTGCTGGCCTTTCCGGTCGCCTCCACGCCTCTGTCGGACGAAGTGGCGCGCCTGTTGGTGGCCGCCTACGGGCCGGCGGCCCTGCCGGAACGGATGGTCACCCTGCAGTGCGAGGACGTGGCCAGCCTGGTCGATGCGGTCGGCCGCTCGCAGGCCCTGTTCCTGGGATTGGCAGCGGCCGCGCGCGCCGGCGGCCTGGCCGAACTGCCGCTCCGTCCGCGCCTGGACGCCAGGGCGCGCTTCGCCTGCGTCACCCTGGCGGGCCGCACCGAGAAGCCCTTGCTGCCGGCGTTTCGCGCCTTCGCGGCCGGGCTGCTGCAGGACTGAAGCTGGAACTTAGGAGAGCAAAGAATGGATACGCAACAACTGTGGGTCGAGCCGGTCGGCGACATCATCATCGCGCGCATTCGCGGCGCCTGCACCGCAGCGCTGCTCGAGGAATGCCAGCGGCGCGTCATCGCGCTGGTGCAGGATACCCGCCAGGTGAAGGTGCTGTACGACTCGCTCGAAATGGACGTCCCCTCGGTCGACATCGCCCTGGTGCAGCAGGACCTGGAGTCGCGCGCCTGGGAGCGCTACGGCCCCCTGCCCTTGCGCCGGGCGATCCTGGTCGCCAATACCCGCATCGCCTACCGGGCCCGGATCGCCTTCGGCGAACTGGGCGAAGGCAGCTACCGGGTGTTCTACAACGACCTCGCGGCGGCGCTGCGCTGGCTCGACGAGCCGCCGCAGATCCCGCTCAGTTGAAGCGCCCGGCCGTGCCGCCCAGGCTGTAGCGGCCGGCGCCCAGCAGCGCGACCGCCAGCGCCGCGGCCAGGAACATGCCCTGCAGTTCGAGCGCCCAGCCGCCGGTGTCGTTGAGCGTGAAGAACTGCGCGGTATGGGCCAGCAGCACCGCCACGATCATGTTGACCGCCACCACCAGCGCCGCCGCGCGGGTGAACAGCCCGACCAGTATCAGGATCGGCGCCACCACTTCGCCGACGTACACGCCGTAGGCGAACACCCCCGGCAGGCCGGCGCCTTCGACCATGCCGGTGATCGGGCCGATGCCGCCGACCAGCTTGGAAAAGCCATGGAACAGCAGCATGACCGCAAGCGCCGCGCGCAGCAGCAGCTTGCCTTCCTCGTCCATGCTACGGGGTGCAAGGTTCGTGGTTTGCATGATCACTCCTTCCGGATGAGTTGTCTTGACATCATCGCCCTTCGACCGATTCGCGGGCGCACCGTTCGCTTCATTCGAATGCATAGGCGTCCATCGCCAGCACCCCGTGTTCCACGCTCGCGTGCAGGCGGGTGGCACGCGCTTGCGGCCCGCCCGCACCCAGTGCGACGAACAGGGGCAGCAGGTGTTCGTCGGTCGGATGGTTGCGTACCGCGTTCGGGGCGCGGCGGCGGTAGTCCAGCAGCTCGGCCTGGTCGCCGTTCTCGAGCGAGGCCTGCATCCAGCGGGCGAAGTCTTCCACCCACGCGGGCGCCGGCGCCTCGACCGCCTGGCCCCGGTATTCGTGCAGGTTGTGGGTCAGCGAACCGGAGGCCAGCACCAGCACGCCTTCGTCGCGCAGCGCGCCCAGGGCCTGGCCGATGCGCAGGTGGGCGGCGGGATCGCCGCCCTGCAGGATCGAGAGCTGGGTGACCGGCACGTCGGCATCGGGATACATCAGGCGCAGGGGCACCCAGGCGCCGTGGTCGAGCCCGCGCCCGGCGCTGCGTCCGGCCTGGATGCCGGCCTGCTCCAGCAGGGAAAGGGCGCGTTCGGCCAGGCCGGGCGCTCCCGGCGCCGGATACCGGATCTCGAACAGGGCGCGCGGAAAGCCGCCGAAGTCGTGGATGGTGGCGGGTTGCTGCGCCAGGCTCACGGCCGGGGCGCCGATGGTCTCCCAGTGCGCCGACACGGCCAGCACCGCGCGCGGACGCGGCAGCGTTGCGCCGAGCTGTTCGAGGAAGCGGCGCGCCGGGCTGTCCTGCAGCGCCAGCATGGGCGAGCCGTGGGAAATGAACAGGGCGGGAAGGCGGGGCATGGTGTCTCTCCTCATGAAAGACCCCATCTTATTGTCTTATGCAGCGCCGATAAATAGGCTTGAGCGGATAGGACTGTTTCACTTACAGGAACAATCGTCTTAATCGCGCCAGGGCGGATCCGCGAATGCCTCGACCAGGAAATCGATGATCACCCGCACCTTCGGCGCCAGGAATTTACGCGAAGGATAGACCGCATAGATGCCCAGCGCGATCGAGCGCCAGCCTGGCATCAGTTCCACCAGCAGGCCCTCGGCCAGGTCGGCGCCGACCATGAAGCTGGGCTGGAGGATGATGCCCTGCCCTGCCAGCGCGGCGGCGCGGCAGGTGTCGCCATTGTTGGTGCGCATGCGCGGCTGCACCTTCACGGATTCCTCGCCCGCGGGGCCGGAAAAGCTCCAGGTGTCGCCGGACGCGAACAGGCTGTAGCCGATCACCGCATGGCGCGCCAGCTCGGCCGGCCGTGCCGGCGCGCCATGCGCGGCCAGGTAGGCCGGCGCGGCGCAGGCCACCAGCCGTGTCGAGGCAAGCCGCCGGCTCACCAGCGACGACGCGGGCAGCTGGCCGATCCGCACGGCCAGGTCGTAGCCCTCGTCCACCAGGTCGACCACCCGGTCCGACAGGCTGACGTCGAGTTCCAGTCCGGGATGGCGCTCCAGCAGCCGCGGCCACAGCGGCGCCAGGTGCATCAGGCCGAAGCTGAGCGGCACATTGGCCCTGGCCACGCCCTGGGCCGTGGTACTGCCCGATCCGAGCTCGGCTTCCGCTTCCTCGAGCCGGTCCAGCAGTTCGCGGCAGCGCGCGTGGAACAGCTCGCCTTCCGCGGTGGTCGAGAGCCGGCGCGTGGTCCGGTGCAGCAGGCGCACGCCGAGGCGCTCCTCGAGCTCGGCCACGTGGCGCGACACCGCCGCCTTCGACATCCCGAGCCGCGCCGCGGCCGCCGTGAAGCCGCCCGCCTCGACCACGGCCGCGAACACGCGCATTTCCTCGAACCTGTCGGTCATCCATCTTTCCTGGTCTGCAATGATGAGGGCGATTCTACCCGCACATCTCGCCTGAACCCGCCGGTTCTGCCACAATGTGGCCGTACACCGGAGCCGCACGATATGTATCACGAACCGAACCGCCAATCGATCAGCATGCTGGTCAGGGATTTTTATGCCGATATCCGGCGCGACGAGCTGTTGCAGCCGGTATTCGACGGCGCCATCGGCGCCAACTGGGAAGCCCACCTCGAGCGCATGGTGGACTTCTGGTGTTCGGTCATGCTGTCGAGTAGCGAGTTCAAGGGCAATGTCTACGGCAAGCACATGGGCTTGCAGGGCATCGAGGCGGAGCATTTCCGGCGCTGGCTCGGCCTGTTCGAGGCGCATGCGCGGCGGCTGTTCGCGACGGAAACCGCCGACGCCTTCCTGGCGGCGGCCCGGCGCATCGCCGCCAGCCTGCAATACGGTTATTTCGGCCGCGTCGAAGTGGCTTGAGGGGAGCATCATGAAACACCTGCCCGCCGGGCTGGATCACTACAAGAGCACGCCGGTGTTCGACCAGGACACGGTGCCGGCGGGATTGCGGCGCGCGCACAGCACCGCGGCCGGCGTCTGGGGCCGCATCGTCGTCCACGAGGGCAGCCTGCGCTATGTGATCGAGGCGCCGGAGGCCGAAGAACACGTGCTCGCGCCCGGGACGCCGGGCATCGTCGAACCGGGCGTGCCGCACCATGTCGACATCGCAGGGCCGGTGCGCTTCTGCGTGGAGTTCCACCGCTAAGCGGCCGTTCGCCTGCGCCTCAGCGCGCGGCCCGGCGGCAGCGCCGCGGCCAGGCCCAGCCCCGCCAGCAGCATCGCCAGCGTTGACGGTTCCGGCACCGCCGGCACCGGGTCGAGCAGCACCGAGCCGTAGCAGAACACGCCGGTGCGGTCGCAGCGGTGCGCCAGGATCTGGCCGCGGTCGTTGATCTCGTCGGCCGCGATCAGCAACAGGTCGGCGTCGCGGTCGATGCGGGTGTTCAGGTCGATCAGCCGGCCGTCGGCATACAGGAAGGCGCGGCCGTCCGCGACGCCGACCACCTGGCCGAGATTGTTGATGTCGTAGGCGAAGCCGTTGCGGGCCCGGGGCGTCAGGTTGAAGTAGGTGTCGCCGTCCCAGAGGAAGGCGTGGTTGCGGCCGTCGGCCTGGGTGAAGTAGCCGGTCACCCAGCCGGCGTCGTTGATGGCCTGGCCGGACACCGGGCTGCCGCCGACGCGTGGCAGCTCGGTCAGCATCCCTTGGCTGTACACGGCGGTGCGGGATCCGAATCCGTTGTCGTAGACGTCGTAGCTGACCAGCACCTCTCCGCGCTCGTTGATGTCGCCCGGGCCGCTGTACTCGGGACCGACGATGTCGACCACCCCGTCCCTGAGTACGGCGGCGCGGAAATCCGGACTGCGCGCTGCGATCTCGCCGCGCTTGTTGATGTCGCGCGCATCCTGGATGCCGTAGCGGGCCGTCAGGTCCTGCATGTGACCTTCCGCATACAGGAAGGCATGGTCCTCGCCCGTGGCCGTGGTCGACAGTCCCACGGCCTGGTCGAGGTCGTTGAGCGCGCGGACCTGGGTGATGTAGCCGCCCAGGCCGCCGACCGATTCCGCGAAGCGCTGGCGGATGATCCCGGCGCCCTGATAAGGCGTTTCCGGTCCGAAGCTATTGACCGCGTAATGTCCCTGGTTGTTCAGTGCGAGCGCGCGGGCGTACTTGCTGCCCGCCCCTGTCCAGGAAAAATAATCGGGCGCCGCGGTGGCCAGCTGGGGCAGCGTGCCCAGCAGTGCGGCGGCGCAGGCGCAGCGCCAGGTCGTCCTCGTCATATCAGCCGCCCGCGGCGCTTGCCTGCGCCGCCCTGCATATTTGATTTGCATCGAAGCCCACCTTTCGAGTATTTTCGATCCTGTCCACACGCACGACGAAAGGACCACACCATGTTCCTCGAACGCGTCTGTATCGCCACCGATGGCTCCGATCTGGCCGTCCGCGCCGCCCAGATGGGCACCCTGCTCGCCCGCTCGGGCGCCGGACGCATCGTCGCGGTCTCGGTGGCGCAACCGCAGTTCCACCGGCCGGAAAGCGGCAAGGCCGCACCGGACAACGAATGCGCCCAGGCGGAATTCGCACGCGCCCGCCGGGCCGCCCAGGCCCACGTCGAAACGGTGCTGGACATCGCCCGCCAGACCGGCGTCAGCTGCGATGCCGAGACGCCGCTGGCTTCGGCGCCCGGCCCCGACATCATCCGGGTCGCGGAAGAACATGGCTGCGACCTCATCGTGATGGGCACGCACGGGCCGAACGACGCGAACCGCCTGTTCGTCGGCAGCGTGGCGCAGTACGTGCTGGCCAATTCCAGCATCCCGGTGCTCCTCTTGCGCGACCCGCGTGAAGCGTCGCAGCCCGACTTCATCGAGGGCGTCGCGTCCTGAGCGGCGGCTTTCCGCCTCAGGGCACGATCGCCACTTTCAGCACCCCGTCGCGCTGGTTGGCGAACAGGTCGTAGGCTTCCTCGATCCGCTCGAGCGGGAAGCGGTGGGTCACCAGCGGCCGCAGGTCGACGCGGCCTTGGGCGACGATGTCCATCAGCCGACGCATGCGGTGCTTGCCGCCGGGGCACAGCGTCGTGACCAGCTTGTGGTCGCCGAGGCCGGCGGCGAAGGCGTCGACCGGCAGGCCCAGCTTGCCCGAATACACGCCCAGGCTCGACAGCGTGCCGCCCGGCTTGAGGGCGCGCAGGCAGCTTTCGAAGGTCTGCTGGGTGCCCAGGGCCTCGATCGTGACGTCGGCGCCCTGCCCGTCGGTGAGTGCGAGGATGGCCTCGACCGGATCGGCCTGCCGGAAGTCGATCACGTGGTCGGCCCCCAGCCGCCTGGCCATCTCCAGCCGCGCCGGCACCGTGTCGACCGCGATGATGCGGCTGGCGCCGCGCAGGCGCGCCCCGGCGGTAGCGCACAGGCCGATCGGCCCCTGGGCAAAGACCGCCACGGTGTCGCCGATGCGGATCGCGCCGTTCTCGGCGCCGCCGAAGCCGGTGCTCATGATGTCGGGGCACATCAGCACCTGCTCGTCGCTCAATCCGCTTGGTACCGGAGACAGGTTCGCCATCGCGAACGGCACCCGGACGTACTCGGCCTGGCAGCCGTCGATCGTGTTGCCGAAGCGCCAGCCGCCGAGCGCATGTCCGCCGCACTGGGACTGGTGGCCCTCTACGCAGGGATGGCACTGGCCGCAAGGCGTGATCGCCCCCACCACCACCCGCTGGCCGAGCGTGTAGCCCTCCACCCCAGGGCCGAGTTGGGCGATCACGCCGACCGGCTCGTGGCCGATGGTCAGGCCCGGCGCGACCGGATACTCGCCTTTCAGGATATGGACGTCGGTGCCGCAAATGGTCGTCATCGTCACCTTGACCACCGCTTCGCCGGGACCGGCCCGGGGCACCGGCTTGCGCTCCAGCGCGATCCGGCCGGGGCCGAGTAAGACTGCCGCTTTCATCATTTCCATGGGATCCTCCTGCCGCTGGTTCAGTGCGCCATCAGGACGGGCAAGCGCGCGTTCTGCAGCACGTAGCGCGTGACGCCCCCTAGGAACAGCTCGCGGAATTGCGAATGGCCGTAGCAGCCCATGACCAGCAGGTCGCAGCCCTCCTGCGCCGCCAGCCCAAGCAGTGCCTGCCCGCCGTCGAGGCCGCGCTCGACCGCCATGATCCGGGCCTGGACGTCGTGGCGTGCAAGGAAGGCGGCAAGGTCGGCCTGGTGCTGCGGCTCGCCCAGCTCGGTGTCGCCGGGCGCGCGGAAGGCAACGACGCTCACGCGCGCGGCGCGCCGCAGCAGCGGCAGCGCGGCCTGTAGCGCGGCCGCCGCCTCCTTGCTGCCGTTCCAGGCGGCGAGCACATGGCGCAAGGGACCGGGCAGGGCCGGGGCGCAGGGCACGACCAGCACCGGGCGCGCGCAGGTGAAAGCCACGTATTCGGGGATGCGCACCACGGTCTCGCTCAAGGCTTCGTCCGGGTCGTCCTGGCTGACCACCACCAGGTCGGCGAAGCGTCCCAGCCGCGCCAGCGCTTCGCTCGGGAGGTCGCACACCAGGCGTTGTTCGAACGCCACGCCGGCGTCCCCCGCCAGCGTGGCGAACTGCGCGAGCGCGCGCCCTGCCGCGTCGTGCAGGGGAGCGAAGTAGCTCGCCTCGAGGCTGCCCGGCACCACCTTGTAGCCGTGGGGGAAAACGTCGCGCGAAACACCGATGGCGGCGACACCCAGCAGGTGCGCCCCGTGTTCCCCGGCCAGCCAGGCCGCGACGCGGAGTCGTTGCGGCGCGTGACGTGATTCGTCGGCATGCACGACGATGGTCCGATAGCTCATCGATCTCCTCCTGTGCCCGAGGCCGCAAGCGCAGTCGCGCGACCCGCCTCGCCCCTGTCTTTTGACCGGATCAACCAACCCTGGTTCGTGCCGCCATCCACTTGCGCAGCTCCAGTCCGGCCAGCGCCAGCAGCGCCATGCCGAGGGCGGCGGCCAGCGCGGCCGGCGGCGGCGGGGCCAGGTCGAGGAGCCCTGCCAGCGCCGGCACGAACAGCGCCAGCGCGAGCAGCAGCAGCGCCGCGCCGGCGATCGCCCAGAACACCGGGTTGGCGACCCGCAGCGTGCTCCCGACACCGTCGAGCTGGCGGTTCGACAGCAGTAGTGCGAGGTTGCACAGCACCAGCGCGGCAAAGGCGGCGCCGCGCGCCTCCGGTTCCGGCAGCCATGCGAGCGCCCAGGCATACAGTGCCACGAGCAAGGCCAGCACCCAGGCGCCCTGGACCAGCGCACTGCCGACGGCCGCGCGCCCGAACAGGGCCTCGCCGGGCGCGCGCGGCGGGCGCCGCATCAGGTCCGCCTCGGCCGGTTCGTTCTCGAAGGCGAGCGAACAGGCGGGGTCGATCACCAATTCCAGGAACACGATATGGAGCGGGTACAGCATGACCGGCCAGCCCAGCAGCACGGGCAGCAGCGCCATGCCGGCAATCGGGACATGCATCGCCATCACGTAGCACATCGACTTGCGCATGTTGCCGAAGATCCGCCGGCCCGTCGCGATGGCCTCGACCAGCGAAGCGAAGCGGTCGTCGAGCAGGGTCAGTTCGGCGGCTTCGCGCGCGACGTCGGTGCCGCGCCGGCCCATGGCGACGCCCACGTCCGCGGCGCGCAGCGCCGGCGCGTCGTTGACCCCGTCGCCGGTCATCGCGACCACCGCGCCGCCCTGCTGGAGCGCCTGCACGATGCGCAGCTTCTGCTGCGGGGCGACGCGGGCGCAGACGTCGGTGGCGGCCAGGCGGCGCGCCAGCCCGGCGGCGTCGAGCGCGGCGATCGCGGCGCCGGTCAGCACCGCGTCGGGCGCTCCCGCGTCGAGCCCGGCCTGGCGCGCGATCGCGCGCGCGGTCTCGGGATGGTCGCCGGTGATCATCACGACGCGCAGGCCGGCGCCGCGGCAGGCCGCCACGGCGGCGGGAATGTCGGGACGCAGCGGATCCGCCAGCGCGGCGAGACCGAGCGGCTCGAGGCCGAAGGCGGCCGGCTCGACCGGCATGGCCCGGGCCCCGGCAGTGGTCCACGCGCGCGCCACCGCCAGCACCCGCAGGCCGGCCGCCGCCATCCGCGCGGCCGCCTCGAGCAGCGCCGCACCCGCGGGCGCGGGCGCGCCGCACATCGCCACGATCGCCTCGGGCGCCCCCTTGGCGGCGACCAGCAGGCGGCCATCGCCGCAATCCCAGACCTGCACCAGCGCCGGCCGCTGCGGCGTCAGGCCGTACTCGTGCACCAGCGTCCAGCCGGGCGCCAGCGCCCCGCCATCGGGCAGCGCATCGGCGGCCAGGCGCCAGAACGCGGCCTCCATCGGGTCGCTGCCGAGCGCCCGGCTGGCGCGCAGCGCGCAGGCCAGCAGCTCCTGGTGCGGCGCGGCCATTGCGTGCCCGGCAGGTCCGTCATGGAGGCTGCCGTCGCGCCACAGCTGCGCCACCGCCATCCGGTTCTCGGTCAGGGTGCCGGTCTTGTCGACGCACAGCACCGAGGTCGAGCCCAGAATCTCGATCGCCGCCAGGCGCCGGGTCAGCACCTGGCTGCGCGCCAGCCGCCAGGCGCCGATGGCCGGGAACACGGTCAGAATGACAGGGAACTCTTCCGGCAACATGGACATCGACAAGGCGATGCCGGCCAGCAGCGCCTGCAAGGGATCCTGGCCGCGCAGCACCAGCAGCAGGACCAGTGCGGCGCTGACGGCGCCACCCAGGATCGCGAAGCGGCGCGCCAGGGCCCTGGTCTCGCGCTGCAGGCGCCCGGGCGGCGGCGCGATGCCGCCCAGCGCCGCCCCGATGCGGCCGATCTCGCTGCGCACGCCGGTGGCGCTGACCCGGGCCAGGCCATGCCCCTGCACCACCAGCGTGCCGGAATACACCCACGGCAGGTCGGCGCCGCCGGGCGCCTGCGGGCGGTCCGCTCCTGCGCCGCCCTGCGGCGCGGGCAGCTTGCCGACCGGGACCGATTCGCCGGTCAGCAACGACTCGTCCACCTGCAGGCCCGCCGCCGCCAGCAGCAGGCCGTCGGCCGGCACCCGGTCGCCTTCGCCCAGCTCGACCAGGTCGCCTTCGACCAGTTCGGCGGCCGGCAGTTGCCGGGCGCTGCCGTCGCGCCACACCAGGGCAGTCGGCGCGCCGAGCTCGCGCAGCGCCTGCAGGGCGCGCTCGGTGCGGCCCTCCTGGTACAGCGTCATGCACAGCATCAGGACCACCATCCCGAACAGGAAGGCCCCTTCGAAGGGTTCGCCCAGCACCAGGTACAGGACCGCGGCTCCGACCAGCAGCAGGTACATCGGTTCGCGCGCGGCATCGAGCGCGATGCGGCGCCAGCGCCGCCCGCCGCTGTCGGGCAGCTGGTTGGGGCCGTCGCGCGCCAGGCGCCGCGCGGCTTCCTCGCTGTCCAGCCCCGCAGGGGCGGCGGCGCCGGGCTCGACTTTCATGGGGTCTCCCTTTCGGAGGCCGGCAGGGTCTCGCGCGCCAGCTCGACGCGGTCGCGGCCGTTCGATTTGGCCCGATACAGCGCCGCGTCGGCGTCGGCCAGCAGATCCTCGACGCCGGCATGCCCGGGGGCCAGGCCGGCGACCCCGATGCTGATCGTACAGCGCACTTCGCCCCGAGGAATCGCGAGGCGGATCGCGCCCACTGCCGTTCGCATGCGCTCGGCGCAGGCGAGGGCTTCCTCGACCGTGGTTTCGGGCATGACGCACACGAACTCCTCTCCCCCAACCCGGCCGAAGTAATCGCTGGCGCGCAGCAAGTCCGCGCATGCCTGGCTGACCGCGCGCAGGAGCGCGTCGCCGACCGGATGGCCCCAGGTATCGTTGACGCGCTTGAAGAAATCGATGTCGAGCATGGCGATCGCCAGCGGATGGCCGTAGCGCCGCGCCAGGGTGATATCGTGGCTGGCCAGTTCGAGCAGGTAGCCTCGCGCCAGCACCCCGCACAGGCTGTCGTGGCGGGCTGCATGGCGCAAGGCGCGCTCGGCCAGGAAATTCCTTCGCACCAGCCGTCCCTGGAAGCGCGCCACCTCCGCCACCAGGCCGAGCATCACGAGGTAGGCCAGCACGCTGCTGGCGAAGGCCGGCTCCGGCAACTGCGCTGCCGCCAACCCGAGGAATAGCAGGCTCGGCACCAGGGCCAGCGCGGACAAGCGAAGCAGGCGCGGTTCGACCAGGGCCAGCGGGAACATCACCCCCGTGATCGCCGGCAGCGCCAGCAACAGGCCATCGGGCAGCAGGGCGGCGCTGAGGATCATTGCGCCGGCATGGGTGATGTAGACCAGGGCACAGCGCCAGGCGAGCGGGATGCGCCCGTCCCAGTCCCGATAGCCGATGGCGCCGATCAGGACCAGGCCCAGCCGGATTAGCGCAGTGGTGGCGGCCTGCTGGGGAGAGATCCAGTAGTCCCATGCGCTGAACAGCAGCACGCCGAGACCGAACAAGCCTCCGAGCGCCGGCAGCATGCCGGACAGGCTGCGGTCGAGCGCCAGGCCGAATTCGCGTTCGTCGTCGGGCGCGAGCGCGCCGGTCAGGCGCGCGGCCCGGAATGGAGATGCGGCCGGACGCTGTTTCCCCATCTGCACGTGGCCGCTCTTAGCCGGCGCCGGCGGCTGGCCGCAAGACCATGACCGGCACCGGCGCGCCTGCGAGCACGGCCTGGGTCACGCTGCCGGCCAGCAGACGGCTCAGGCCGCGCCGGCCGTGCGAACCCATGACGATCAGGTCGCATTGCTGCTCGCGGACGGTATCGGCGATCGCCTCGGCGGGGTCGAGCGCGCTGCAGGTCAGCGCCGTGCAGGCCACGCCCGCCTTGGCGCAGCGCGCGGCGATGGCATCGACATAGCGCTGGGCATGCTCCAGCAGCACGTCCATCTGCAGGCCCGGATCGTAGGCCATGGCGCCTTCGAGCGACTGGAAGGTGGGTTCGGGAACTGCGACGGACAGCGCCACGATCTCGCTGCCCTCGCGGCCGTAAACGAACTCGATGGCGGCATCGACCGCCGCTTCGGAAACGGGCGACCCGTCGGTCGGGACCAGGATACGTCGGTACATGGCAATCTCCAGACAGGGTGGACGAACGGTTGAGGACCAGTCTGTCCTCGCGCATGCTAAAAATCTTTGATTTAAATCAAAATCGAACCGATGTCTTGATGCTTTGGCAAGCCTAGCAAACTGCCCGGTCGCCGAAGCAGATGCCGAGCTCGCGCGCCGTGCGCACCATATCGCCGTCGAGCGGCACCCGCTTGCTGCGGCCCGCCACCTCGCCCAGGGGCACGGTGCCGATCTCCTGGCCACCCAGCGCCACCATCACGCCGGACTCGCCGCGCGCCAGCGCGCGCACCGCGCAAGCGCCGAAGCGCGCCGCCACCACGCGGTCGAAAGCCGACGGACTGCCGCCGCGCAGCAGGTGGCCCAGCACCACGCTGCGGCATTCCTTGCCGGTGCGCTGCGCCAGCTGCGCCTCGACCCAGGCCCCGATGCCGCCCAGGCGCTCTGCATGCCCGCCGCCGGCGGCCGCCAGCCGTGCGCGCTCGCCGCCGAGCGGCTGCGCCCCTTCGGCGGCCACCACGATCGCATGGCGCCGGCCGGCGGCGTCGCGCCGTCCGATGGCTTCGGCCACCACCTCGAGGTCGAAAGGGATCTCGGGAAGCAGGATCGCATGGGCGCCCCCGGCCATGCCGGCCTGCAGTGCGATCCAGCCGGCGTAGCGTCCCATCACCTCGACCACCATCACGCGGTGCTGGCTGTCGGCGGTGGTGTGCAGGCGGTCGATGCATTCGGTGGCGAAGCCGGCCGCCGTATCGAAGCCGAAGGTCTGGTTGGTGGCGTCGAGGTCGTTGTCGATGGTCTTGGGCACGCCGACCACCGGCAAGCCCTGGCGCTGCAGGCAGGCGGCGATTTCCATCGAGCTGTCGCCGCCGACCATCACCAGCGCGTCGAAGCCGCGCCCCCGGCACAGGCCGACCAGCTCGGCGCTGCGGTCCTGCTCCACCATGCCGGCCGCGCCCTGGACCGGGTAGCGCAGCGGGTTGCCGCGGTTGGTGCTGCCGAGGATGGTGCCGCCGAGGTGCGCGATGCCGTGCACGGCGTCGGGCGACAGGCGCAGGACCGGCTCGCCCAGGCAGGTGGCGGGCGCGAGCAGGCCGTTGAAACCGTCGCGGATGCCCCAGCATTCCCAGCCGTGCCGGCTGGATGCGAGCACCACCGCGCGGATCACGGCGTTCAGGCCCGGAGCGTCGCCGCCCCCGGTGACGATGGCAATGCGCTGGATGCGGGTGTCCATGGGCGCCTCCTGTGGTGCTGCCGACTATAGCATGCGCACCCGGAACGATTCGCCGTTCGTGGCGGATCCGCACAGCCATGATGGGCAGGGCACCGCGGCAGAGGTACAATGCCGCCCACACTATCCAAACACAAACGACATGCTGACTACCCTGCTCGACTGGTTCCTCCACCTTGACCGCCATCTCTCCGTACTCGCAGCCGAATACCAGGTGCTCGTCTACGTGCTGCTGTTCGCAGTGATCTTCGTCGAGACCGGCGTGGTCGTCATGCCCTTCCTGCCCGGCGACTCGCTCCTGTTCGTGACCGGCGCGCTGGCGGCGAAGGGCATGCTCTCACTCCCGGTGCTGATCCCGCTCCTGATCGTCGCGGCGGTGGTCGGCGACATCGTCAACTTCGCGATCGGCACCGTGTTCCGCGATCGCGTGAGGAATGGCTACCGGCTGCGTTTCATCAAGCCCGAACACATCGCCCATACGGAGCGCTTCTTCGAGCGCCACGGCCCGAAGACGATCGTGCTGGCGCGCTACGTCCCGATTGTGCGCACCCTGGCCCCCTTCGTCGCCGCGCTGGGCAGCATGCGCTACCGGACCTTCCTGGCCTACAACGTATCGGGCGGCACCCTGTGGGTCGTGTCGCTGACCCTGGCCGGTTATGCCTTCGGCAACATCAAATGGGTCAACGACAACCTGACCGCGGTCATCATGGGCATCATCGTGCTGTCGCTGGTGCCGGGCATCCTGGCCTGGATGCAGGAGCGCTATCGCAGCAAGCGCGCGGTCGGTCCCCAGGGCTGACAGAGCGCGGACCACAACGCTAACGCCGTGATGTGTAGACGGCCGAAGGGGATCAGGTCTGGCCGGCGGCGGCGCGCGCTGAGGCTGGTTTGCGGGCATTACCCGCGCGCTCACGCAAGCAGGTGGAGGCCGCCTCTACCAGGTGCACCAGGCTGGCCGCCAGCATTGGACGGAAGGCCTTGGTCGCCTCCCCCGAGGCGCCGGCGATCGCATTCCCATCTTGCAAGGCCAATGCAAAGCCGCTGAGCCGCTCAGGTAGTTCAGGGTCGTACTTGAGCAATTCAGAAGGCAAGACGGTGCTCCACCAGGATACAAATTCGGCACGCTGCAACTGGCGAATCTTGAGGAAGCGCTCGCGCGCCACCTGTTCGCGCACCGATTTTTCCACGCTGAGGATCACACCCAGGCGCCAGAAGTCGGCGGCATCGAGCTGGCGTTCGGGGTCGGCGGCGAACACGCGCTCGATGTGTTCGGCGAAGCTTTCTCCCTCCCGGGGCAGGTGCAGGGTCGCGAACTGGCTGTGCCAGCGCGCATAGCTGGTCTCGATCAGCACGGCCAGCAGCATGTCCTTGTTCTCGAAGTGCCAGTACACGCTTCCCACCGGCAGCTCGGCCTTACTAGCCACCTTGGCCATGGTCGCGCCGCTGTAGCCATCGTCTCGAATTACCTTGAATGCGGCATCGAGGATGCGCTCGCGCGATGCGGCGCTGGAGCGGTGTTCTCCGGAACGGCGGGGGCGGTCGAATACGGACATAGGCAGTGGCACTGAGCTGACAGGAATGAAAAAAATGGTAACACGGAAGATTAGCCCCTCAACGCACCGGTTCGCCGAAAATGCCGCAGGGCGCTCGACCGTTCACGACGGCTTCGCTCCAGATGAAACGTCGCTAGGTACATGTCAGCCGATTGATCCCGGCTCGCCGTGCGGGGGCGGCAGGATCCTCACCAGGAGCTGGTCGATCCGGTAGTGGTCGACGTCCAGCACCTCGAACTTGACCCCCATGTACTCGACGCTGTCGGTCCGCTTGGGGACCTTGCGCAGCATGTACATCATGAAGCCGGCCGCGGTCTCGTAGTTTTCCTCGTCCGGCAGGCTTTCCAGGCCGACGGTGCGCTTGACGTCGCCCACCGGCGTGCTGCCGTCGATCAGCCATGAGCCGTCCTCGCGCTGCATGATCTGGTCGTCCTGGTCCAGCGGACTGCCCCAGCTGCCCATCACGGTCAGCATGATGTCGCTCAGCGTGATCACGCCCATGACCAGGGCGTACTCGTTGATCACCACCGCGAAGGTTTCCTTGGTGGCGCGGAACTTGTCGAGCAGCTCGGACAGGGTCAGCGTGTCCGGGATGATCAGGACGGTGCGCACGCTCGATTCGTTCAGCTGGAACACCGACTGCTTGTTCAGGAGCCGCACCAGGATGTCGCGCGTATCCACGTAGCCGATCACCCGGTCGATGGTGCCGTCGCAGACCGGGAACTTCGAATGCCCCGCCACCTTCTGGCGGATGCTGGTCTCGTTTTCCGTCAGCGTGAAATACACCACGCTGTCGCGGTTGGTCATGGCCGAGGCCACCGAGCGCGACTCCAGCTCGAACACGTTCTCGATGAAATGCTGCTCCTGCTTCTGCAGCACGCCGGCCTGGGCGCCCGCTTCCACCGCGGCGGAGATCTCGTCGAAGGTGATGCTGTCCTCACGCGTGGTCTCGATCTTGAAGATGCGGAAGATCAGGTTGGCGACCAGGTTCAGCGCCCATGCGAAGGGTTTGCAGATCCGGATGTACAGCTGGACCGGCTTGATCACCGCGATGGCGATGCGCTCGGGTGCGATCATGGCCAGGCGCTTGGGCATCAGGTCCGCGAACAGGATGAACAGGCAGGTGACGAACAGGAAGGACAGCGCGAAGCCGATGTTGTCCAGCGCCGGGCCGACGTACACCGTCGACACCCAGTCGATGAAGAAGGGCCGCAGTGCGCCCTCGCCCAGGATGCCGCCCAGGATCGCGATCGCGTTCAGGCCGATCTGGGAAGCGGCGAAGAATTCCGCCGAGTGCATCTGCAGCGCCATCACCTGCACGGCGCGTTCGTCCCCGGCCTCGGCCAGCAGCTTGAGCTTGATCTTGCGCGCGCCGGCAAAGGCGATCTCCGTGAGCGAGAGGAAGCCGGCGGCCAGCACCAGGAGGATCATCAAGACGATATGTTGAAACAAGCTCACAGGACACCTGATTGGAAGACGAGCGAAACGACGCGATAGTGCCCAGTATACGTTTGACAATTACTTGTGGCAACGCGAGCCGGCAGCGGGCCGGCTCAATCGAGCAGGCGCCGGCGAATCGCCTGCAAGACTTCGCGCTGGCGCGCGTCCGCCCGGGGATAGCGCAGCCCGAGTTCGCGCAGCGCGTCGAGGACGATCCGGGACACGATCAGGCGCGCGTTCTTCTTGTCGTCCGCCGGCACCACGTACCATGGCGCGGCCCGCGTGCTGGTGCGCGCCAGGCATTCCTCGTAGGCCGCCATGTAGGCCGGCCAGTAGGCCCGCTCCTGGATGTCGGACAGCGCGAATTTCCAGTTCTTCTTCGGATCGTCGATACGCGCGAGCAGGCGCTTCTTCTGTTCTTCGCGCGAGACGTGCAGGAAGACCTTGATGATGCGCGTGCCGTTGGCGCTCAGGTGCCGCTCCAGGTTCCTGATCGAGCGGTAGCGCTCGCGCCAGACGGCCTCCTCGTCGGCGGCCGCCGGCACCCCTTCGCTGCGCAGGATCTCCGGATGCACGCGCGCGATCAGCACCTCTTCATAATAGGAGCGGTTGAAGATGCCGATGCGCCCGCGCTCCGGCAGGTCGACCGTGGTACGCCAGAGGAAATCGTGCTGCAGTTCCCGCGGGGCCGGATGCTGGTAGCTGTGCACCTGGCAGCCTTGCGGATTCACGCCCGACATCACGTGCCTGATGGCGCCGTCCTTTCCCGCCGCATCCATCGCCTGGAAGATCAGGAGGATCGCGTGGCTGTTCGACGCAAACAGGACCTGCTGCCGGGCGCTGAGCCGGGCAACGTGCCTGGCGAGCATCTCGCGGTAGTGCTGCTTCGAGCGGTACACGGGCGCGACCTGGGTCGGCAGCTCAGCCAGGCGGACCCTGCGTTCGCCGTCGATGCGAAAACGCTGCGCGTCGATGTTCATGGTGTTACCGATCCGCCCCGGGCCGTGCGGCGGCAGCGCTCGGAGCAGTACCTGACCTGGTCCCAGTCCCGCGCCCACTTCTTGCGCCACGCAAACGGACGCCCGCACTGCAGGCAATCCTTCACCGGCAATTCCGCTTTCTTGCGCATCCTCATGGCGTGATTCTAGCGCAGCCGTGCGCCCGGCCGGCGCCCGGCAAACGGACTAGAATACTGCTCTGTTTGCATGACGGGGCTGGCAAGGGCAATGGCAACTGGAGCAGTGAGGGATTTCGTCGCGTCTTCCGCCTGGGGGCAGTTATTGACCAGTGAGCAGCTGGAGCGGGTCCTGCGCGATGTCTCCGAGTCCGGCGCCGGCCCCGGCGAAGCCATCTGCAGGAACGGGCAGCGCTCCGACTACTGGTACGGCGTGGTCGAAGGCCTGGTCAAGGTGTCCAATGTGGGCCCCGACGGCAAGCCGACCACCCTGATCGGCATCCCGCGCGGCGGCTGGTTCGGCGAGGGCTCGGTGTTCAAGCACGAACGCCGCCCCTACGATGTGGTGGCGCTGCGCGAATGCCGGGTGGCCCAGGTGCCAGCCGATACCTTCCACTGGCTGCTGGCCGAGAGCATCGCGTTCAACCACTACCTGATCGGCCAGCTGAATACCCGGCTGGCGCAGTTCGTGATCCGCTGCGAGCACCTGCGCTCGTATGCGCCGGAGCGCCACGTGGCCCTGTGCCTGGCCGAACTGTTCAACCCGGTGCTGTATCCCGGCACCACCATGACGCTCCAGCTTTCGCAGGAAGAGCTCTCTTTCCTGGCCGGGGTCTCGCGCGGCATCGTCAACCGCGCCCTGCGCCACCTCGAACAGGAGGGCATCGTCGAAGCGCGCTACGGCAGCATCGACATTCGCGACCTGGCCGCCTTGCGCGCCTCCGCCTTCCGCTGAGGCCGACAGTCTCCCTGGATACAGATCTTTCAGGCAATTGTTGTTGCGTGAACAGTCAGCGCGCCCGATGGCGGCTAAGCTAGAGCGAGCAAGCACATACAATCAGGAGACAACTATGCAGCAATGGAGCTATGTTCATGGGCCCAGCAATATTCCCTTGATCGGCGCATCGATCGGCGCCCACCTGGCGGAGATCGCCGCCCGTCACGGCGGGCGCGAGGCCCTGGTGGCGCCTTTCCAGGGAATCCGCTGGACCTACGCCGAATTCGACGAACGGGTCTCGCGCGTGGCCGCCAACCTGCTGGCACTGGGGCTGGCGCCGGGCCAGCGGGTCGGCATCTGGGCGCCGAATTGCGCGGAATGGGTGCTGGTGCAGTTCGCCACCGCGCGCGCCGGGCTGGTCATGGTCAACATCAACCCGGCCTACCGCCGCTCCGAACTCGCCTACGCACTGGACAAGGTCCAGTGCAGCGCCCTGATCCTGGCCCCCGGCTTCAAGACCAGCGACTACCTCGCGATGATACGCGACGTCGTGCCCGCGCTGGCCCGCGGCGGCGCCATGCCACTTCAGGACGACAGCCTGCCCCACCTGCGTCACGTGATCCGCCTCGGTCCCGAAGCCACGGCCGGGATGCTGAATTTCGACATGCTGCTGGCCCCGCCGGGCGCCGAGGCGCTGGCGCGCCTGCGCCAGGTGGCGGACGCAGTGCAGTTCGACGATCCGGTGAACATCCAGTTCACCTCCGGCACCACCGGCGCACCCAAAGGGGCGACGCTAAGCCACCACAATATCCTGAACAACGGTTTCTTCGTCGGCGAGGCGATGCGCCTGACGAGCGCGGACCGCCTGTGCATCCCGGTGCCGCTCTACCACTGCTTCGGCATGGTGCTCGGAAACATGGCCTGCGTGACGCACGGCGCTACCATGGTATTCCCGAGCGCCGGCTTCGACCCGGAGGCCGTGCTGGAGACCGTCCAGGCCGAGCGCTGCACCGGCCTGCACGGCGTGCCCACCATGTTCATCGCCCTGCTCGAATACCCCGGCTTCGCGCGCTACGACCTGTCGACGCTGCGCACCGGGATCATGGCAGGCTCGCCCTGCCCGGCCGAGGTGATGAACCGGGTCATGCAGACCATGCACATGGCGGAGATCACGATCGCCTACGGCATGACCGAGACCTCGCCGGTGTCGTTCCAGAGTTCGGTGGACGACCCGGTGACGCTGCGCGTGACCACCATCGGCCGCGTCCATCCGCACATCGAGTGCAAGGTGGTGGACGCGAACGGCGCAATCGTCCCGCGCGGCGTCAAGGGCGAACTGCTGACGCGCGGCTATTCGGTCATGCTCGGCTACTGGGACGACGAAGAGAAGACCCGGGCCACCATCGACAGCGCCCGCTGGCTGCATACCGGCGACCTGGCGGTGATCGACGAACACGGCTTCGCCTCGATCGTCGGGCGCTGCAAGGACATGGTGATCCGCGGCGGCGAGAACATCTATCCGCGCGAGATCGAGGAGTTCCTGTACCGCCATCCGAAGGTCCAGGACGTCCAGTGCATCGGCGTGCCCGACACGAAGTACGGCGAGGAACTGTGCGCCTGCATCATCCTGCGTCCCGGCATGCAGGCCAGCGCCGAGGACATCCAGGCTTTCTGCCGCGGCCAGATCGCGCACTACAAGATTCCCCGCTACGTGCGTTTCATGGAGGCCTTCCCGATGACGGTGACCGGCAAGATCCAGAAGTTCGTGCTGCGCGAGCAGATCAGCACCGACCTTCGACTGGGGCAAGACACCTGAGGCCGCAAACCGCTCCGCGCGGGATCGATTGATTTCTACTGGGAACTGACTCTTTCTCCTGGATACATGGCTGATGTGCATACGTCAGCCATGCTTCCTTTCGGCGTGCACGCGTTATTACAAATGCTTGCGTTTGAAACGTTTTCGTCCTTTCGTGTGCGCACCCTTTGCCAGTAGTCTTATGGGCTCTGCAGTCCACGGCGCCAGTCGCGACGCATGGAGCGGCATGCCGGCTTTATCTTTTCATACGGAGTGTTTCTTGTCCGAATCAAATTTCCCCCAACCTGAAACGGTCATCAAGGTAATCGGCGTGGGTGGCGCCGGCGGCAATGCCGTCAGCCACATGGCCTCGTCCGGCCTGGCCTCCTTCGAATTCATCTGCGCCAACACCGACGCCCAGGCCCTGTCGAATACCAAGGTCGAGAAGCGCATCCAGCTCGGCGAGGGCGGCCTCGGCGCCGGCAGCGACCCGATCGTTGGGCGCGAAAGCGCGGTGCGCGAGCGCGCCGTCATCGCCGAGGCGCTCAAGGGCGCCGACATGGTCTTTCTCACCGCCGGCATGGGCGGCGGCACCGGCACCGGCGCAGCCCCCGTGGTTGCCGAAGTGGCGCGCGAGCTGGGCATCCTGACGGTCGGGGTGGTGTCCAAGCCCTTCGACTTCGAGGGCCCGCGACGCATGCGCGTGGCCGAGGAAGGCATCGCCACCCTGGCGCGCTGCGTCGATTCGCTGGTGATCGTGCTCAACAGCCGTCTCGAGGAAGTCCTGGGCGACGACATCACTCAGAAAAGCGCCTTTGCCGCCGCCGACGAGGTATTGAGCAAGGCGGTCACCGGCATCGCCGAGATCATCACCGTGCCCGGCATGGTCAACGTCGATTTCGAGGACGTGCGCACGGTGATGCGCCAGACCGGCATGGCGATGATGGGCTCGGCCCAGCACGCCGGCGAGGACCGCGCCGTCAAGGCGGCCGAGGAGGCGATCGCTTGTCCCCTACTCGATGGCAACAACCTGCGCGCGGCGCGCGGGGTCCTGGTCAACATCGCCGCCTCCGAAGAGACCTTGCGGCTGCGCGAAACCAAGCTGGTGATGAACACCATCTGCGCCCAGACGGGCGACGATGCGATCATCAAGTTCGGTGCGGTATTCGACGACAGCCTGGGCGACGCCATGCGCGTCACGGTGGTGGCCACCGGCCTGAACCGCCCCGCCGACTTCGCCGCGGGCCGCCGCACCCCGGGGACGCGCGCGGCGGCCATGGCGCAGCCGGTCCTGCGTCAGGGCGGGCTTGCCGCGGTGGCCCGGCCCGCGCCGACCCAGCATGAAGCGCGCACGGGCCCGGCGCCGCGGCAGTCGGCCTCCTAGCGGCGCCCCGGCGGTCCTGCCCTGCCTCAGGCCAGGCCGCCGCTCTCCTGCTTCGCGGCGAGCACGCGCCCCAACGCAGTCTCGGGATCCAGTCCGGCCATCATCTGGTTGATGATCTCCTGCTTGTCCTCGGGGCCGAGCTTCTCGCAGGCTTCCCGGTGCGAACAGTAATAGGCGTACCACGCCACGTCCGCCGGGCGTTCCTTGCGCGGCTTGAAGCGCGGCGGGACCTTGGCGCGCATCGCTTCCACATAGGCCGGCAACTGCGCATCGATAGCGCTCCAGTCGACGCCGGCGACAGCGCGCCGGTCGGATTCCCAGTCCCCCTGGTAGCCGGACCGCGGCCTTGCGCTTTCCCGTTCCACCGCAAGACTCGCCAGGTTCGGATAGCCGTGCGCAGCGCAGAAGCCTTCCACGAACAGCAGCTTGGGTCCGATGCCCACCGTTACCGCGCGGCCAAGCACCTCGTCTTTCGGATGCAGGGAACGCGCCAGCGTGAGCAGGTCGCCATGGGTGATCGGCATGCCCCGCAAGGTGCTCGCCTGGCGCGCCAGGGCCTCGACCAGGCGCGCGCCCACCTCGATGTCGTTGAAGGTGAATGGAATCATGCGGATACGGCGTTCGGTGCGCCGGCTGAGAGCGTGTTCGCCATCGAAACGTTTTCCTTGTGTCAATGCCGCATCTTAGCAAATCCTTGAACCAGGCACGCTGTCTCTCTCGGGGCTACCGCTCTCGGGATCGCTGGCATGGATGCCGCCCGCCCCTCCTGGAGGCCTTGGTGGCGTCGTGTCGGTTCGATCGAAGTCGTTAGCGCTGAACTGATCTTGCTGGCTGAAATACCCAGTGGGTTAGTTACATTTTTGTGGCGATAAGGTGCTCGGTTGGCCAGGCTGGTGCGCCTGACTGCAAGCGGATCGGACGTGCGCCATTTGCTTTCGGGTTGTCGGGAAAGAAATCCGCCGAATCCTGTCTTCATGCCCCCCGGCGTCTGATAGCGCAATCATTTTATTGGTTAAGGATGTTACGCGGGCTCATTTTGCTGCTAGGATCGTGGTAACTTGTTAATTACCAAAGGTTTTGCCCGGTGGAGGTCGCCGAGCAGCATACCTTCCAAACCTCGAGGCCATCCTGTCAAACATGAAACCCATTGCTCTTCTGCTCGCCCTCTTCGGCGCGCTGCCCGACGCCCACGCTGCCAATCCGATCGTGACCGACGTCTTCACCACCGACCCGACCGTCCTGGTCGACGGAGGACGCCTGTACATGTACACCGGCCGCGATGAGACAAAGAAGGGGGGCAAGGGCTACACGATGAACGAGTGGCGCCTGTACTCGACCTGCAACATGCAATCCTGGGTCGATCACGGCGTGGTGGGCGGCTGGCGCACCTTCGCCTGGGCCAAGAGCGACGCTTATGCGCCGGATATCGTCAAGCGCAACGGGAAGTACTACCTATATGGGCCGGTCCAGCATGATGCGACGAAGCCCGGCTTCGCCATCGGCGTGGCGGTTGCCGATTCCCCGCTGGGACCGTTCAAGGATGCCCGCGGCTCCGCGCTCATCACCGATGACATGACGCGCGAAACGCCCAACGGCTGGGACGATATCGACCCGGGCGTGTTCGTCGACGACGATGGGCAGGCGTATATGTACTTTGGCAACAAGGTGCTCAAGTATGTCAAGCTCAAGCCCAACATGATCGAGCTGGACGGGCCGATCCACACGGTAGGTCTGTTTGAATTCGAGGAAGCGCCTTATCTGCACAAGCGCAATGGCGTGTATTACCTCAGCTACGCGAGCCGTCTGCCGGAGGTGATCGCCTACGCGACCGCGCCCAGCCCGACCGGGCCGTGGACCTATCGCGGGGTGATCATGGAGAAGAACAAGTTCACGCACACGATCCATCAATCGTTTGCTGAATTCAACGGCAAGTCGTACTTCTTTTATCACAACGACGCGCTGTCTAACGCGGACTTCCGGCGCTCGGCTGCGGTGGAGGAGTTTAGTTATGGAAAGAATGGGGAGATTCCCTTGATTGCGCAGACCAAGAGTGGGCCGAAAGCAAATCCGGGACTGGGGTGTGCCAAAGCATCGCCTTGAGTGGAACCCGGGCAGTAAAAAGCCCCTGAGGTCAGGGGCTTGGGCTTACTTCGTGAAATTCACCGCTGAGCTGTGAATTATTCCCACTCGATGGTCGCCGGCGGCTTCCCCGAAATGTCATACACGACGCGATTCAACCCGCGCACTTCATTGATGATGCGATTCGACACCTTCCCCAGCAGCGCATGCGGCAAATGCGCCCACTGTGCCGTCATGAAGTCCAGCGTCTGCACCGCACGCAGCGCCACCACGTACTCATAGGTGCGGCCGTCGCCCATCACCCCCACCGACTTCACCGGCAGGAACACGGCGAACGCCTGGCTGGTCGCCTCGTACCAGTTGGTCGGCGCCTTGCCCGGATCGATGCCCGCTACGGCAGGCAGCTCGAACGGCGTATTGCGCAGCTCTTCGATGAAGATCGCATCCGCTTCGCGCAGCAGGTCGGCATACTCCTTCTTCACCTCGCCCAGGATGCGCACGCCCAGGCCCGGGCCCGGGAACGGGTGACGATAGACCATGTCGTGCGGCAGGCCGAGCGCAACACCGAGCTTACGCACTTCGTCCTTGAACAGCTCGCGCAGCGGCTCGAGCAGTTTCAGGTTCAGCGTCTCCGGCAGGCCGCCCACGTTGTGGTGGCTCTTGATGGTCTGACCCTTCTTGCCCTTGCCGGCCGATTCGATCACGTCCGGGTAGATGGTGCCTTGCGCCAGCCACTTCGCGTTGGTCAGCTTGCCGGCTTCCTGCTGGAACACCTCGACGAACTCGCGTCCAATGATTTTGCGTTTCTGTTCGGGGTCAATGACGCCGGCCAGGTGGCCCATGAACTGGTCTTCGGCATCGATGCGCAGCACCTTCACGCCGAGGTTTTTCGAGAACATGTCCATCACCATCTTGCCCTCGTCCTTGCGCAGCAGGCCGTGGTCGACGAACACGCAGGTCAACTGGTCGCCGATGGCGCGGTGGATCAGGGCTGCGGCCACGCTCGAGTCGACGCCGCCGGACAGGCCGAGGATGACTTCGTCGGTGCCGACCTGCTCGCGGATCTTCTGGACGGCTTCGCCGATGTAGTCCGGCATGTTCCAGTCCGACTTGCAGCCGCAGATTTCGTGCACGAAGCGGCCGATGATGGCTTCGCCTTGCGTGGTGTGGGTGACTTCCGGGTGGAACTGCAGCGCGTAGAAGCGGCGGTCTTCGTCGGCCATCGCGGCGATCGGGCAGCTGTCGGTGGAACCCATCAGCTTGAAGCCCGGCGGCATGTCCAGCACCTTGTCGCCGTGGCTCATCCAGACGCGCAGCATGCCGTGGCCTTCATCGGTGACGAAATCGTTGATGCCGTTCAGGAGGGCCGTATGGCCGCGGGCGCGCACTTCGGCGTAGCCGAATTCGCGCAGCTTGCCGTTCTCGACCTTGCCGCCGAGCTGGGCGGCCATGGTCTGCATGCCATAGCAGATGCCCAGCACCGGCACACCGGCTTCGAACACGGCCTGCGGGGCGCGCGGCGAATCGCCCTCTAACGTGGAGTTGTGGCTGCCCGAGAGGATGATGCCGCTGGCGCCGTAGTTGCGCACGAACTCGTCGCTGACGTCATACGGGAAGACTTCGGAGAACACGCCGGCATCGCGCACGCGGCGCGCGATCAGCTGGGTAACCTGGGAACCGAAATCGAGGATGAGGATTTTCGAATGCATGTAGAGGGCAACGATAGAAGATGAATGGGTAATGCAAAAACGCGGCCCTCGGGCCGCGTCTCATGGATGTTCATTCCGAACGGTAGTTCGGCGCTTCCTTGGTGATCTGCACGTCGTGCACGTGCGATTCGCGCATGCCGGCCGAGGTGATCTCGACGAACTCCGCTTTTTCGCGCAGTTCGTCGATGGTGGCGCAGCCGCAGTAGCCCATCGACTGGCGAATGCCGCCGACGAGCTGGAAGATGATCGCCAGCACGCTGCCCTTGTAGGCGACGCGGCCTTCGATGCCTTCCGGGACGAACTTGTCGGCCTTGCTCGATGCTTCCTGGAAGTAGCGGTCGGCCGAACCTTCGGCCATTGCGCCCAGGCTCCCCATGCCGCGGTAGGACTTGTAGCTGCGGCCCTGGTACAGGATGGTCTCGCCCGGCGCTTCATCGGTGCCGGCGAACATGCTGCCCATCATGACGGTGTGCGCGCCTGCTGCCAGCGCCTTGGAGATGTCGCCCGAGAAACGGATGCCGCCGTCGGCGATGCAGGGCACGCCGGTGCCTTCCAGCGCCTTGGCCACGTTCGAGATCGCGGTGATCTGCGGCACGCCGACGCCGGCCACGATACGAGTGGTGCAGATCGAGCCAGGGCCGATGCCGACCTTGACCGCGTCCGCGCCGTACTCGACCAGCGCTTTCGCAGCGGCCGCGGTGGCGATGTTGCCGCCGATGACGTCCACGTGCGGGAAGCGGTCCTTGATCCACTTGACGCGGTCCAGGATGCCCTGCGAGTGGCCGTGCGCGGTGTCGACCACCAGCACGTCCACGCCGGCGGCGACCAGCAGTTCGATGCGCTCTTCGTCGCGTGCGCCCACGCCCACGGCCGCGCCGACCAGCAGCTTGCCCTGCGAGTCTTTCGATGCCAGCGGGTGCTCGTGCGACTTCTGGATGTCCTTGACGGTGATGAGGCCGCGCAGCTCGAAGGCTTCGTTGACGACCAGCACGCGCTCGAGGCGGTGCTTGTTCATCAGGCGCTTGGCTTCTTCGGTGTCGGCGTCTTCGTTCACGTAGACGAGTTTTTCGCGCGGGGTCATCTTGGCGCGCGCTTCTGCGTCCAGGTCTTCCTCGAAACGCAGGTCGCGGTTGGTGATGATGCCGACCACCTGCTTGCCCTCGACTACCGGGAAGCCGCTGATGCCGTGCTGTTGCGACAGCGCCAGCACTTCACGGATCTTCATGGTGGGAGGAATGGTGATCGGGTCGCGCAGCACGCCGGATTCGTAGCGCTTGACGCGCGTCACTTCACGGGCCTGGTCGGCCGGGCGCAGGTTCTTGTGAATGATACCGATGCCCCCCTCCTGTGCCATCGCAATCGCCAGGCGCGCTTCGGTCACGGTGTCCATCGCAGCCGACAGCAGCGGGATATTCAGCGTGATATTCCTGGTCAGTTTGGTGCGAAGGGAAGTGTTGGCCGGAAGAACGTTGGAATAGGCCGGGACGAGCAGCACGTCATCGAAGGTGAGTGCTTTTTGGAGGAGACGCATAGTTATTTTCCTATAGGCGCAAAAGTGAATTATACAGAAACGGCGAAAAACTGTCGCAGCCATGCCTAAATTTGCCGGGGAAAACGCGGTATCGCGCACCTGCGATTGACAGCGCCGAGGAAGCATGGCGAAATCGCTCTGTTACCCAAGGAAAACTTTTATGCCGTCTCCGTCCCCCACCCTCCGCCTGTTTGCCGCCTGCGCCCTGCTGCTGGGCAGCAGCCTGGCACACGCCCAGTATTCCTGGGTCGACGCGAACGGCGTACGCCATTTCTCCGACCGCCCTCCTCCGCCATCGACGCCGGCGCACAAGATCCTCAAGGCGCCGGGCCGTGCAGCAGCGGCCGTGCCGCCGGCGCCCGCCGAGCCTGCACCGCCCGCGGAGGCCCCCACTCCGGCCAAAGGTCCAAAGACCCTGGCACAGCGCGAGAAGGAATTCCTTGCACGCAGCAAGCTGCGCGAAGAACAGGAAAAGAAGGATGCCGCGGCAGCGCAGCGCCGCCGCGACCTGGCCGAGCATTGCCAGGATGCGCGCCAGATGCGCGCGCAGGTGGAATCGGGTGTGCGCATCGCGAAGTTCGATGCGAAAGGCGAGCGCAGCTTCATGACGGACGAGGAACGGGCCGCCCAGCTGGCCCGTGTCAACAAGGCACTGGCGCAGTGCCGTCAGTAGCTGCTCAAGGCCGCAGGCGAATGACCTTGGCGCTGCCCGGCTGGCGCGCCGGTTCGGGGTTGATGCGGGGCGCCACCTCGACCCGGTTGCGTCCGCCGGCCTTGGCCGCATACAGGGCCGCATCGGCACGGCGCATCAGGCCGGCGAAATCCTCCCCCTTCTCCAGCATCGCCAGGCCGATACTGACCGTATAGGCAGCCCCGGGCGCCGCTGGCGCGCCGGTTGCGGGGCGGTCGAGGGCGGCGCGCAGGCGTTCGGCAACGGCGCGCGTGGTGTCGAAGGAC
The DNA here is from genome assembly GCF_000735635.1 of Massilia sp. LC238. Taxonomy (NCBI): domain Bacteria; kingdom Pseudomonadati; phylum Pseudomonadota; class Betaproteobacteria; order Burkholderiales; family Oxalobacteraceae; genus Massilia; species Massilia sp. LC238. The sequence continues at coordinate 20,593 of NZ_JNNN01000083.1, read as the reverse complement.
GCGTCCGGCAACAGCACCCCGAACTCCTCGCCGCCGAGGCGGGCAAAATAGTCGATCTTGCGAATTTCCTCACGGGTGTGTGCCACCAGGTCGCGCAAGACCTCGTCGCCGACGCCGTGCCCATAGGTATCGTTGATGCGCTTGAAATGGTCGGCATCCAGCAGCAGCAGGCCCAGTCCGCTGCCATGGCGCCGCGCCCGCGCCAGCTCGCGTTCGGCCATGTCGAAGAAGGCGCGGCGCGAGGGGGCGCCGGTCAGGTGGTCATGCTCGGCGGCGTAGGCGGTGTCGGTCAGCACGCGTGCATTGGCCAGCATGACCGCGCCCAGGCTCAGGGCCGGCAGCGCCAGCGTGCCGATCGCAAAGAACACCAGGTTGGCGATGGCCGGGTCGAGCAGCGAGGGCTGTGCGTAGGCCTCGAAGGCATAGAAGGCGCCGCGGCCGAAATGCCCCAGCCCCAGCAGCAAGGCCGCGGTCCGGCTGAAGGCGTTCGGATAGCGCAGGCGGCCATCCGCGACCTTGGGCAGGCTGGCGTAGATACCGAAACAGATGGCCACGTGGAAGGCCGACATCGCCACCACGCGCAGCGGCAGCGAATTGTGGACGTAGTGGAACACCACCACGCCGGCGAAGGCGGCGATGCCGCCGCCCGCCAGCAGGCGCCAGGGCACCGGCAGGCCGAGGTAGCGCCGGTAGCCGGCCAGCATCAGGCTGGCGGTCAGCAGCAGCAGTGCGTTGGCGACTTCGATGCTGAGGACGTCGGGAATCACGTCGCGCGCCGCGAACAGCAGCAGCGCGATCACCGCCACGCCATTGGCCTGCGCCCATTCGCGAATGCCTGCCACCCTGCTGTCGGCAAGCGACGTCAGGACGAGCAACATCACGGCGGACATCGCAGTGGTGACCAACAACAGGCTTACGGTAATCAGCATGGGCGGAACGGGCAACGGAGGGCGGCTTCGAGGCGGGCTCTATGATACCCTGAAGCGTACCCAAGAATTTGCCCGGTCGGAATTTTACAACTGAGCAAAACGCCAAGGCGGACCTGCCCCCTACCTTAGGCGGCCGGCGGTGCGGCGTCCCCCAGCTTCTTGGCCGCGCGCTTGCGCCGCGAATCCTTGGGATCGGCCACCAGCGGCCGGTAGATCTCGATGCGGTCGCGCTCGCGCAGCACGGTGTCGAGCGTCTTCTTCTTGGCGTAGATGCCCACCGCTTGCGTGGTTAGGTTAATGTCGGGATACGCTTCCAGCACACCGCTCATCTCGATGGCCTGGCCGATCGTGGTGCCGGCCGCGACCTTCATGGGGCGCAGGAATTCCTCGCGCGCGGTCGCGTAGCAGACAACCACCTGTACACCCTCATCCATAGACGGCCTCGGCGCGCTTGCTGAAGGAATCGACCATGGTATTGGCGATCATGCCGAACACCGGGCCGATGATCTGTTCCAGGATGATGCTCGAGAACTCGTAATGCATGTCGAGCTCGACCTTGCAGGCGTCGGCGCGCAGCGGCTTGAAGGTCCAGGTGCCTTCCAGCACCTTGAACGGGCCGTCAACCAGGTGCATCTTCATCTGGGTCGGGCGATTGTTGTGGTTCGAGGTGGTGAAGCTTTGCTTAACGCCATGGAAATTGATTTGGAGGCTGGCCACCAGCTTGTCCTCGCTCCGCTCCAGCACTTTCACGCCGCCGCACCAGGGGAGGAATTTCGGATAGTCTTCGACCTTGGCCACCAGGTCGAACATTTGCTCGGTGCTGTAGCCGAGAAAAACTGATTTGTGCACTACTGCCATTGGTCAACCGTTTGTTATGATGTTGGACGAGTTGCATTTTGCGCCATGCAATCTTTGCATTGGTGCCACAGCAGTAGTTTAACCGAGACGCGGATTTTCGCTATTTCATGAGTATTGTTGACAATAAAAAAGCTTTTTTCGACTACTTCATCGAGGACCGGTATGAAGCCGGCATCGTACTTGAGGGGTGGGAAGTCAAGGCCATCCGCGAAGGCAAGGTACAGATCAAGGAGGCCTATGTCGTCGTGCGCAACGGCGAACTGTTCCTGTTCGGCGCCCACATCAGCGCGCTGACCACGGCGTCCGCCTTCAGCCATCCCGAGGCCTTGCGCACCCGCAAGCTGCTGCTGCACCGCGCCGAGCTGGACAAGCTGGTCGGCAAGGTCGAGCGCGCCGGCTATACCCTGGTGCCGCTGAACCTGCACTTCAAGGGCGGGCGCGTGAAGTGCGAGATCGGCCTGGCCAAGGGCAAGAAGCAGCACGACAAGCGCGCCACCGAGAAGGACCGCGACGCCAAGCGCGAAGTCGCCTCGGCGATGAAGCAGCACAAGCGCTAGGCCCGCCTCTTACGGCGCCGCGAAACGCCGGCTCAGGCGCCACATCAGGAAGCTCAGCAGCACGCCGACGGCCGCGCCGCAGGCCAGCTTGAACGCGCTGCCGAACAGCAGCGGGGCCACCAGGCCGGACACCAGCGCGAAGGACATCATCTGGATGAAGCCGACCATCGAGGCCGCCAGGCCGCGGTTGTGCGGGAACAGTCCCATCGCGGTCAGCTGGATGCCCGGCATGGCCACGGCCAGGCCGAAGGTGAACACGGCCAGCGGCAGCACCGCCCAGGGCACGCTGGCCGGGAACAGCGCGTTGTAGCCGACGTTCAGTACAGAGGCCACCGCCATCACCGCGTAGCCGGTCCACAGCAGGCGCCCGGGCGGCGCCTTGTGGGCGCGCTTGCCACCCCAGGCCGAACCCACCACCATGCCGCCGATCAGCGGGATGAACATCCAGGCGAAGGCCGTCTCCGGCAGGCCCAGGATCTCCATCACGAAATTGGCGGCCGCGCCGATGTACAGCGACAGGCCGCCGAACACCAGGCCGAGCGCCAGCGACAGCATCACGAACTGCGGGTTGCGCAGCACCATGAGGTAGTTGCGCGAGATCGTCACCGGATGGAAGACCTGGCGCTTCTCACGCGGCAGGCTTTCCGGCAGCATGCGCAGCACCAGCAGGATCATCGCGGCGCCGAACAGGGCCAGGAAGATGAAGCTCGAGCGCCAGCCGAAGCTCACGTGCAGCCAACCGCCCAGCACCGGCGCGATGGCCGGCGCCAGGCCGAACACCATCATGATGTGCGACATCATCTTCTGCGCCTGCGCGCCTTCGAAGCGGTCCTGCACGATGGCCTGGCCGATCACCGAACCGGCGCCGGCCGACAGGCCCTGCAGCGCGCGGAATGCCAGCAGCCAGCCGAAGGTCGGGGCAAACGCCGCGCCGACCGAGGCCAGCGTGTACACCGCCAGCGCTCCGAGGATCACCGGGCGGCGCCCGAAGGAATCCGACAGCGTCCCGTAGAACAGCATCATCAGCGCAAAGGTGAACAGGAACACGCTCAGGGTCTGCTGCACCGCCACCGGCCCGACGCCGAAATCGACCCCGATGGCGGGCATCGAAGGCAGATAGGTGTCGATCGCGAGGGCCCCCGTCATGCCGAGGCAGGCGAGGATGGTGGTGAGGAGTCGTTGCATGGGAGTGCCTTGTGAAAAACCGGCACTGCGGGGGCAAGCGTCCGGAGGGGACGCAATTGTACTGGGTTTCTATAAAACAAATCGGCGCCCCTCCAAAACTGGAAGAGGCGCCGACGACAGCACCAGGGGTCACACCAGGGGTCAGGTCTGACATTTAGACACGGACTCGTGCGTAGCACTATGGTAGCGCTCAGTCCGTGTCCGAATGTCAGACCTGACCCCGGCCTGGGGGGCGATCAGCGCAGCGACTGGCCGAAGCGCTCGGTGCGCGGCATCCAGTTGCCCTGGTAGTCGGCCGAGACCAGGATGCGCTCGGCACGCCCGATCAGCAGGTGGCGCGGCACGAAGCCGATGTAGCGCGAGTCGGCGCTGTTGTCGCGGTTATCGCCCAGCATCAGGTAGGCGTCCTGCGGCACGGTGACCGGCCCGAAATCGCGCATCACCATGCGCTGCGGCAGCACCTGGATGCGGTGGCGGCGCCCGTCGACCACTTCCTCCATGCGCAGCGCATCCATGACGCGGCCCTCGTCGGTCGTTTCCTGCACCACTTCCTCGAGCGCGTACTGCGACTCGACGCCGTTGATGACCAGGCGCTCGTTGCGCATCTCGACGCGGTCGCCCGGCAGCGCCAGGATGCGCTTGATCAAGCGGGTGCCGTCCGCCGGCGAGGAGAAAGTGACGACGTCGCCGCGTTGCGGCTCGCCGGTGCGCGCGATCACGAGGTCGGTCAGCGGAAGCTTGACGTTATAGGCCAGCCGGTTCACGAACACCACGTCCCCTTCCAGCAGGTTGGGCCGCATGGAAGCGGAAGGAATCGGGTTCCAGTCGGCCACCGCGGTGCGGAACACGCCGAACAAAAGCATGAACAACAGGAAACCCTTGTTGGCGCGCACGAACGCTTTCATCTCGCAATGCTCCTCTTGTTATGATTAACGATGAGAAGCTTTATACGCGGCCAGCCTTTAGGCATGCTTAAACGTCAAGGGCGGCGCGCCGAGGTCCGCGTGTAACAACATTGTCATATTCGCCAACTACACTGCCTGCGCCGAGACTACGACGCAGACCCATGGATATGAAACACAAGGCCCAGGAAGCCGAGGCCAGGAGCATTCCCGAAGGCGGCGCCTTCCTGAACCGCGAACTGTCGCTGCTCGAGTTCAACCGCCGGGTAGTGGCCCAGGCCGAGGATCCCAGCATGCCGCTGCTCGAGCGGCTGCGCTTCCTGACCATCGTGTCGGGCAACCTCGACGAATTCTTCGAGGTGCGCGTGGCCAGCCTGCTGGCCCAGCACCAGATGGAGGCCGGCCACAACGGCATCCCGCACGCGCTGGCCAGCACCCTGGAGCGCGCCAGCCTCGAGTGCCGTACGCTGATCGAGCGCCAGTACAAGCTGTTCAACCACGAGATCCTGCCGCTCCTGTCCGAGAATGGCATCCACATGCTGCGGCGGGGCGAGCGCAACGCTGCCCAGCGCGCCTGGGTCAAGCAATTCTTCGACCGCGAAGTGCGCCCGCTGCTCACTCCGATCGGGCTCGACCCTGCCCACCCCTTCCCGCGCGTGGTCAATAAAAGCCTGAACTTCATCGTCGAACTGGCGGGCAAGGACGCGTTCGGGCGCGGCACCGGCATCGCCATCATGAAGGCGCCGCGTGTGCTGCCGCGCGTGATCCGCCTGCCGGCCGAACTGTCGGACAAGAAGGGCGAGTCCTACTGCCTGCTGTCCTCGGTGATCCAGGCCCACCTGGCCGACCTGTTCACCGGCCGCGAGGTGCTCTCGTATTCGCAGTTCCGCGTGACCCGCAACAGCGACCTGTGGGTCGACGAGGACGAGGTCAAGAACCTGCGCCAGGCCCTGCAGAGCGAACTGCACAGCCGCAACTACGGCTTCGCGGTGCGCCTGGAAGTGGGCCGTGCCTGCCCGCCGCACCTGTCGAACTTCCTGCTGGACCAGTTCGGGATCGACCCATCGCGCCTGTTCGCGGTGGACGGCCCGGTGAACCTCGGGCGCATGCTGGAAATCGCCAACACCCACGACAAGTCGGAACTGAAGTTCACCCCCTTCACGCCGGGTTTTCCGGCCAAACTGGTGGGTCCCGACATTTTCGCCGTGCTGCGCAAGGGAGACGTGCTGCTGCACCATCCATTCGAATCCTTCCAGCCGGTGATCGAATTCATCCAGTCGGCCGCGAACGACCCCTGCGTGGCGGCGATCAAGCAGACCATCTACCGCGCCGGCATGAATTCCGACCTGATGGAAGCCCTCATCGCCGCCGCGCGGCGCGGCAAGGAAGTCACCGTCATCGTCGAACTGATGGCGCGCTTCGACGAGGAAGCCAACATCAACTGGGCCGAGCGCCTGGAGCAGGCCGGCGCCCAGGTGGTCTATGGCGTGGTCGGCCTGAAGACGCACGCGAAGTTGGCGCTGGTGCTGCGCCGCGAAGACAATGGACTGCGGCGCTACGCCCACCTGGGCACCGGCAACTACAACTCGACCACCGCCAAGTTCTACACCGACTTCGGCCTGCTCACCTGCGACGACGAGCTCACCGCCGACGTCAACGAGGTCTTCATCCACCTCACCAGCCTGACGCGCCCGAAGCAGCTCACCAGCCTGTGGCTGGCGCCCTTCTCGCTGCAGAAGGAAATCGTGCGCGCCATCCGCGACGAGGCCGCGATCGCACGCAATGGCAAGCCTGCGCGCATCATCGCCAAGATGAATTCGCTCACCGACGAGTCGGTCATCCGGGCGCTGTACGAAGCCTCGCAGGCCGGCGTGCGCATCGACCTGATCGTGCGCGGCGCCTGCTCGCTGCGGCCCGGCGTGAAGGGCTTGAGCGAGACCATCCGAGTGCGCTCGATCGTCGGCCGCTTCCTGGAGCACACGCGCATCTTCTATTTCCGCAACAATCTCAAGCACGACATCTACCTGTCGAGCGCTGACTGGATGAACCGCAACCTGTTCCGGCGCGTGGAAGTGGCCTTCCCGATCCGTTCGCCCGCGCTCAAGCGCCGCGTGCTGCGCGAAGGACTGCATCCCTACCTGAAGGACAATGTCAACGCCTGGGAACTGGGCAGCGACGGGCGTTATCGCCGCAAGAAGGCGCGCGGCGGCCAGAAGGCGCTCAGCGCGCAGCAAGACCTGATGGAGACGCTCGGCGCGGGCCTTCATTCCAACAAGGAGAACGAGCATGGACCTGATCCTGTGGCGCCACGCCGAGGCTGAAGCGCACGTCGCCGAGGGCGATGTCGAGGGCGACTTGCGGCGCGCGCTGACGCCGAAAGGCAAGCGCCACGCCGCGCGCGTCGGCGCCTGGCTGCACCGCCAGCTGCCGGAGGACCTGCGGGTGCTGAGCAGCCCGGCCAGGCGCTGCGTGCAGACGGTGGAAGCGCTGGGGCGCAACTACAAGCTGGTGGATGCCCTCGCGCCAGATTCGGGCGCGGAAGCGATCATCGAAGCGGCCGGCTGGCCCGAGCACCGCCAGCCGGTGCTGATCGTCGGCCACCAGCCGCTGCTGGGACAGGTGGCGTCATTGGTGCTGTGCGGCGGCAAGCAGGACTGGCGCATCCGCAAGGCGGGGGTGTTCTGGATCACCCACAAGAACAGCGATGGCCTGCCTTATGTGAAGCTGGTGGTGGGGCCGGATTTTATTGGCCAGCTGCGCTAGAGCTGTCCCAACCCACTCGTTAGCCGCAAGACCGTCGTTCCGGCGCAGGCCGGAACCCAAGCTTGTTCGCGCTTCGACTGCTCCACGAACTTGGGCACCGGCCTTCGCCGGTGCGACGGTCTCACGGCCAACGAATACCAAGTCGAATCCTCAGCTCTCACGCACCTGGAACGGCATTCCGACCTCGCTCCACGCCCCCTCTTCCTTCTGCAGCCACGGCCCCAGTGTCGGATGCTTCTCCAGCAGCGCGGCCGGCAGTTCCAGCTCGATGCGCTGCCGCATGCGCATGTTCAGGCCCGCCAGGTCCTCGTCCGCGCGCGCATGCATGAACACCACCGCCATGCGCAGCGCCAGCACCGCCTTGGCCACGTCGGCCTCGCCCAGGGCCTCGCGGATCTTGCGCAGGTTGCCCTTCTGCCCCAGGATCAGGCTGGCCATCAGGCGCTGCTCGCGCGTGGTGAAGCCCGGCAGGTCGGCATGTTCGACGATGTAGGCGCCGTGCTTGTGCGCCCCCGTCATCGAGATCTGCAGGCCGACTTCGTGCAGCATGGCGCTCCAGCACAGGTAGTGCTGCGCGTCCGAGGGGTTCAGCTTTTCGTATAGTAGCGAGGCGATCTTCGCCGTGCGCAGCGCGCGCTGGCTGTCCACGCCGAAGCGGCGCATGCAGGCGCGGATGGCGGCGTCGCGGCGGTCGCGCCGGTTGGCGCGCAGCTCCAGGTCGGACAGCACGCCCAGGCGCAGGCCGGCGTTGATCGCGGTGAGCTGCTGCACGCCGAGTTCCTGCATCACCCCGATCAGGACCGTGAGGCCGCCCACCATCACCGGCACCCTCTCCTTCTTGACGCCCGGCAGAGTGAAGGCGTCGACATGGCCCAGCCCCAGCAAGATGTCGCGCAGCGCGTACAGGCTGGCCTGCGACATGCGACCGTCGCCGATACCATTCCTGCTGATCACCTCGTTGATGGCGCGCATGGTGCCGGACGAGCCATAGGCCGCATCCCAGCCCTGCGCCTTGTACAGGTCGGCGGCATCCTCGAAGCGGGCGCGCGCCTCGGTGACGGCGGCGTCGAAGGCCTGCGGCGTGATGCGGCCGTCCGCGAAGAAAGCGGCGGTTTGCGGGTGGGTGCCGATGCCGAAGGATTCGACCAGGTTGATCTCGGGGCCGATGGCGGCGATGACTTCGGTCGAGCCGCCGCCGATGTCGATCACCAGCCGGCGCTCGTCCGGCTTGTCGATGGCGCGCGCCACGCCCATGTAGATCAGGCGCCCTTCTTCCTCGCCCGAAATCACTTCGATCGGATAACCGATGGCCGCCTCCAGCTGGGGCAGCAGCTGCTCGGCGTTGCGCGCCACGCGCAGGGTATTGGTGGCGACCACGCGCACCGCGTCCAGCGTGTATTCGTCGAGGATGGCGCGGAAGTCCTGCAGGGTCTTCACCGCGCTGCGCATGGCGGCCTCGGTAAGCATGTTGTCCCGGTCCAGGCCCGCGGCCAGGCGGATCGGGTCGCGCGCGGTGCGCACGATGTGCATGCGCCCGCCCGCGGGCTCGCCGATGTGGAGCCGGAAGCTGTTGGACCCCAGGTCCACTGCTGCAAACATAGGCGCTCTTTCGCTGTGGTTGTTGGCGAAGTATACAGCCTTAGCGCGCTTGAGGCAGCCCTAGCGGCGCGCGCGCGGGCGGCGCAGCGCGTACCAGGCGCCCACTGCGACCGGCGTGCCCAGGCTCACTGCCGAAACCAGGTCCCAGATACCGTCGCCCAGCAGGGCCGGGACCAGGCCGATGACGGTCAGGATGGCCAGCAGGACCGGCATGGCCCAGATCTGGGTGCGAGTACGGATCATGACGCCTCCCTCGAGCGCGCCAGCGCCGGCTCGGCGACGCTGGCCTTGCCCGCTTGGGCGACCCGGGTCTTGCGGCTGCGCTTGAGCCACAGGTAGAGGCCACTGCCCAGGATGATGATGGTGGCGATGTCGAGCAAGGCCCACAGCAGCTTCATGGCCTGGCCGCCGTAGTCGCCGAAGTGCAGCGGCTGCGACAACAGCAGCGCCGTCAGGTACCAGGGCAGCTCGCGGCGGTCGGTGATATCGCCGGTGGCGGCGTCGATCAGCACCGGCTTGTACAGGCGCGAGCTGAAGGCCTCTTCGCCGCGCATGAAGATGCCGTAGTGGTGCGGGCTGCTGAAGGGCGTGCCCGGGAAGGCCACGAACGCGACCTTCATGCCCGGTTCGGCGGTTTCAGCGCGCACGATGGCGTCGTGGATCGAGGACATCCTGGTGACCTGCGGTTGGCCCTCGTAGGGCTTGAGCATCACGGCCAGTTCGTTGTTCTGCCAGTACTTGAGCAGCAGGTCGGCCCAGGTGTTGACCATGCCGGTGGCGCCCACCACGAAGACCCAGACCATGGTGACGATCCCGAGCAGGTTGTGCAGGTCGAGCCAGCGGATCACGCGGCTGCGCTCGCGGCGCACTTCGCCGAAATCGAGCTTGCGCATGAAGGGCGCGTACAGCACCACGCCGCTGACGACGGCGACGATCAGGAGGAAGCCCATGAAACCGAGGAACAGCTGGCCATACAGGCCGGCGAACAGGTCGACGTGCAGGCGCAGCATGGTCGACATGAAGGCGCCGCCTTCGAAGGCCGGTTCGGTGATGACCTTGGTGGTACGGGCGTCGACCGCGATCGGCTTGTAGTGCTCGTCGTTCGGATGGTCGCCCAGGGTGACGTTCCAGATCGCCGGTTCGTCGATTTCCTGCGACATGTACATCGCAATCTTGTTGGGGTAGAGCTCCTTGGCCGAGGCCAGCACGGCGTCGATGTTGCCGCGCGGGGTGTCGACGGGCATGGCGGGCGCTTCTACGTCGGTGCCGAGCAGGTGGCCGATCTCGTGGTGGTAGATCAGCGGCAGGCCCGTCAGGCAGAGCAGCAGCATGAAGACGGTACAAACCAGGCTGCTCCATTTATGGATCCAGCTCCAGAGGCGCAGCTTATTTGGCGACATAGGTGGGTGATATCGGACGTCGGAATCGACAAGTTCGGCAAATAATAATCGTTCTCATTTACACGCGCAAGCCAAAACGGATAGAATGACAATCATTCTCATTAAGAAAAACCGAGCCCCACCGATGAAACTGTTCCGCCTGACTCCGATCGCCCTCGCCGCCGCGGCCTTTGCCGCGCAAGCACAAGACACCACCTCCGAACCTGTCGCCACCGTCGTCGTCACCGCCTCGGCCGACGCATCCAGCCAAGGCCTACCCTCCGCCTACGCCGGCGGCCAGGTCGCGCGCGGGGGCCGCCTCGGCCTGCTGGGCAACGTCGACATCATGGACACCCCCTTCAATTCCATGAACTACACCCAGGCGCTGATCCAGGACCAGCAGGCGCGCAGCGTGGCCGACGTGGTGCAGAACGACCCCTCGGTGCGGGTGGCGCGCGGCTTCGGCAACTACCAGGAGCTGTACTTGATCCGCGGCTTCGCCGTCAACTCGGACGACCTGGCCTACAACGGCCTGTACGGCCTGCTGCCGCGCCAGTTCGTGGCCTCGGAACTGCTCGAACGCGTCGAAGTGCTGCGCGGCGCGAACAGCTTCGTGAACGGCGCGGCGCCGGGCGGCGGCGGCATCGGCGGCGCCATCAACCTGCTGCCCAAGCGCGCGCCGAACGCGCCGCTGACCCAGCTGACCGTGGGCGTCGAGACCGGCGGCCAGGCCTATGTGGCGACCGACTTCGCCAACCGCTTCGGTCCGGAAGGCCGCCTGGGCGTGCGCGTGAACGCGGTGCGCCGCGAGGGCGACACCGCGATCGACCGCGAAAGTCGCGAACTGAGCCTGTACTCGGTCGGCGTGGACTACCGCGGGCGCGGCTACCGCCTGTCGGCCGACGTCGGCCACCAGGACCACCAGCTGCGCGGCGCGCGCCCGAGCGTGACGATGGCGGCCGGCGTGCCGATCATCGCGGCCCCGGAAAGCGACAGCAACTACGCCCAGCCCTGGACCTATTCCGGCGAGCGCGACACCTTCGGCACCCTGCGCGGCGAAGTCGACCTGCCGGGCGGCGCGACCGCCTGGGCGGCCTTTGGCATGCGCGAGGGCGACGAGTTCAACATCATCTCCTCGCCGACCGTCACGAACGTGGGCGGCGATGCCACCATGACTCGCTTCGACAACGCTCGCGAAGACAAGGTGCGTACCGGCGAAATCGGCGTCCGTACCGAGCTCAAGACCGGCGCGGTCTCGCACAAGCTGAGCGCCTCGCTGTCGGGCTTCCATTCGGAGTCGAAGAACGCCTACGGCATGAGCGACTTCGCCGGTTTCGGCTCGAACATCTATCGTCCGCTCGATGCGCAAGCACCGCCCTCCGGCTTCTTCACCGGCGGGAACATGAACAACCCGCTCCTGACCAGCAAGGCGATCCTCTCGAGCTTTGCCGTGGCCGATACCCTGGGCTTCATGGACGAGCGCCTGCTCGTGACCGTGGGCGCGCGCCACCAGACCATCAAGTCCTTCGGCTACGACTACAACACCGGTGCACCGAACGCGCGCTACGACGAAAGCGAAGTGACGCCGGTGGCGGGCATCGTCTACAAGCCCATGAAAGGTGTGTCGGTCTACGCCAACTACAGCGAGGCGCTGCAGCAGGGCCCGGTGGCGGCGGGCACCGACATCGTCAACCAGGGCGAGGTGTTCGCGCCCTTCGTCTCGCGCCAGAAGGAAGTCGGCGTCAAATACGATAGCGGCAAATTCGGGATGACGGCAGCCGTGTTCAGTACCGCGCAGCCGAGCGCCTACGTCCAGGACCGGCGCTTCGGCGTGTTCGGCGAGCAGCGCAACCGCGGCCTGGAGTTGAGCGTATTCGGCACCCCGGCACGCGGCCTGCGCCTGCTGGGCGGCCTCACCCTGCTGGAAGCCGAGCAGCGCCAGACCGCCGGCGGCCTCAACGAGGGCAAGGATGCGATCGGCGTGCCGGGCACCCAGCTGAACCTCGGCGCCGAATGGGAAGTGCCGGGCGTGCAGGGTCTGTCGCTCAATGCGCGCGCCCTGTACACCGCGACCCAGTACGCGGATGCGGCCAACACCCAGAAGCTGCCTTCGTGGTCGCGCCTCGACATCGGGGCGAACTACCTGATGCGCTTCATGGACCGCGACGTGACCCTGCGTGCGCGCATCGACAACGTCACGGACAAGAACTACTGGGCGTCGGCGGGCGGCTATCCGGGCTTCGGCTACCTGGTGCAGGGCGCGCCGCGCAGCGTGGTGGTGTCGGCGACGGTCGATTTCTGAGCGCCGCCGACCGGTCCGTCAGAAGCGGACCTTGAGGTAGGCGGAAGGTCCGGTCAGTTTCAGGTCGAGCTCGGCGCTGCGGTCGCCGTTGCGGTGCAGGTCGATCTTCTGGATGCCGTAGTCGAGCACCAGGCCGACGTTCTTCGCCGCCATCCATTCGATGCCCGCGGCGGCGTTGACCACATGGCCCTCGACGCTGCCGCCATTGCGCTTGACCCCGCCCGCCTCGGCATACAGGCGCACCTTGTCGTTCAGCGCGTGGCGCCATGCCAGCTCGACGGTCGGGGCCCACACGCTGTCGCTGGCGGAACCGGAACCGCTCCAGCGGTAGGTCTCGACCGGCGCTTCGGCGCGCAGGTCGGCCTCGGCCGTCGCCGAGATCCTGGCGCGCAGGTGGGCGGCGCCCAGGCCGATCCCGAAGGCATTCCTGTCCGAACCGAACCAGTATTTGTAGGCCAGGCGCGCCATCTCGATGCGCAGCTTGGCATCCGCGCGGATGCTGCCGCTCACCGGACGGCCTTCGTAGACCGTGGCGCCGCTCGGCGCGGCCGCGTAGTCCTCGTTGAAGCGCCAGTAGTCGAACGATGCGCCATGGCGCTCGCCGAACAGCAGTTCGGCTTTCACGCGCGGCAGGGTGCCGTCACCGAGCTTCTCGTCAGGCGTGTCGACGCGGCCGTAGCGGGTATCGCCGCCAAGGCGGATCTCCGGTTCGGCATGGAAGGCGCCGACCGACAGGCTCATGCGATCTAGCGCCGGCGACTGCTGCGCCTGGGCCAGGCCGGCGGCGGCCGCGCCGAGCACGATGGCGCCTTTCAGGAATTTAACGGATACGACGGACGTGCGTGATACAGGGCGAGACATGGATACTCCGATCATCAAGGGTGTGTTCAGAAATGTCCGCCAGACTATGTCTAGCGCGACAACACCCTGATTATCGCAGTTATCAAAATATTATCTCGCACGATTGGCGAATCTTGATTCTATAAATACGCGGCGCCGCTAGTGCGGCCGCACATCCTGCTTCAAGGCCGCCAGGGCCATCTTCTCCACCAGTCCCGGCGCCAGCAGTTTGAGGAAGCGACCGATCTTTCCCTTGGCCGTCATCACGACCTCGCGCCGGCGCGCTTCCATCCCGTCGATGATGAGGCGCGCACATTCCTCCACGCTCATGGCCCCCTCTTCCTTCAAGGCGCTGGACCCCATCGCTTCGCCCTGCGCATTGAAGCCGCGGTAGCGGATCCTGGTCGCCACCACGCCCGGATAGGTGGTGGTCACGGACACGCCGTGGCCCTTCATTTCCGCGCGCAGCGCCTCGAAAAATCCGGTCATGGCGAACTTGGTGGCGCTATAGGCGGTGCGCCCCGGCACCCCGACCAGGCCGGCCAGCGAGGACACCGCGACGATGCGGCCCCTTGAGGCCTTCAGCGCCGGCAGCGCGGCCTGGGTGCACCAGACCGCGCCCCACAGGTTCACGCGCATCAGCTCCTCGTACCAGGACAGGTCCTCGACTTCCTCGAACAGCGCATGGGCCGAGCGGCCGGCGTTGTTGACCAGGACGTCGATGCGCCCGAAGTGCTCGAGCGCGCTGACCACCAGGCGCCGGCACTGGATCTGCACGCCGACATCGGTCGCTACCACCAGCGTCTGCGCGCCAAGCGCGGCGCATTCGCCCGCGACCGTGTCGAGCTGGGCCGCGTTACGCGCCGCCAGCACCAAAGCCACGCCAGCGCCCTCTTTTGCCGCCAGCTGGCGCGCGATCTCGGCGCCGATGCCATCCGAGGCGCCGGTGATGACGACCACGCGCGTCATCGGAGGATGTCCGGCTGCTGCGACTTGACGATCTGCAGCGCGCTGGCGATCACGCTGCTCATGTCGCCCATGTTGGCCGGCACGATCAGCGAATTGTTGGTCTTGGCCAGCTTGCCGAAGGCGTCGACGTAGTGCTCGGCCACGCGCAGGTTGACCGCATCCATGCCGCCCGGCTCGCGGATCGCGGCGCCCACCTGGCGCAGCGCGGCGGCGCTCGCATCGGCGAGGGCGACGATGGCGCTGGCTTCGCCCTGGGCGCGGTTGATCGCAGCCTGGCGCTCGCCCTCGGAGCGGGCAATCGCCGCTTCGCGCTCGCCGCTGGCGATGTTGATCTGTTCCTGGCGGCGGCCTTCGGAAGCGGCGATCAGGGCGCGCTTCTCGCGCTCGGCCGTGATCTGGCGCTGCATCGCGTGCAGGATCTCGGCCGGCGGGGTCAGGTCCTTGATCTCGTAGCGCAGCACCTTGACGCCCCAGTTGGCCGCCGACTCGTCGATCGCATTGACGATGGTGGTGTTGATGTGATCGCGCTCTTCGAAAGTCTTGTCGAGCTCCATCTTGCCGATCACCGAACGCAGCGTGGTCTGGGCCAGCTGGGTGATGGCCTGGATGTAGTTCGAGGAGCCGTAGGAGGCGCGCATGGCGTCGGTCACCTGGAAGTACAGGATGCCGTCGACCTGCAGCTGGGTGTTGTCCTTGGTGATGCAGACCTGGGGCGGCACGTCCAGCGGAATCTCCTTGAGGCTGTGCTTGTAGGCGATACGGTCGATGAAGGGCACCACGATGTTCAGGCCGGGCGCCAGCACGGCGTGGAACTTGCCGAGTCGCTCCACCACCACCGCGTGCTGCTGCGGCACCACGTTGATGGTCTTGAAGATGAATACCAGCGCAATGATGAAGAACACCAGCGCCACAGTGCCGAACGTGAATTCCATGAGCATCCCTTATAGATGAGTATTAATTATTAGTTGGTCTTATGAATTAGTGAGGATCAGGCGGCTGCCGCGCACCTCGACGATGCGGTAATCCCCTGCTTCAGGCTGCGCACCGGGGCCGAGTTCGACGTCCCACAGCGCGCCGCGGTACATCACGCGGGCGCGGCCATCCACCCAATGCGCTACCGCGACGCGCTGCCCGATGTCGAGGTTGACGTTGCGGTCGCGGGTCGCTTCAAGCTTGGCCGGCTTGCCGAAGCGGCTGCGGTGCAGGAGCGCGGTTGCGGCCAGGCCGACCAATGCGGCTGCCAAGGTCTGCATCGGGCCGCTGGCGCCCGCCAGGGCGGCCAGCGCGCCGGCGCTCAGGCCGATCGCGATCATCAAGAGATAAAAGGTGCCGGTGAACAGTTCGGCGATCACGAGGACGCCGGCCACTACCAGCCAGCTCATCCAGTCCGTCATTGGCGTGTCTCCTTGAAGTGGTGGATCAGAAAAGTAAAAAACCCCCGCAACCTGCAACAGGCGGCGAGGGTTTCAGAATGTCGATGCGCTTGCTTATTGTGTGCTTTCTGGCAAAGAGTTATCGATGCCAGTGTAGCAGGTCTAGTCAGGAATAAAAGATCCTCCGTTGACGTTTATCGCAGGCGCATAAGCATATGGTTCAGGCTGGTCAAGCCCGGCCCGCGGCCAGCTTCTGCCAGGTCTCGATCACCGAGTCCGGATTGAGCGACATCGACTCGATGCCCTCGCCCACCAGCCACTCGGCGAAGTCCGGGTTGTCCGACGGCCCCTGGCCGCAGATGCCGATGTACTTGCCCTGGGCGCGGCAGGCCTTGATGGCAAGGCTCAGCATGGCTTTCACGGCCGGGTCGCGCTCGTCGAAGTCCTTGGCCAGCAGCTCCATGCCGGAGTCGCGGTCCAGGCCCAGGGTAAGCTGGGTCAGGTCGTTCGAGCCGATCGAGAAGCCGTCGAAGTACTGCAGGAACTGTTCGGCCAGGATCGCGTTGGACGGCACTTCGCACATCATGATGACGCGCAGGCCGTTCTCGCCGCGCTTCAGGCCGTATTTCGCCAGCAGCTCGATGACCTTCTCGGCCTGGCCCAGGGTGCGCACGAACGGGATCATGATCTCGACGTTGGTCAGGCCCATGTCTTCGCGCACGCGCTTCATGGCCAGGCATTCCATCTCGAAGGACTCGGCGAAGTCCTCGGCCAGGTAGCGCGCGGCGCCGCGGAAGCCCAGCATCGGGTTTTCTTCGTCCGGCTCATAGCGCGAACCGCCGATCAGCTTCTTGTACTCGTTCGACTTGAAGTCGGACAGGCGCACGATCACCGGCTTGGGCCAGAAGGCCGCGGCGATGGTGGCGACACCCTCCGCCAGCTTGTCGACATAGAAGGCGCGCGGCGAGGCGTGGCCGCGTGCCACCGACTCCACCGCCTTTTTCAGGTCGACGTCGATGTTCGGGTACTCGAGGATGGCCTTCGGGTGCACGCCGATGTTGTTGTTGATGATGAACTCGAGGCGCGCCAGGCCCACGCCGCCGTTCGGCACCGACTGGAAGTCGAAGGCCAGCTGCGGGTTGCCGACGTTGAGCATGATCTTGGTCGGGATCGGCGGCAGCTCGCCGCGCGAGACTTCGGTGATCTCGGTTTCCAGCAAGCCGTCGTAGATCTTGCCCTCGTCGCCTTCGGCGCACGAGACGGTGACAAAGGTGCCGTCCTTCAGCGCCTCGGTGGCGTCGCCGCAGCCGACCACGGCCGGCACGCCCAGCTCGCGCGCGATGATCGCCGCGTGGCAGGTACGCCCGCCGCGGTTGGTGACGATGGCCGAGGCGCGCTTCATGACCGGTTCCCAGTTCGGGTCGGTCATGTCGGCCACCAGGACGTCGCCCGGCTGCACTCGCTCCATCTCGCTCGGGTCGTGGATCACGCGTACCGGACCGGCGCCGATCTTCTGGCCGATCGCGCGGCCGCTCGTCAAGACGGTGCCGGTGCCCTTCAGGCTGAAGCGCTGCTGGGCGTCGGTGGCCTTCTGCTGCGACTTTACGGTTTCCGGACGCGCCTGCAGGATGTACAGCTTGCCGTCGCGGCCATCCTTGCCCCACTCGATGTCCATCGGACGGCCGTAGTGGTTCTCGATGATGACGGCGTACTTGGCCAGCTCGACCACTTCGGCGTCGGTCAGCGAATAGCGGTTGCGCATCTCGATCGGCACGTCGACGGTGCGCACCGAGCGGCCGGCCTTGGCTTCGCTGGTGAACTCCATCTTGATGAGCTTCGAGCCGATGTTGCGGCGGATGACAGGCAGCTTGCCCTGGGCCAGCATCGGCTTGTGGACGTAGAACTCGTCCGGGTTCACCGCGCCCTGCACCACCGTCTCGCCCAGGCCGTAGCTCGAGGTGACGAAGACCACGTCCTTGAAGCCCGATTCGGTATCGATGGTGAACATCACGCCCGCGGCGCCCGTGTCCGAACGCACCATGCGCTGCACGCCGGCCGACAGCGCCACTTCGGCGTGGGTGAAGCCCTTGTGGACGCGGTAGGAGATCGCGCGGTCGTTGTAGAGGGAGGCGAAGACGTGCTTCATGGCTTCCAGCACGTTGTCGATGCCGACCACGTTCAGGAAGGTCTCCTGCTGGCCCGCGAAGGACGCGTCCGGCAAGTCTTCGGCGGTGGCCGAGGAGCGCACGGCGAAGGAGACTTCGGTATCGGAATCGGCGACCAGGCGCTCGTAGAAGGCGCGGATTTCCTGTTCCAGGCGCGGCTGGAATGGGGTGTCGACGATCCATTGGCGGATCTCGGCGCCGGCGCTGGCCAGCGCGCGGACATCGTCGATGTCGAGGCCTTCCAGGCGCGTGGCGATGCGCTGGGCCAGCGAAGGCCCGCCATCGCTGTGCTCGAGGAAGTCGCGGAAGGCGTCGGCCGTGGTGGCGAAGCCGCCCGGCACGCGCACGCCGGCGCTGGCCAGCTGCGAGATCATCTCGCCCAGCGAGGCGTTCTTGCCGCCGACCGACTCGACGTCGGTCATGCGCAGGTTCTCGAACGATGCTACATAGACCCGTGATGCTTGCTCAGGCTCCTTCAATGCTGCTACAGACAGGTTAGTCATGGTGATACACCCTTACTTGAGATAGAAACCTTTTGGCTACCTAGCGCATCGTGTCCGGGCGACGGGGTGTTCTTGTTATTCTGGCCGTCGTGCAGCACAATGCAGAACCGTTGCCGAGCATTTTACCGCGTGAGCGGCAAACCACGCTGCAACTTTGTCAGGACGACTTAGTATTTCGACACCATGATCGTAGAAACCACCGCTTCGCCCGCCCCGGGTTCCGCCCCTTCCTCGCGCACCGTCTTCTTCGTCTCGGACGGGACCGGCATCACGGCGGAGACCTTCGGCCACGCAGTGCTGAGCCAGTTCGAGATGCGTTTCCGCCAGATCCGCCTGCCCTTCATCGACTCGGTCGAAAAGGCCCACGAGGCCGCGCGCCGCATCAACGACAGCTTCGCGCGCGACGGCCAACGGCCGATCGTGTTCTCGACGCTGGTGAAGCATGACCTGTCGAGCATCATCCGGGCCGCGCGCGGCATGCACATGGACCTGTTCCAGACCTTCGTGTCGCCGCTGGAGCAGGAACTGGGCGTCAAGTCGACGCACACGATCGGACGCATCCACAATGCAGTGGACACCGAGGAATACAAGAACAGGATCGAAGCGATCAACTTTTCGCTGGCCCATGACGACGGTCAGTCGCACAAGAACCTGGCCGAGGCGGATGTGATCCTGGTCGGGGTGTCGCGCTCGGGCAAGACGCCGACCAGCCTGTACCTGGCGATGCAATATGGCCTGAAGGCAGCGAACTACCCGCTGATCCCCGACGACTTCGAGCGCGGCAAGTTGCCCTCTTCGCTGCCGCCGTTCAAGGCCAAGCTGTTCGGGCTGACGATCACCCCGGAGCGCCTCTCGCAGATCCGCAACGAGCGCCGCGCCGGCAGCAAGTATGCGTCGATCGAGAATTGCCGCTATGAAGTGAACGAGGCGGAAGCGATGATGCGCCGCGAGGGCATCCGCTGGCTGTCCTCGACTACCAAGTCGATCGAGGAAATCGCTACGACCATTCTGCAAGAGATCAAGCCGGACCGGCGCGAGTATTAAAGGTCTGGGAAAGCGGTGGAGCCAAGCCAAGGTGACTTCCGCTTCTGGCCGTTCTCGATCATTTAATGGAAGCCAGTCCTTCCGTCCAATACGGGACTCAATTGTCAGTCAACGCGGTCGGCGACGTTTGACAATCCAACCAACTAGCATCAGGGCGCCGAAATAGATAGCGATGTTAGCCAACAGTGCACCGATGTATAACTTGTCTTCGATGAACGCGAGCTTCCCCTCGACGGAAATGCCTGGCTGATCATACAGATACCCGATGGGGAACCCGCCCTTTAGTGCAGGCTTATAGCAAGGCTCGAAGCGTGGAGCTCCACAAAGATTTCCATGCTGGACCTGCTCCGGACCTACGCGTTCAACACTGACCGAGAGTAGTGCAAGCGTAGTTGCTGCGGCTAACGCAAGGCTAGTAAAGGTAAGTCGCGAAAGAGTTCTTTTCATCTTTCGACCCGCCTGTTCAGTAAGTTCAATCGTCTGCTAATGGCTGGCAGACGACCTACCTGGTCAGTCTGCTTGCGACCCAGAGCGGACCGTGACAGCGGTCGGACGATCAGCTCTTTTTGCTTTCAAGCGGAGGCCAGCAATGCACGGCGCCACTGGTCTCCCCCATTGCACGGCGCCAAACCTCTTCGGGAAAATAGCCGCGCTCCGTCAACGCTCCAAAAAAATCAGAGCCGCCCTTGGCCTCGCTCGGCACTACAACGGGGCCCTCTCGTCCGTGCAGTTGGATGATGATCGAGTCTGAAGAGTACAGGCCTTCATCCTTGAAACAAACCCGCGAGATGTCGTCCCACAGGAATTCTTGATTCCAAACAGGATCAAGTCCCCCAAGGACGAGCACCTTGACTCGTGCGTCATCAAACTCAACGGCCAGTATTTCATGCAACGGCTTTGGTCGTCTAGAAAGAAACCATGCCTTAATGCTCTGCAGACTGAACATGTCTTCCCTCAGATACGGGTGTTACGGCTCTTGGCAGAACCCGGCTGTTGAGCTCAGCATAGCAGGTTGCCAAGCACGGAAAATCGCCAACTGTCACGAAGGACCGTACCCAACCCATTGCAAACATATGAATTGCTTTGGTGTGCTTGACGTGAGATAGCCCCTTGAAGTACCAGACACAGTCGATGCTGTATCCTTACGGATAGGAATAAGACTGTGAGTATGACTAGAAACAACCAAACCATCGAAGTCGTGACGGTGTCCGAAGAGCGACGCCGG
>NZ_JNNN01000082.1:0-6056 GCF_000735635.1 Massilia sp. LC238 | reverse complement strand
TGAGGTCCGAAGATCCCCCACTTTCTTCCGTAGAACGTATGCGGTATTAGCGCAACTTTCGCTGCGTTATCCCCCACTTCTGGGTACGTTCCGATGTATTACTCACCCGTTCGCCACTCGCCACCAGACCGAAGTCCGTGCTGCCGTTCGACTTGCATGTGTAAAGCATGCCGCCAGCGTTCAATCTGAGCCAGGATCAAACTCTTCAGTTCAATCTCTGTTTGTCGAAAACCGCATTGCTACGGCTTTCGAAATCGATCCACTGGATCGATTTCGCTCACTCAAGATACTGACCGTTATCTCATTGCTGAGACAACGCTTAATACTTTTGTGAACATTTGATAATTTAAGTATGCAGCTGAACTAGTCAGCTGGCACCTTCATCAAACGCCCACACTTATCGACTGTTGATTGTTAAAGAACCGTTGTTCTGTACTACCTTGCTGCACCTTACGAAGCGTTGTGTTCGTCAGCAGCAGAGAAGTGAGATTATGCAGTGTTTCGCTTAACTCGTCAACCCCTCGTCTCTTTCGCTGTCGCTGCTGTAAAAGCTGCGGTGTGCGTCGGAGAAACGAGACTATAGCAAAACTCCCGTATGCAGCGCAAGTAACCCGTATGTGAACAAACCACAGCGCCGGCCCCGCCCAGGCGGCGCTGGCCAATAGCCTGCACCTATCAACTTCTTTGATTAAATTTGCTTTTAGCTATGAATGAGAATCGATATCATTTGGCATTACAGCAGTGTTAACGGAACAGAGGAAGAGCAAGCATGGTCATCGCCGCCAAGAAAACCAGTCAGGTCATCACCCACATGGCGATCGCGTTCGCCATCGCGTACGCCGTGACGGGCTCGGTCGTCTTCGGTGGACTGGCGATCGTCATCGAACCGCTCATCAATGTATTGCTGCTTCCCTTGCACGAGAAGGCATGGGCCGCCGTCCGTGCTCGCGCCCTTCACGAACGTGAACGCTACCTGCGCATCGCTGCCGAGAAACTGAGCCAGACCGTCCTCCACATGGGCGTGGCGTTCGCAGTGATGTATGTTGCTACCGGCTCGCTTGCCGTCGGCGGCATGGCCGCGGTGCTCGAACCGGTCTGCAACGTCCTGCTGCTTCCGGTCCATGACCGCTTCTGGAACAAGCTGGAACTGCGCATGAACGGCGGCGTCCAGGCTGCCTGAACATGCATTGGCATACAGACAAAAGCCACTGACCGCTCAGTTTCCAGTGTTACACTGTCACGCTGTTGCGGACACGTTGTTCGCAACGCGGCCCTGGCGAGCTTCGCCTTCGACCAGATGAGGCAGTATGAGCAAGATCGTTTGGCCCGCTTCGCGTTCCGAAGCGGCCGAGCTGATTAGATCCCGGGACTGGAGCACGACAACGCTCGGCCCCCTCGACAGCTGGCCAGCTGCCCTGCGCACGCTGACCGACGTCGTCCTGCGCTCGCCGGCCGGCATGGCCCTGATCTGGGGTGACGACCGTACCCTCATCTACAACGACGGCTACGCGCGGGTGTGCGGCAGCAAGCATCCGCAGGTCCTCGGTACCTCGGTGCTGGACGCCTGGCCGGATGCCCGCGACTTCAACGAGGAAGTCCTCGATGCCTGCTTCGCCGGCGAAGAACGGGTCTTTCGCGACGCCCGCTTCGTCCTCGACCGTCATGGCGTGCCGGAGGAGATCTGGTTCGACCTCTATTACGGTCCGGCCGTCGATGAGCACGGCGTCGTGCGCGGGGTACTGGCGACCGTGCTGGAGACGACCGAGCGGGTACACAGCGCACAGCAGCGGGAACGCCACGAAAGCCATCTCGAGCAGGTCAACAGCGACCTGGACGCCCTGCGCATCACGCTCGAACAGGCCAACCGGCGCCTGTCCAGCGACATGGACTTCCTCAACACCCTGTTCCGCCAGGCGCCGAGCTTCATGGCGGTGCTCACCGGTCCGGAACACGTGTTCGCGCTTGCCAACGACGCCTACCTGAAACTGGTCCAGCATCGCCCGATCCTCGGCAAGCCGGTGCGGCTCGCCCTGCCGGAACTCGATGGACAGGGCATCTACCAGCTGCTCGACGGTGTCTACACGAGCGGCGAGCCCTACCATGGCCGCCAGCTCGAGGTCCAGCTGGACCGCGGCAACGGCCAGGACATGGAGCGCCGCATCCTCGACTTCGTCTACCAGCCGCTGAAGGATGCGGACGGCCGTATCCACGGCATCTTCGTCGAAGGCGTCGACGTTACCGAGCACGCGCTGACCGAGGAGCGGCTGCGTGTCGCGCAGGAAGCCGGCGGCATCGGCACCTTCGAGTGGTACCCGAGCACCGGCAAGCTGGTGGTGTCGGATGCCTACCGCCGCATCTGGGGCTTCGCCGCCGATATCGAGGTCACTGCCGACCTGCTGCTCAGCCGCGTCGACCCGTCCTTCCTGCACCTGGCCGGACCGAACCGCATCGGCAGCGAATCGAATCCGCTGCGCTACTCGGAATTCCTGATCACCCGCGTCGACAACGGCGAACGGCGCTGGATCGCGCGCCGCGGCGAGGCCGTCCCGAGCACGATCGCCGGCGAGCGGCGCTACCTCGGCGTGGCCCTCGACATCACCGAGCGCAAACGCACCGAGGAGAACCTGCGGCAGGCCGAGGCGGCGCTGCGCGAACTGAACCACTCGCTGGAGCGCAAGGTCGTGCTGGAAGAAGCCGAGCGCGCCAAGGCCGAGGATGCGCTGCGCCAGGCCCACAAGATGGAAGCGGTCGGCCAGCTTGCCAGCGGCGTGGCCCACGATTTCAACAACGTCCTGCAGATCATCTCCAGCAACCTGCAGCTGATGGAACTGGACGGAATCGGCAGCGTGCTCGGTGCGCGCGTGGCGAGCGCGGTTGCGGCCGTCGAACGCGGCTCGAAGCTGTCCTCGCAACTGCTCGCATTTGCGCGCCGCCAGCCGCTGCAGCCGGTGACCACCGACCTCGGACGCCTGCTGGCCGACATGGAGTCGTTGCTGCTGCGCGCCCTGGGCGACCGGATCGTGCTGGACCTGCGCCGGGCGCCGGGACTCTGGCATGCCAGGGTGGACCGCAACCAGCTCGAAAACGCCATCCTGAACATGGCGATCAACGCGCGCGACGCGATGGGCGGCAGCGGGCTCCTGACGATCAGCGTCAGCAACGGCGAGGCATCCGCAGGCCAGGTGTCGCTGTCGATCACGGACACGGGCTGCGGCATGACGCCGGAAGTCCTCGCCAAGATCTTCGATCCGTTCTATACGACCAAGGCGCCCGGCGAAGGCACCGGCCTGGGCATGAGCATGGTGTACGGCTTCGTGAACCAGAGCGGCGGCGAGATCCGCATCGACAGCAGCCCGGGCGATGGGACGACGATCACGATCCTGCTGCCGCGCGCCGACGGCGAGGCGCTGCACGTGCAGGCTGTGAACGAGGCCAGCGTGCCGGGCGGCGACGAGACCATCCTGGTGGTCGATGACGACGAGGCGGTCGTGGCCACCACCACCGAGCTGCTCGCCGGCCTGGGCTACCGGGTGCTCGGCGCCGAGAGCGGACAGCAGGCGCTCGCCGTGCTCCAGTCCGGGATGCCTGTCGACCTGCTGTTCTCCGACCTATCGATGCCGGGCGCCGTCGACTGCGCCTCGCTGGTGGCGCAGTGCCGGCACATCGCGCCGCGCACGCGCATCCTGCTGACCTCGGGCCAGCTGCCCGAGACCTCCTTCGACGAAGCGATCGAGCTACTGCCGAAACCCTTCAGCCGCGAGCAACTGGCGCGGACGATCCGCGGCCAGCTGGGTGCGAGCACGCTGTCGGTGCCCATGGCGGCGCCGGCGGTCGCGGACGACATCGTGCGCACGATTCCGTCCGCGCAGGACGACACGCAGCGCATCCTGGTGGTCGAAGACGATCCGGACACGCGCGAACTGGCCTGCGAGCTGCTCGCGGCGCTCGGCCATGCGGCCAGCGGCAGCGGCTCTGCCGAACATGCGCTCATGCTGCTGAACGAACATGAGGTCGACATTCTCTTCACCGACCTCAACCTCCCGCGCCTGTCCGGCCTCGAGCTGGCGGCACGGGCAATCGCGATGCGCCCGATGCTGCGCGTGATCCTTACCTCGGGCGAGGGGAACAACGTGCGCGTTGCGCCCGACAGCGGCATCATCGTGCTGCCCAAGCCCTACGATCTGCTGCAGCTCGAACAAAGCATCGCGCAGGCGATGCTCGAAGCGGGCGAGACTCTTCAATAAGACCGGTCCAGGACAAGATGCTCACCAAAACGATCGAAACCCGGGTCCTGCTGATCGACGACCACCGGATCAATGCGGACCTCGTCGGCGGCATGCTGGCGGACGAACCCGGCATCGTGCTCGAATACCAGCAGGATCCGTCGCGAGCGCTCGAGACGGCGCTGGCATTCGCGCCGACCGTGGTGATGGTCGACCTGCATATGCCGATGATCGACGGGCTGGAAGTGATCCGCACGCTCAAGCAGGATCCGCGCGTGGCCGAGGTACCGATCATCATGCTGTCGTCGAACACCAGTCCGCGCGTGAAGGCGAGCGGTTTCGAGGCGGGAGCGATCGATTACCTGGTGAAGTGGCCGGACAGTGTCGAACTCGCGGCGCGCCTGCTGGCGCACTCGCGTGCCTATCGCGCGACCCGGGAACGCGACCGGGCGCTGGAGGCGCTGCGCGCGAGCCAGGCCGAGCTCTTCGCACGCACGCACGAACTGGCACGGGCACAGGCCTCGCTGCACGAAGCCGAAAAAATGGAAGCGATCGGCCAGCTGACGAGCGGCGTGGCCCACGATTTCAACAATGTGCTCCAGCTGATCAACGGGCACCTGCAGCTGCTGCGGGTGGCGCACCGCGCCGACGAGCGGACGGTGAAGCGCCTGGAAGCAGCCTCCGAAGGCGTACGCCGCGGCGCCCAGCTGGCCTCGCAGATGCTGGCCTTCGCGCGCCGGCAGCCGCTGGCGCCGCTGGCCCTGGATGTGGGACGGCACCTGCGCAGCATGGAAGGCACGATCCGCCAAACCCTGGGCGGACATGCGCTCACGCTGTCGCACGGCGACGGCCTGCAGGCCTGCGTCGATCCGGCCCAGTTCGAGAAAACCGTCCTGCATCTGGTGCAGAACGCGGCGGAAGCCATGGACAAGGACGGGTGGCTCGAGCTGACGGCCGACGCGGCGCACTTGCCGGGACATGCGCAGGCCGACGAGGCCCCGGGCTACCTGCGCGTGCGCCTCACGGACAACGGCGCCGGCATGGACGAAGAGGTCCAGCGGCGCGCCTTCGAGCCCTTTTTCTCGACCAAGGCGGGCCGACGCAGTGCCGGCCTCGGGTTGAGCCTGGCCTTCGGCTTCGTGCGGCAAAGCGGCGGGCAGATCGAACTGGCGAGCGTGGCCGGCAGCGGCACGGCCGTGAGCATGTATTTCCCGCTGCTGCAGGCGGCCGAGGTGGAACCGGCGCCCGCAGCGGCGCCTGTCTCCGTACGAACCGTGCTCGTCGTGGAAGACGAAGCGCCGGTGCGGCAGGTCAGCGTCGAGGTGCTGCGCAAGCTCGGGCTGTGCGTGCTCGAAGCAGCGGACGGCGAGACGGCGCTGGGCATGATCCGCCAGCGGCTGCCGATCGATCTCGTCTTCACCGACCTGGTCATGCCTGGCGAGGTGCGCGGGCAGGACCTGGCGGCGGCAATGGCCGACTACCTGCCGCAGGCGAAGCTGTTGTTCGCATCGGGTTATCCGGGCGAAGGCGGCGCAAATGACGAGATCCTCGGGCGCAATCACCTGCTGCGCAAGCCGTACCGGCTCGAGGAAATGACGCGACTGGTGCAGCAGTTGCTGGAGTGAGGATCCGCAGTGCGGATCCGAACAGCGGGCTTTAGCCCTACAAAGCAAAAAACCCCACCAGAATCATCTGGTGGGGTTTTTCATATAACTAGCCTGACGATAACCTACTTTCACACTGGTTGCAGCACTATCATCGGCGCAAAGTCGTTTCACGGTCCTGTTCGGGATGGGAAGGGGTGGGACCGACTTGCTATGGTCATCAGGCTTT
>NZ_JNNN01000081.1:0-146864 GCF_000735635.1 Massilia sp. LC238 | reverse complement strand
CGGCGTCGCTCTTCGGACACCGTCACGACTTCGATGGTTTGGTTGTTCCTAGTCATACTCACAGTCTTATTCCTATCCGTAAGGATACAGCATCGACTGTGTCTGGTGAATCAAGGGGCTATCTCAGGCCGCCCTTGCGCGAGTACGCGCAAGGCTTCGAATCCCCCACGCAAGGCGCGCAGGCGCCTTGCTTCTCTCCGCCATGAAACAAAAACAAATGGCCACCCGAGGGTGGCCATTTGTTTTTGTATTCCTGGCGGAGAGAGGGGGATTCGAACCCCCGATAGGCTATGAACCTATACACGCTTTCCAGGCGTGCGACTTAAACCACTCATCCATCTCTCCTGATGGGGTCTCGTGTGTCCACGAAGCCGCCTATTATAACAAGGTTTCTCTGCTATACAAGACTGTTCTGGCAACAGTCACCACGTAAGCTCAGGCGTCCAGCCGCCGGCGCCAAGGCCGCAGCACCTGCCGCACCGGGTTCACCTGCGTCCCGACCTCGTCCTCCCCCACCAGCCCACGCCGCTTCAGGTGCCGCAGCGCCACCTGCACCGCCGACTTCGACAAGCCGGTCTTGAGCGCGATCGTCTGCAGGCTCGCCGGCACCTGGTCGCGGCCGAGCGCCTCCGCACTGTGGAGCAGATAGAGATAGACGACGAAGGCGGCAGGCCGCCGGTCATGGCCGACCAGGTCAGGCATCAAGACCTCGAACACATAGGCATCAAGCGAAGACTGTCGGGTAGTCATGAATACTATAGTCATTAAAACACACTCAGCCGCGAGTCTGCCACGATAATGC
This sequence comes from Massilia sp. LC238, assembly GCF_000735635.1. Lineage (NCBI taxonomy): Bacteria > Pseudomonadati > Pseudomonadota > Betaproteobacteria > Burkholderiales > Oxalobacteraceae > Massilia > Massilia sp. LC238. Next base: position 146,062 of record NZ_JNNN01000081.1, on the reverse strand, counting down.
TCGCCACCACAACCACAAGAATCCACCATGATCACCCAACTGAAATTCGTCAGCATCCCGGTCTCGGACCAGGACCGCGCCCTCGCCTTCTACACCGACAAGCTGGGCTTCGAGATTTCGACCGACCAGCCGATGGGCCCGGGCAAGCGCTGGATCGAGCTGCGCATCGCCTCGTCCGGCACCCGCGTCGTGCTGTTCACGACGGATGGTCAGGAAGACCGCATCGGTACTTTCTTCAACGGCGCCTTCGCCTGCGACAACGTGGAAGCGACCTACCGCCAGCTGAGCCAGCGCGGCGTCGAATTCATCGAGCCGCCGACCGTGCAGCCGTGGGGCTCGTTCGCCAAGTTCAAGGACCCGGACGGCAATACCTTCGTGCTATCGTCTTCCTGATACAGCCGCGGACAGGAGAAGCACCATGGAAATGAAGAAGATCAACGCCGGCAAGCTGCGCGCCATCGGCTATGACGCGCGCGAACGCATCCTGCGCGTGGAATTCGACGACGGCAGCGCCATCGACTACGACGCCGTTGGCCTTGAAGTCTGGCGCAAGCTGTCGAGTTCCGGTTCTCCCTGGAGTTATTACCGCGACAACATCGAGGAAGAGTTCAGCGGCCGCCGCGGCCGCGCCGGCGTCGATCCGCACAAGAAGGCCCTCGACCGCGAGGCCTTGATGAAAGCCTTCGGCGGCAATCCGGACGACTCCTGAAAAAAAGCGCCGCCCTGTCGAAACAGGGCGGCGCTTTCAGGATCTTTCCGCGCCCGCCGGTTCAGGCGGACGCACCCGCCATCAGGCGGTTTCCTTCAGCTGTTCCAGGATCGCCGGATTTTCCAGCGTCGACACGTCCTGGGTAATGGTCTCGCCCTTGGCCAGCACGCGCAGCAGGCGGCGCATGATCTTGCCGGAGCGGGTCTTCGGCAGGTTGTCGCCGAAGCGGATTTCCTTCGGCTTGGCGATCGGGCCGATTTCCTTGCCCACCCAGTTGCGCAGCTCGGTCGCCAGCTTCTTGGCATCCTCGCCGCTCGGGCGCGCCTGCTTCAGCACCACGAAGGCGCAGATCGCCTCGCCGGTGGTGTCGTCAGGTTTACCCACCACCGCGGCTTCTGCCACCATCGGGTGCGCCACGAGCGCCGACTCGATTTCCATCGTGCCCATCCGGTGGCCCGACACGTTCAGCACGTCGTCGATACGGCCAGTGATGGTGAAGTAGCCTGTGTCCTTGTTGCGCACCGCGCCGTCCCCGGCCAGGTAGTACTTGCCGCCCAGTTCGTCAGGGAAGTAGCTGGTGCGGAAGCGGTCCGGGTTGTTCCAGATCGTGCGGATCATCGACGGCCACGGGCGCTTTACCACCAGGATGCCGCCCTGCCCGTTCGGCACGTCGTTGCCGGCTTCGTCCACGATCGCGGTCATGATGCCCGGCAGCGGCAGCGTGCACGAGCCCGGCACCAGCGGGGTCGCACCCGGCAGCGGGGTGATCATGTGGCCGCCGGTCTCGGTCTGCCAGAAGGTGTCGACGATCGGGCAGCGTTCCTGGCCGACGTTCTTGTAGTACCACATCCAGGCTTCCGGATTGATCGGCTCGCCGACCGAACCCAGCAGGCGAAGGCTCGACAGGTCGAAGTTCTTCGGATGCACCTTCTCGTCCACGTCCGAGGCCTTGATCAGCGAGCGGATCGCGGTCGGGGCGGTGTAGAAGATCGAGACCTTGTGCTTGGCGATGGTTTCCCAGAAGCGGCCGGCATGCGGGAAGGTCGGCACGCCTTCGAACACGATCTGGGTGGCGCCCACCGCGGTCGGGCCGTAGCAGATATAGGTGTGACCGGTGACCCAGCCGATGTCGGCGGTGCACCAGAACACATCGCTTGGCTTGATGTCGAAGGTCCACTTCATCGTCAGCGCGGCCCACAGCAGGAAGCCGCCGGTCGAGTGCTGGACGCCCTTCGGGGTGCCGGTCGAGCCCGAGGTGTAGAGGATGAACAGCGGATGCTCGGCATCCACCCATTCCGGCTCGCACTCGGCCGGCTGGCTGTCGACCAGCTCGTGCAGCCAGAGGTCGCGGCCTTCCTTGAAATTGATGTTGCCGCCGGTGCGCTTGTAGACGATGACGTCGCGGATGGTGTCGCAGCCGCCCATCGCCAGCGCCTCGTCGACGATGGCCTTCAGCGGCAGCGACTTGCCGCCGCGCTGCTGCTCGTCGGCGGTGATGACGGCCACGGCGCCGGCGTCGATGATGCGTTCCTGCAGCGACTTCGCCGAGAAGCCGCCGAACACCACCGAGTGAGTGGCGCCGATACGGGCGCAGGCCTGCATCGCGGTGATGCCTTCGATCGACATCGACATGTAGATGATGACGCGGTCGCCCTTCTTGATGCCGCGCGACTTCAGGGCGTTGGCGAATTTGCAGACGCGGGCGTAGAGCTCGCGGTAGCTGACGCGGGTGACCGTGCCGTCGTCCGCCTCGAAAATGATGGCGGTCTTGTCCGCGTTGCCGTTGGTCAGGTTGCGGTCGAGGCAGTTATAGGACGCGTTCAGCTGGCCGTCGGCGAACCACTTGTAGAACGGCGCATTCGATTCGTCGAGGGTACTGGTGAAGGGTTTCTGCCAGTCGATGTTCTCGCGCGCCAGGCGGGCCCAGAAGCCTTCGTAGTCGCTGGCGGCATCAAGGCACAGCTTTTCGTAGGCTTCCATGCCGGAAATGGCGGCCTTGGCGGCGAACTCGCTCGGCGGCGGGAACACACGGTTTTCCTGGAGGGTGAATTCTTCTTGCTGGGTCTCGTTCTCGGCCATGCTAGTCTCCATAGTTTAGTAAGTGTTTTACCGAACACCTTAGGGGCCCTCGCTTACTGAGCCCTTACATGGCTCCGCAAGCATGCCTTCTGCTGGAATGCCATTCTACCAACCTCGCCGCAAAGCGGCGAAGAACCCGCAAAGCCGTGCAAGCGGGTGTAGAATGCTCGGCTGTAATTTGTCCAGCATCCAGGAACCCAGATCCCGATGGCGCAGTTAATTCCCCCAAACGAAGCAAAAAAGCTCAGTCCGCTTAACAACCTGATTTTCGCCAGCCGCTGGCTGCAGTTGCCGCTGTACCTGGGCCTGATCCTGGCGCAGTGCGTCTATGTGTTCCACTTCTGGGTCGAGCTCAAGGACCTGATCGGCGCCGCATTAGGCAATGCCGCGTCGCTGGAGCACATCCTGGACGTCGTCACCGTCCCGGGCGCCGCGCGTCCGACCAAGCTGACCGAAACGACCATCATGCTGGTGGTGCTGGGCCTGATCGACGTGGTCATGATCTCGAACCTGCTCATCATGGTCATCGTCGGCGGCTACGAAACCTTCGTGTCGCGCATGCACCTCGAAGGCCACCCGGACCAGCCCGAATGGCTGTCCCACGTGAACGCCTCGGTACTCAAGACGAAACTGGCGATGGCGATCATCGGCATCTCGTCGATCCACCTGCTGAAGACCTTCATCAACGCGGCGAACTACAGCAACAACACGATGATGTTCCAGACCATCATCCACATCGCCTTCCTGCTGTCGGCGATGGCCATCGCCTACACCGACCGCATCGTCATGACCACGCATTCGAAACATTAATTACTCCTGATCGAGAAATCCATGGCAACCGTTATCACCCAGAGCGACCTCATCGAATCGGTCGCGGCAGCCCTCCAGTACATCAGCTACTACCACCCGGCCGACTATATCCAGCACCTGGCGCGCGCGTATGAGACCGAGCAAAGCCCGGCCGCGAAGGACGCGATCGCCCAGATCCTGACCAACTCGCGCATGTGCGCCGAGGGCAAGCGCCCGATCTGCCAGGACACCGGCATCGTCAACGTGTTCCTGAAGATCGGCATGGGCGTGCGCTTCGAAGGCTTCACCGGCACCGTCACCGACGCCGTCAACGAAGGCGTGCGCCGCGCCTACGCTTTCGAAGACAACAAGCTGCGCGCCTCGATCGTGGCCGACCCGCACTTCGAGCGCAAGAACACCAAGGACAACACCCCGGCCGTGGTCCACATGGAACTGGTCGAGGGCGACACCGTCGACGTGAAAGTGGCGGCCAAGGGTGGCGGCTCGGAGAACAAGACCAAGTTCGTGATGCTGAATCCGTCCGACTCGCTGGTCGACTGGGTCATGAAGACCGTGCCGCTGATGGGCGCCGGCTGGTGCCCGCCGGGCATGCTGGGCATCGGCATCGGCGGCACCGCCGAGAAGGCGATGCTGATGGCGAAAGAGTCGCTGATGGACGACATCGACATGTACGAGCTGAAGCAGCGCGGCCCGCAGAACAAGCTGGAAGAACTGCGCATCGAACTGTGCGACAAGATCAACGCGCTGGGCATCGGCGCCCAGGGCCTGGGCGGCCTGACCACCGTGCTGGACGTGAAGATCAACATGTACCCGACCCACGCGGCCTCCAAGCCGGTGGCGATGATCCCGAACTGCGCCGCCACCCGCCACGCCCACTTCGTGCTGGACGGCTCGGGCCCGGCTTACATCGAACCGCCGGCGCTGTCCACCTGGCCGGAAGTGCACTGGACCCCGGACACCGAGAAGTCCAAGCGCGTCGACCTGAACACCCTCACCAAAGAGGAAGTCGCCTCGTGGAAGCCGGGCCAGACCCTCTTACTCAACGGCAAGATGCTGACCGGCCGCGACGCCGCGCACAAGCGCATCCAGGACATGCTGTCCAAGGGCGAGCAGCTGCCGGTGGACTTCACCAACCGCGTGATCTACTACGTTGGCCCGGTCGACCCGGTGGGCGACGAGGTCGTCGGCCCGGCAGGTCCGACCACCGCGACCCGCATGGACAAGTTCACCGACATGATGCTGGAGAAGACCGGCCTGATCTCGATGATCGGCAAGGCCGAGCGCGGCCCGGCGGCAATCGAATCGATCCAGAAGCACAAGTCGGCCTACCTGATGGCGGTGGGCGGCTCGGCCTACCTGGTCTCCAAGGCGATCAAGTCCGCGAAAGTCGTTGGCTTCGAGGACCTGGGCATGGAAGCGATCTACGAATTCGACGTGACCGACATGCCGGTGACGGTGGCCGTCGATTCGACCGGCACCTCGGTGCACAACACCGGCCCGAAGGAATGGTCGGCCAAGATCGAGTCGCTGAAGGGCATCCCGGTCACCACCGCCTGATTGAATCGCGCGGGCGGATCGATCGATACGCCCGCGTTTTCAACCATGACCACACCCACGCTCTCCCCTGGCGCCCCGGTCGGCATCTTCGACTCGGGCGTCGGCGGCTTGTCGGTACTGCGCCACATCCAGGCGCAGCTGCCGCACGAACATCTCCTGTATTTCGCCGATTCCGGCTTTGCTCCCTACGGCGACAAGCCGGAAGACGTCGTCATCGAGCGCGTGCTCGGCATCGCCGCCTTCCTGGTGTCGCGTGGCGTCAAGGCGCTGGTGGTGGCCTGCAATACCGCCACCGTCGCCGCCGTACGCATCCTGCGCGAGCGCTATCCCGACATGCCGATCGTCGGCGTCGAGCCGGGCCTGAAACCCGGCGCGGCCAGCACCCGCAAGGGCACGGTCGGCGTGCTGGCTACCGAGCGCACCCTCGCCGGCGAAAAATTCCTGCTGCTGCGCGACCAGATCGTCGAAGCGACCGGCGCGCGCTTCCTCCTGCAAGCCTGCGTGGGCCTGGCCGACCAGATCGAGTTCGGCGAACCGGGCGCGCCGGCGCTGGACGCCATGCTGGAGCGCTACATCGCCCCGCTTCTGGTCCAGGGCGCCGACACCCTGGTGCTCGGCTGCACCCACTATCCGCTGGTGCAGGCCTCGATCGAGCGCGTGATCCGCCGGCATACCGATGCCGAGGTGACGCTGATCGACACCGGCGACGCCGTGGCGCGCCAGCTGGCGCGCCTGCTCGAGGCCGCGGAGCTGTTGCGCCCAGCCGGGGGCGAGGCAGCACACCTGGAAGGATTTACTAGCGCCAGCGGCACCGGCCTGGACGCCGCCTTCGCCAGCCTGCTGGGGCAAAATCCGCCCGTGCACGAGGTCGCGATCGGCGCCACGCTCTCGAACCCGGCAGGCACGCACATTTAGACTTGCCAGTTCGGGAAGCGCTTTGTATAATCTTGTTCTGTCTCGGAAACAGCGAGACAGTGAAGTAAGACAGTGGTGGCTGTAGCTCAGTTGGTAGAGTCCAGGATTGTGATTCCTGTCGTCGTGGGTTCGAGTCCCATCAGCCACCCCAAGAATTCATTTAGATTCAGGTAGTTAGGAGAATCTAGATTTTTCGGATAGTGAAATTTCCAACGGATTTATGGATTTTCCAACGTACCGAAAGTGAAAGCCACCCCTTGAGGTGGCTTTTTTGCTTTCTGAGATATTCGATCCCAACGCAACTCGCCCTGAGGTAATCCGCCTTGGAGATGGCGCCGCCAACTTCCTACGCCTATTGCCGGACCGGCTGCGGCAGACCTTTTAGTTTCTTGTAGCCATCTACCGAAGAGGCTAGCATAGAGTGGTTGAACGGATTTTCTGAAGGATTCGCATGCAAAAATTTAGGAATATCGCTGAGGGCTTCTTTATTTTGTTAGCCCTCGCAATTTTCTGTTGTTTCCTTGCCTATGCTTGGCCTGAGCAAAGGTTTGGACTTGCTGCTTGGGTACAAGCTGTGGGCTCTATCGCGGCAATCGGGGGCGTGTTTATGGTCGCAAATAATCAGCACCAGCACGAGCGCCGCTTAGAAGTTGAACGAAGGAATTCGGACGAGCGCAGGAAACTGGCAATTATCAAGGTAATCATGGCAAATATCCGAACCGAAGCCATAAAGGTGCGGACTACTCGCGACCATTGCGGAGCGACTTCGATCCCGTCCGACTTTACTGAAGGCCTGGGGAAGGCAAAAGAACTGCTTGTAGCGCTCCCCGCATTCGAATTCCCGCATGAGTATCTTGTTCTTCTTTCGTATGACATTCAGCAGTTTGCGACAGAGGCTGGTCGCCAGCTTGAAAAGGAACGAGCCGTAGTAGCTTCGCTAAACCGCGCCGAGCTGCTTGAGGGGATCAATCCTGATTTCTACCTTGGCCAGATCATCAGTACGGCGGACGTAGCGATACATGCATGCGACCGTGAGACTGCAAGCCGATCTGCGCCGACGTAGCGGTCGCGCTTTAGCGGGTCGGGCAATACTGTCGAGCGTGCCCTGTTAAACTTTCGCCTTCTGTACCATCACCGTCTAATCCCCCACATTTCTCGGCCCTGCTTTCGCCGCGGCCGCTGCGGAGTCACCGTGTTCATCAAACGCCAGCAGCACCCATCCATCGAGCAGATTCCCGAGGAGGGCCAACTAGAGCCGCACTTGGTGCACTACTTCAGCGACCGGGGCGACCCGTTCAAGTCGGTGCTACCCCTGCTCATCGAGGGCGCCGAGCAGGAGGAAGAGCGCGTTTTCATGGTCGAGTCGCCGCTCAGCGAGGTGGTCGACTTCACGATACAGCTCAACCGGCACCAGGACTTTCCGGATCGGCCGGTGATGGACGAGAAGCACCGCGCCTTCTTCGACGCGGTGAAGCGGGCGCTGCTTGAGGCAGCTGCCAAGGTCGACCAGATCGAATATGCCCGGCTGGATGAGCCGGACGAGGATGGTTGAGCAGGATCAAGGGCAGGACGCTGGCCCCTGCTATCCTGCCGCGATGCATAAGCGAACCGACCGCCTGACCGCGACCCTGGTCGACCTGGCTATCAACCTCTCCCGTTCCCACGGCGCGGCGGCCGGCGCCACCGTGCTGTTCCACCATGGGCTATCGCTCGAGCTCGCCCGCCGGGTGTTGCTCAGGCCGGTGGAACGTCGCGGGCAAGCAGCGCCTGCAGCTCCGCTTCCACCGCCCGCAGCCGCGCCAGCTCCTGCGCACTGATCAGCTGCACCGGCGAGTCGTCGCCCAGGCCGCGGTGGACGGTGGCCACGTGGGTGCTGCCCTGGTCGGTGTGGGCGTGGAGCTCGAGCTTGCTCATTGCGCGTTCACCGCCCGGCAGGCCTCGAAGCGCTCGACGACTCGCTCGTATCGCCGCACGAGTCCTGCAACGTCTGCGGCGTCGCCGAGAATCTCTGCAGCAACCTCGGGCACAATTGCCGGTCCTTCTCCGTCAGCTGCAGGTCCGGCGGCAGCGGATCGATCGCCGCCCTGGGTGGCGGCTGGTACGGCGGGGCAGCGCAGGCTGTCATCGCCAGAGCGCATACGGCGCTGAGCATTCGCAAGATTTTTTGCATGTTCCTCTTTCTGTCGTAGAGCGTCGACATCCTTGGCGCGCAGCTGCGCGCGCAGGTCCGACTCGGTTTTGCGGGCGGCGGCGGTATCGCGTTCGTGCTGGGCCCGACCAGCGGCCATAGCGGCAGCGTGGCCGGCGTGGTACTGCGCGGCGCCGTAGTGGCGCACGCCGAACCAGCCAGCCACCACCAGGGCCACTGCCAGCAGTACGACAGCCGCCAGTCGCTCCAGCGCCATCATGCGGGCACCTGAGCGGCTACGTCATACTGGCTCATCTTCCGGCCCTTCATCACCGCGATCAGCTTGTCGGCGTACGCCGGGTCGGTTGCATAGCCAGCGGCCGCCATGGCGCGCGCCCAGCCTTCGCCGGTAGTCTCGCGGAAGCACTTCGCATAGCGCGGGTTCGCTTTGAGGAAGCGCGCCCGGTCCATGACGCATTCGGCCCAACCGTCATAGGCGCGGAACTTGTCGACCACGAACACGCGCTGGCCCTTGATGACCTCGTGCGTGGGCACGTCAACGGTCTTACCCTTCCAGGCCTTGTCGGCCTTGATGCCGAACAGGTTGTTGCCGCGTACGCGCTCACCCCAGCCCGACTCGAGCGCGGCTTGGGCGATGGTGACGCTGGCCGGGATGCCGGTGGCGCGCTGGCATTCCTGCGCGCCGGGAAGCAGCAGGGCGATGAAGGAAGTCGGCGGCATCACAGCACCTCCTTTGCTTCCTTGACCATGTCCGCCAGATCCGCGTCCTTGCGCTTTTCGAGGTACTTGAACAGCGCGCGCACCAGTCCCCAGGCCGGCAGGCCGCAGGCGAATACCGCGCACAGCAGACCCACCAGGCCGATTGGATCGTTCGCCCAGTGCTGGATCCCGAGGTAGCGGACAAGCGCAGCGCCGCCGCCGATCGAGCCGACCAAGGTGCAGGCCAGGGCCACGCGCCATTCCTTCTCGTCCGTCGGGCGAGTCATGCTCATGACGACGAAGGCCGCCAGCGCGGCGCCGATCGCGCCCATGCCGGCCAAGCCGCCGATGATCTTCCAGCCAGCGGCTGCGCCGGCAGCGCCGGAAATTGGTTCGCTCATTTGATGTACTTTCATGATGTAGTGGTGTTCAGGGTGGTTGCCGCTTATGCCGGGAAGTAGGTCATGATCCCGTCGATGGTTTTCCCGGCCAGCTCGGAATTCGTGACAAGCGAGCCGTCCGCTTTCGTGAAGACCATGGAGTTGTCGCCAGCGTTGGCGATGATTGCGCTTATCGGGAAGCCGACGTCGCTAAACCCAAGCGAGAATCCGCGCAGCACCCGGCCACCTCTGTTCGCCATCGCGAACGGAAGGCCCGTCACCCGAGCGACGGCAGCTGAACCGTTGGGCGGATAGCTGACCCGCATCGACGCGGAAACTACGCTGGTTCTGGTGTAATCGCCGTACGATCCTGCGAGCGACAAGCCCGCGCCGCTACCGTCTTCCGGAGTCCATGTACCGCTCGGGTATTGAAGCGTCGGAAGGCTGTAGTTCACCGGTAGCTGCGCGAACTTCTGCACCGCAGTCGACGGGGTGAAGTTCGTATTCGTGCCGACGACGGCAGCTTTGCCGCCCTGGGATACCTCGAAAGTCGAGTAGCCGTTCCGCAGTTCGTAACCGAAGAATCCCGTTGTCACGTCGTTCTGCAGCTGGAAGCGGCCGCCGCTGTTCTTTAAGACAGAGCCGCTCGAATTGATCAGGTAGCCGACCGTCCCCACATGGTGAATGTCATAGCGGTTGTTATCCGGCGCGTACGAAGCGTCGGGGCTGTAGGTTCCAGGGTCGAGGTCTAGAATCGCGCTCGCATTTCCCGAAAACATGATGTTGCTGAAACTGCAGTTGCGGTGGTTTCCCCGGATAAGCGAAGTCGTAACGACTCCCGGGTGGTTCACAACGTGTCCATCCGACACCATGATGTTTGAAGCCCGCGAGAACTGCATGACGCCTTCGAAGGCGCCGCAGTTGACCGCGTAGAAGTTGCTGAACTGGACGGTGTGCTGTAGGCCGGTCGTGTCGGACAAATTGATCTGCCTGAACATCGTCAGGATGTCGCAGTTGTCCGCCTTGGTGTTCAGGAAGCGGACGCCATAGAACGGGGATGCGTTCACCCCATCCCGCAGGCAGCTCCAGGCAATGAAGCAGTTCGATGCGCTCGTGCCATCGATCAGAATGTCCTCGCCAGTTCCGTCCTCGATCTGCACGGCCTTGCCACCGTCATTCGGAGAACCGATGGTCACGAAGTCCTGGCCGCGCGCGCAATTCACGATCCGGCCGCCCAGCACTCGGATATGGTTTCCGGAGATAATGCCGATGCCGTTTTGCCCCGACCCGCCCGCGTAGATGCCGCTGCCGTCGATTAGCGGATTCTCGATCAGGACGTTGCTGCCCTCAATGATCAAGATTCCACCGATGGTCGTGTAATCGGCCAGCTTGATCGTCCCTTCGAATTTCATCCGCACGTTCGACCCAACCGTCAGGTAGTCGTCGATCAAGTACGGCGTCGAGCGATAGGGAATGAGGACGGTACCGCCGCCGCGCAGCGAGGCCGCATCGAGGGCGGCTTGGATCGCCTTCCTCCAGGACTCGAAGGTTGGCGTGTAGTGGCTATGACCATCGCCTGGGTCCTTCGCGCCAGCATTGAATAGCAGCGCTCCGAAATCCTGTGGCGTGAGCGGAGCCTCTCGAAGCTTGTCGAACACCGTACGCTTAAGCGCGTTGGCTCCAGCCTGGATGAAGCCAAGCAGCGCAGAACCAATCGCGTCCGCCAGAACCGTTAACTTCGCATACAAGCCAAGGGTAGGCTGAAGTGAGACGACGTTTGCCGCGCCGCTAATGTTGTCCACAGGCCATCCGGGCTGGGTGACGCCGAGCGAGCTTTTCAACAGGAACTTGTAGCTCTTTTCCGGGTCCAGCCACAGCACGCACGACCCGGTCGAATCGAGCGTGATGGTGGTCGGGTTGGCGATCGTCAGGTCCTGGTCCTGGTAAGTCGGCTCGGGTGTGGTGGTGCCCGCCAGGTAGGTGGTCAGTTTCCCGCCGGCGAGCGGCAGGCCGAGCGCGTTCGAGAACTGGATCCGGGGAATGGTCGCAATAACGCCAGTCATGGTTGCCTTCGGTTCTGCCCGGTCGGCGCCGGGCTTGGACATAAAAAAAGCCCGCCGGGTGAAAGGCGGGCCGTGGATGCTGCGGGTGCTGCTGTTATCGCGGAATCTGCTGCACTGGCAACGCCGGTGTCATCAGGGTGGAGCTGACATTTCCCCCCAGCACGCCGACGCGGTTCGACAGCAGCATGTTGCGACTGTTGATGCTCTGGATCAGCGGTGCGAGACTGTTGAGGGTGTGCGCGCCCTCCCCTCCGCGGGACAGCAGCATGTTGCCCATCTGGTCGCGCACGGCCTGCGGTAGCGCCACGCGGTTCCAGACATTCTTGGCGGATCCCAGCGCCGTCAGCAAGTTGCCGGTCTTGGCAGCGCCGACCGCGGCGCCCGCTTCCGTCAGGGCCGCCATGTCGAGGTCACCCATGCCGGCTTGCCGGGCTGCGGTCTGCGAGCCGGCGCCGACACTCTGCAGGCGCTTGAGCTGCGCTTCCTTGGCCACGCTCGAGGCGAACTGACGATAGGCGCGCTCGCTGCCGAAAATCGCCTGCAACTTTTCCTTGGTAGCCGGCTCCTTCCACATGTTCATGATGTTGGTCTGGCCGCCCTGGGTGCCGAGTTTCGCGCGCAGGCCTTCGAAAGCGCCGATGCGGAAGGCCTGCAGCTCGTTGTCGGACATTCCCCGCATCATGCTGAGGATGCTTCCCTCGTCGCGGTTGATCGCCATCTGGCCGGCTTTGCCCGCATCGATCAGCCGGGACGGCTCCGCGAAGGCCTCCCGGGCTTTCCGATACAGCGACTCGCCGGTCTGGCGGTTCGTCGTCGCGTCGTCCAGCGCACCGATCAGCCGCGTCTTCAGGGCCTGGTAGGCGAGCCCGACCGGGGTCAGCGTTCCATCCTGGTTCAGGGCCTTGCGGCTGGCCAGTACCTGGTCGATACCCTGCTTCACATGGTCGAGGTCGCCCATGTTCCAGCGGGACGGTGCCGAGCTGTCGAGCGTGAACGGCATCTGGCGCGCAGTGGCGATCTCGCGGCCGATCTTGGTCGCGCCCAGATCGTCGGCGGCCTTCACGATGTCGGCCAGGTCTGGGCTCGGGGTGATGTCCGTCTGCCGCAGCTGGTTGTACAGCGGCGTCGAATCACGCTGGCGGCGCGCGATCAGCGAATCCACCGTGGACGGCAAGCGCTGGCCTTGCGTGTCGAGCGCTTCCTCGGCGGCCGCACGCATGCGGTAGCCGACGCCGGCCGTGCGCCGGTGAAGCATGTTGTAGGCCTGTTCCTTCGTCCGGCCGGGGAGCGTCGCCAGGGTGTCGAGCAGCTGGTTCGTGTTGCGGCCGCCGGCGTCGGCCAGGACCGCTTCGTCGCCGAGCTTGGAAAAGCGAGCTGCCATCTGGCTCAACGGATTAATGTGGCCGCCGGTGGCCAGCGTACCGCGGGCGTCGCGCGAGAACGCTTCGGCGATCTTCTGTTTGGCGAAGTCAGCGGCACGGGTCTTAGAGAAGCGCTGCGCAATGTTGCCGGACACGGCGCCGGCCGTGGCGATCGCCGGGGTGCTGAGCCCGCCAGTGAGCGCACCCGTGCCCGCAGCCACAGCACCGTCGGCCAGCATACCGCCGAAAGTATCGGCATTCGACCCAGTAGCACCAGACACGCCGCCGTAAGCCGCGCCCGCGCCAGCGGCGAGGCCGGCGCGGGGCAGGATGCCGGCAACGCCTTTGGCGGCGGTCGCGGAGAGAGCTGCTTTTGGCAGCAGGCCACCGACCGGCAGGGTCGCCACGATGCCGCCGGCCACCTCGCCAGTCGCGTTCATCAGCGGGCTCGCGGCCTTGTATGGGGCGTTGGCCCGGGCTGCGTCTGCCTTACGCTCGTCCGCATCGTCGCCGACCCACCGGGCGAGCCGGCCCAGCGACGAATTCGGCGTCTTCCCAGGCAGGATATCGTCCATGGCAGCCAGCCCCTTGCCGAACAAGCGCTGCGCGCCGAACACGACATTGCTGAAGCCAAGGCCGGCGCCTGCCGCGGCGCCCTTGACGCCGTCGGTGAAGGTGTTGCCGACTGCTGCCGACGCGGGCGCGGTCGCGGGCACAGGGGGCTGGGCCGACCTCACGCGGCGCAGCTCAGCCGCCAGTGCGCGCGCAGCTGCAGTATCGCCAGCGGCGTCCGCCTTGACGAGTGCGGCACTCAGTTGTTCGATGGTCGCCATAGTTATTTGTACTTTTCAAGAAGTGCGTCGATGTTGAGCTCAGCTGCATCCGCCCCACCAGCATCGCCTTTAGGCGCCGCCCTGCCAGCTGCAATCTCGGCCGCCTTGATCACGCTGCTCAGTCGCGCCTGCTTGTCCTTGATCGTCGCGTCGGTGTCGCCGATCTGCGGGAAGTACGACTTCCGATAGCCTTCAAGCTGTTCGCGGGTGTAGGCGGCGCCGGTGCCGAGCGTCAGGGCAGCGTCGAGGATGTCCAGCTGGGCGGCCTCGACCCGCTGGCGCGCCGAGCTGGTCGCGGCACTGTTTGCCAGGGCTTCAGCCCCCACGACGCGAAGGCCGTTTGCCGCCAGCCCCGGTTTCGCAGCCCCTGGGTCGTCATTCAGCGCTGCGGCGAGCTGTTGTCGCGAGCTGGTGAGCCTGGTGAGCAAGGTGGCCGCCTTGCGTTCACCTTCGGTAGTCACCGCGTGCTTGTCAGCCGGCCCGCCTGCGATTGCAACCAGGTTTCCTTCTGGCGTCCAGCGGTATCCTGCGGGCGGCCTGCCCGCAGCATTCTGTTCGCGCGCACGGCGGTCTGCGGCGGCGCGGTCTGCGGCAGCGCGCCGGTCGGCCGCCACGCTGTCCGGGCTCTGCGTGTTCACGGCGGTGTGCAGTACCTTTGACTTCCCGGTAACCGGGTCGACTCCCAGGGTCTGTGTTGTGGCGCCAAGGTTGTTGGTACGCACGTTGTCGAGCTGCTTGTCCGCGTCGAGAATGGAGCGATAGGCCTGCTCAGCGTACATGCCGATCTTCGAGGGATCGGCCTGCGCGCCAGTTCGGTACCGCTCGACCATCTCGGCCGGCATGATCCCCTCCTGAGCCAAGTAGTCGAGCGTGCCCATTGCATTCTCGAGCGTCGGGTTCCTGACCACACCGGCGAAGGCCTGGCCGGCCATGGTCAGCTTTTCCTTCTTGACGCTCCATTCGCGTTGGTTCGCTTCGGACTCGATCTTCCGCCGGTTCCCGATGCTCGTTTCCAACTTGTCGGCCTCGTCGAAGAAGCCGCCGCTGCGCATCGCCTTGACGCGACCGTCATCGGTAGTGTCGCCAGGAAGGCCCTGCACGAGTTCGAGCAGCTTGTTCCCGCGCGCCTTCGTGCGCTGGTACTCGTCGAGCTTGGCCTGGCCGAGCTGGGTTTCCTGCTGCATGCCCTGCACGCGCAGCACCTGTGCCAAGGCGTTCACAGGAGAATCGATCTGGATCGGACGGATGCCGCCGATGATGCTTGGGTCGAGTGCCATTTATACAACTCCTTCCTTTTTCTTGAGCAGCTCGAGCAGCTGGTTCTGCTGCATTCCGTTGATGGCCGTACCGAGACCGTTGTTGATCGCGTTCGCCGTATTGACATAGCCTGACGCCCGCGCGTTGCCGGCGCCAGTGATGTTCTGGCCTGCTGTTGCAGAGTACGTGCCCAGAATATTGCCGGCGCTGTTCGCGTACTGCTGCCCAGCACCGCCTGCCGTGGTCGACGCGACCTGGCCGGAGCCGGCCAGCGACAGCAGCGGGTTCATCTTGTTGCTGCGGTTCGTGTTGAACCTGTCGAATGCCGACTGGTATTCCTGGGATGCGAGACCTTGCGAGAAGCGCGCCGTGTCCTTCAGCGCGGCGCCGGACAGCAGGCCGCCGCGCGCCGCGGCGCTACGCTCCAGCGCCTGCTGGCCCTGGTAGATGCGGAACTGGTGGCCCGGGTCGGCCTGGTAGTCGGCCATGCTGAAGTCGCGCATCAGCGAACCGTTGTCGGCGCCACCTGGGGACAGCCCGAGCAACTGCATCAGCCTGTTGCGCGAGGTATTGCCGGCGTCGATCGACGGCTGAAGCAGCTCGACATTCTTGTCGAACATCTTCTCCTGCAGGGCGAGTTGCTGCCCGCTGGTCCGTTCCGCTACCGCATTTGCGTCGGCGGCCGCCTGCTGCTGGGCCTTCGCCGCCTTGTTGCCGCCGATAATCGATGCACCAGCACCCACAATCGCGCTTCCGAGAAGTGCTGTTCCGGTTGCAACTGCCATTATTTTAACTCCTTGATGTATGAATGCTCGGACGGGCGGTACCCGCAGCGCTGGTAGATTTTCCCGACGCGCCATGCATCGACCGCATCGAGCGCGATCATCGTGAAGCTCTTGCAGCCCTGCGCCCGCGCCCATGCCTCGAGCTCGGCGAAAAGGCGAATGCCGACCTGGCCGCCACGGTGCTCGGGATCCAGCCACCAGAAAACTTCCTGGCCGGTCTTGTGGCTCGCATCGAAGTAGAACGGGTACGCCAGCGCGCCGGCGGCGCCGACCACCTGGCCGTCGATCTCCGCTACCAGGCAGACAGCGTTGTCGGTCATCAGCTGGTCGACGGTTCTGCGAAACGACTCCTCGTCGAACCGGGCGATATCGGCGTAGCCTGACGCGGCGAAGAACTTGCGCCCCATGCTGAGCAGCGCGCCGAGATCGCTGAGCGCGGCGCGCCGGATCATGGGTTCGTCTCGTACGCCGACACGACGATGTCGAGCGCGCCGGCGGCGTCGGCCAAACCGGCCAACACGCCGCCCGCCTCGAGCGTCTGCCCGATCGCACCGTGCACGACGCGGGTCTCGCCGGCGCCGACGCCCATGCCGAACGCAATGTTGCGCGCGGTTCCGCCGGCGGCCTGCACGGTCAGCGTCACGGTCCGGGCATTGCCGGTCTTGTTCGTGACCGAGCAGGCCGAGATCGTGGTCTTCGTGTTTGCCGGCGCCGTGTACAGCGCTGCCGAAGCGGCGCCGAGTTCAGCAACAGCGATTTGCTTTGGAAGTCTTTGCATTTAAACCACCTGGGTAATGATGCCGTTGGAGACAGTCACCGTCTTGCCGGTGAAGCTGCCCGTGAAATTCGCGCCCTTGTTCTCGGTGGCGATGGTGCCGAGGCCTGTGACCTGGTCGCGTTCGACCTGGATCCGGACAGCCTGGGCCATGGTCAGCCGGCCCTGCTGGTCGACCGTGAACCTGGCCACGTTTGCGGCGTTGCCGTAGGTGCCCGGCTCCACATTCGTATCCTTCAGCGAGAAGCGGTAGTCCACCAGCTGCAGACCAGCGCCGGGGCGGTAGTCAGGCTGCTGCTGCACCGGCGGCACGCTGTCGGCCGCCGGGCCGATCGGCTGCAGCAGGATCTCGGGCAGTGCGCCAGGCGCCGGCAGCGGCTGTTCGACGCTGGGCGGCATGCCGGCCGCATCGCCGGCCGCGACGGCCGCGAACACGTCGGCGCCGTTGTCGCCCAGCGCGCCGCCAACACGCGTGACCAGCACCTCGAGCATGCGCACCGCCTCCGGCGTCAGGGTGCCGTCCGCGTTCACGAAGCGGATGTGGGCGGGCCACAGGTTCAGGATGCTCATGCGATTCCTACTTCGCCGTCGACCACGGCACCGAACACTGCGAACTTGACCGGGTCCGTCATGCTGATCTCCCAGACACGGTTGCGGCCCGAGCCCAAGCGTGTGAAGCGTGCGCGCGCGCCGTACTGGCCGGTGCCGCCGACGGTCGCCGTGCGCTCCGGGCTCCAGGTGTGGCCGCCGTCGTTCGAGTAGCGCAACATCAGCAGCGGGTCGCTCCCCTGCCCCGTCGCGATCCCGACGCCGGTCTCCATGTCCACCTGCAGGGACTGGTAGAACACTCGCTGCTGCATGCTCTCGGCAGTCGTGGTGCGGCGCAGCCGCAGAATCGGCGCACCGTCATCGGTATAGGCATTGAGGTCGAGCGCGTACACGTTGCCGTTCTCAAAGTCGCCCACCAGGTGCTCGCCGTGCGCGAACACGCAGCAATTCGCGCGCCAGCGCGTCAGCACGCCGGTATCCGGGTTCCGCCATGCCCGCTCTTGCCACAGCTGGGTCGATGCATCGTAGTGCCAGGTTGCTCCGGCAGTCGGAAAGGTCAGAATGTAGAAGATGTGCCCTTCCTGCTGGTAGGTGAAGGCGATCGCGTCGGAGACCGTCTCGTAGCCGCCCAGGGCTTTCTCCATGGCGTGGGTGGAGATGCGCACCGGCGTGTAGCCATCGGCGCGCCACACAATGCCGGTGCCCTTGTCGTCGGCGCCGAGCCAGAACACGGTGTTATCGGCCTTGGCCACGGTGCCGGCCGCCGCGCAGCCGTGCTCGACGAAGACGTTGCCGGCGCGCTGGAAGGGAAAGTCGGCGTTGCCGGTGTTGATCCATACCTCTGCGGACAGCTCGCCGAATAGCCACACCTCGCGGTGGTCGCTGATGATGCCGATCGTGTTGTCGGGCGAGCCCTCCGCCGAGGCGAAGTCCAGCCCGTTCCAGCCGGCGCCGTCGTTCGGGCGCTCATTGATGTAGAACTTGCCGGTGCCGTCGCCGGCCACCAGGAAGAAGCCGTCCTGGTAGGTGGCACGGCGCACGCCCTTCGGGAATTCGGGATCGCTGATGTGGATAAGTTCGGCGGCGGCCACGTCGACCAGCCAGCCGGCCGCGCCGTCCACGATCAGGATCTGCTGGCCATTCGACGTGATCCCCACCTCGCCAGTGTAGGTGCCGAGCGTGCCCAGTGCGGTGAAGCTGAAGTCGGCCGCCACGCGGTAGACCGTATTGCCGGACACCCACCAGCTGTAGCCGCCCTCGCGGATCGCGCCGCGCACCGGACCGGTCGGGAAGCTTAGCTTGCGCACGGTGCCGGGCGTGCCGTACAGCGCCGCCGGCGCGCGCGGGCTGTTGTTGTCCAGCTCAATGTAGCAGTTCAGCGTGCGCTGGGCGTCGGCGTTCAGGCTGCGGGCCTGGTAGGACGGGCCGACGAAAGGCAGTTTCGTGCGCATGGATGGCTCGTTTCAAGAGTTATTCGTACCGGTAGACCCGGTTCCCCAGCAGCGGATACGGGGTCTCCAGTTGCGGGATCACCAGGTTGCTGCGCTTCAGGGTCTTGCGGGTCTGCGCCGCCAGGCGGACGATGTCGCCGCGCACCGGCATGGAGAACGTCGTCATCAGCCGCTCGGCCAGTGAGTAGCGCAGCGCGCCGTCGTAGATCGGCGGCAGGTTCAGCGGCTCGGCCAGGTCGGCCAGAGCGGCCAGCACGTAGGGCTCCTTCGGGACGAATGCCGGCAGCACCTGCCAGTCCGCGATCAGCTGGTTCAGCGCCGACAGCGCGTCGGCGGCGTCCTCGCCGGATGCCGCCTCGCCCGGCCCGATCACGCCCACGTCCTTCAGGGCCTGGTCGATGATCTCGCCGGCGGTGCTCATTCAGGCGCCTTGTCGTCCTGCGCCGCAGGCGCGCCGTCGCCCTTCGGCTTGTCGTCGGTTTCGGGCTGCTTCGCGCCCTTGCCCTTCGGCTTGTCGTCGGTTTCGGGCTCGCCGATCATCTTGAAGCCGGCCTTGCGCTTCGTCGCTTCTTCCTTGCCGTCGCTGACGATGATGTGCTCGGCGGCCTGGTCGCCGCCCTTGTACAGGGCCTTCGGGTATTCCTGGACTTCCATGTTCTTCTCCGGTAGTCCGCCCTGCTCACGGCAGGACGGACGGGTTGAGGGATTACTCGGTGATGCGCACCGAGTGGTCGGGGCGGACCGCCGCGAAGCCGTACAGCACGTCGATACGGGTCGATTCGGTGTCGGACTGGCCGTTGCCGAAGGTCATGACGCGCACCGAGAAGCCATTCACCGACGCGGTGTAGCCTTCGCACGAAGCCAGGATCGGCAGCGGCGCGAATGCGGCAGTGAAAGCGTCCTTGTGGAAGCCCAGCTGCTGGCGGTAAGCAGTCGAAGCCGAACCGACCAGCGACACGGGCTGGCCATTGGCCGGCAGAGCCGACACGTTGCCGACTTGCGCTGCGGTCGTGGCCTTCAGCTCCGGATAGATGCTGATTGCGCCGGTGGCGCCGCCAGCGGTGAAGTCGGCGGTAACCACGAATTGGCGGAGCTTGCCGTTCGAGACGCCCAGGATCGGGTGCACAGCGAACACGCCAGGGATCGTGAACACGGTTCCCTTCAGGATGGTCCAGCCGCCGGTCAGGTTGCCGATGTTCAGCGTGTTGCCGGTCTGGCCAGCGCCGTTCACGGTGAAACCAGTGGCGGTACCGTTGGCGAACACCGGCAGCGACTGGTTCTCGAACATGTCGAAGTTCTGCGCGCGGGTAATGTAGCCTTCCTTGAACGCCTTGTTGCCGGTGTCGGTCGGGTTCTGCTGGTTCTTGATCGCATCGGCCAGTTCGTTGCTCGCGTCGGAGCTGAGCAGTACGGTGCGATCGCCGCCCGGCGCGAGGAAGCGCTCGAGCGAGCTACGCGCCTGGCCGTAGGTCTTGAAGGTGTTCGGCAGGGTGCCGGGCGTGCCGACCACGTTCGGGGTGGCCAGCACGGCGCGCTGGATCAGGTCCGCCTGCACCACCGAGGCCAGCGAGTTCATCGCTGGCTTCAGGAAGCGGGTCTTGAAGTCGCTGATCGACAGCGCCTTCTCCTTGGCGGTGAAGGTCAGCGGCACGTGCTTCTGGGTGGCCAGCTGCAGGGTGACCTTCTCTTCTTTCTGGTTGGGCGCATCGCCGCCGCCGGCGAAGTTCGCGCCGTCGTAGACGGTCGGCACCGGCGGGACGCCGATATCGACCTTGTCGCCCTTGCGATAGCCGCTCGGCTGGGCCTTGAATTCTTCTTCACGGCCGCGGTTGATGTTGGAGAGGAAGTTTGCTTCCTCGGAAAGCATGGCCGCGGCTTCGCGGGCCAGCATCTGGTGGGTCAGGATCTGGTTTTGGGTAGGCATGATTCACATTCCTATTTGCGGTTTTTCATGTGCACACGCTCGTACCACTCGGCGTCGCTCATGCGCGACGTGTCGCCGACGTCGGTCGACGTGGCGGAGCCGATGGGTGCGATCGGTGCGGGTGCTTTGCTGACAGGTTTCGGCGCAGGAGCCTGGCTCAGCTTGAATTCCAGGCGGGTCAGCTCGCGCGCCATCTGCACAGGAGGAAGCGTCAGCAGGCGCGCGGTTTCGTCGAGGTCAGTGCCCAGGTGGTGGAGCAGCTTCGCTCCGGCATCGGACGAGGTGGCCAGCTCGAGGAGTTCCCGGCTGACGCCCAACATCTGAAGATTCGCGACGGACTGGTCGAAATCGGGGAACGCCGACTTGCCGTCGCTGTAGACCTTGTTGCACTGCTCGGTGAAGCGCTGCTCGGCCAGCATGCGGGTGGCTTCCTGCTGTGCCAGGGTGCGGATGTCGACCTGCGACGACGGATCGAATTCGTCGTCGGGCTGCGAGCCCGGCTGCTGGTACTGCGCGAGCTGCTGCTGGTAGCGCAGGGCCTGCTGCTGGGCCTCATCGGCACGGCGGCGTTCTTCGTGCCGCGCCCGGGTCAGCTCGTCGATGCGGGTCTGGAACCAGGGCGTGCGCTTCGGTTCCTGCTGCTCGCCTTGCTGGCCCTGCTCGCCCTGCTGTTGCGCTTCCTGCTGCTGTTGCTGCTCTTGCCCGGCGGTCGCGTCCGTGCGGTTTTGCTGCTCGACCTGGTGTGCACCCTGTTCGGCGTTGGGCGCCGGCGACGGGAGGCCGCTTTCGGTGGTGTCAGTGCTCATGGTTTCCCAAGTGGATTGAAGCCCCGTCGAGCCGGACGGGTACGGTACTGCCGGGTTACTGCGGTTCAGGCAAAGAAAAACCCGCGCTCGGCGGGTTCTCTTCGTATTGCTGTTGTGCTTCCGGTGGCGGAGGTGCTGCCGGTGGCGGGCCAGGCTCGCCATTTCCTTGCGTCAGCGGCGCCTCGTTGACCAGCTCGAGCCCGAAATCCTGCGCGATCACTTGCGCGATCTGCTGGGGCATCTGCGGGTAGATGATCTTCAGGCGCTCTGTCTCGGCGCGGTACTGGTCGAGGTACAGCTTCCGCTCATCCACTTCCCTTCCGTCGTGCAGCTGGTTGTACTGCTGGCCCAGCGCTTGCAGCTGGGCCTCGGTCTGCTCCAGCTTCTGCTGCAGCTGCTGCATTTCCGGCGTCGGCGCGTTCTTGTCCTTGATGTTCGGCGGCAGAGCCTTCTCGAAGCGCTCTGCCAGCTCCTCGGCCATCGGGAAGTCCGCGGCCTTCATCACCAGGTCACCCGCCACCTGCATCACCTGCGGGTTGCGGCCGGCCAGGTCGGTCAGGGCGTAGAACGCTTCCTGGCGGCGCGTGCTGTAGCTCGGGCCCGAACCGACTCGCACATCGTAGCGGCCGATCGACGGGTTGAAGATCCGCTTGATCTCGTTCGTCATCGGATCCTGCTCTTCGCGGTACGCGACCTTCATGGACGGGTCGATCTGCACCTCGTCGTCCTTGCCGTCCTCGCCCAGCATGCGGGCGATGCGCGGCGTGTCGTAGATCTTCGGGATCAGGTCGACCAGGATCTTGCCAGTGTAGCGGATCGCGCGCGCCACGTTGTCACGGAAGTGGAAGGTGGCCGTGTCGCCCTTCTGCTGCTGGGCCAGCTCCTGGCGGCCGGACGTCGCGTTGCCGCTGCGCCCGAGCGAGGAGTCGTACTGCCCGCTGGCCATCTTCAGTTCTTCGGCCGCTACCTGCATGCCGCTCATGTACATGGGCGCTGCGACGGGCGGCTGCTGGCGCACCGGCATCGGGATCGCGTTGCCGTCGCCGTCGAAGGCGTTGTATGGCAGGTACGGCTGGTTCGACTTGTTGATGTTGTTCCAGTATTCCTCGTAGCCCTCGATGGCCTCGGCCGGCGCCAGGTAGGGCTGTTTGCCCTGCAGCGCGCCGAACTCCACCCCGGCGCTGGTCCAGTAGTTGTACATGCGCTGGGCGTCCTTCATACCGCGCGTGTGCCCCTTGCGGTCGATCTCGCCGTCGATCTCGAGCTCCTCGCCCACGACCTTGACGATCGGGATGTAGCGTCCGGCCAGTTCACGGCTATCCAGCTGCTCGCCGTCGCCGCCCAGCTTGTACCAGGTCAGCTTCGCGCGCTTGACTGGCCGCTTGCGCAGATCGTTGCGCAGCTTGTAGCGGGCCTGGTCTTCGGGCGAGAGCTTCGACCACAGGACCGTGGCGCCGTCGTCGCCGACAATCAGCGTGTCTTCCTCGTCGGTGATCAGGAAGTACTCGCACTCGCGCACCGTATCCCGGGTCACCCAGCCAGCGCTGTCAAGCGCATCCCAGTCCGCCGGGTTGACGTTCGGATAGCGCCGCAGGAACTCGTCGCGCGGCACGTCGTTGAAGATCCAGCCCTCGCGCGCGTCGGAAGCGTCCGCCTCGTTGTGGTCGCCCAGGACCACGTTCAGCGGGTTCTTGATGCGACGGATGAAGATTTCCTGATCGAAGCTGTCGTCGCTCGCGTAGTCGGTGACCACGCGCCAGTAGCCCACGCCGGCGTCCACCTGGTGCTCGGTCGCGGTCTCGTAGGCCGAGTCGGCGTCGCTGTTCGCCTCGATGTGCCGGATGATCCCGTTCAGGATCTGCGCGGTCTTCTTGTCGGCGCCGCCGTCGACCGGGAACACCCGTACCGCAGGCTTGTTCTGGCGCGCCTCGTTCGTGATCTGGCGGTTGTGCTGCTTCGTCTTGTTGATCGTCAGGGCCGGGCGGGCGCCGTTCGGGTCGTTCATTCGCGCCTTCAGCAGCGCGGCGTCCCATTGGTAACCGTTGTCCGGGTCGGCGTTGGCGAACTTGTAGTCGGCCTTCCAGCGATCGCGCGCGTTCTGCTCGCGCTCGAGCGCGCTGGCCAGGCCCTTCTTGCAACGATCGATGATTTTTTGGTCTGCTTTTGGCATTTATCCCATCCAGCCGGTCGCGCCGGTGTTCAAAGCTGGTCGCAGTTTTGCGCCCAGGGCCTTTGGTTTCTTCTTGTCCCTGACCATGAAGGCCATCATCAGCGAGTCGGCCATGTTCGGCGACGGGATCTTCCTGGCGCGCATCTCGTCCTTGCTCACCAGCTGGATCATCTTCGAGCCCGCGGTGCGCTTCCGCTGCTGGCGTACCAGCTCGGTCTTGAGCTGCTGCAGGTCCTTGATGTTGCCGGACAGGCTGATCATGGTGGCGGGGTCGTGATACTCCCCCTTGACCACCGCTTCGTAGGTGCGGCGGAACCGGTCGGCCAGCAGCCACCAGCCCATGGCGCGCAGGTTACGGAAGACGTCCTCATTCTGGCGGTCGTCCTCATACTTGCCGGGCCAGGGCGAGTCGCCGGCGCCGAAGCCCTGCACGTCGACGTTGCGGCTGGCGATGCGTTCCTTCAGCCCGACCTTCACGCCGGCGCCGACGCCGATGTTGTCGTACACAATGATGTCGGCCCGGTAGTCGAAGGCGTCGTCGAAGGCGCGGGTGATCGCGTCGTCGATATCGCCCTCGGTCCAGCGCTTCACGTCCTCGACCAGCACGCCGTAGCGCTTCGTCACCGCCTTGGCGTCGCTGCCGCTGTCCGCCGGGTCAAAGCCCAGCACGCGGTCGCCGCGCGGCTTGAAGTTGAGCTTCTTGTGGGCGTCGATCGCGGCGTCGACCCATTCCGGCTCGATCACCGAGTCGGCGTAGTCGGCGTTGCACTCGCCTTCCCACACGTGCAGGTACTTCTTGAAGTTGGCCGCCTTGTCGCGCTCCATCTCGATGCGCAGCACGTCGGGGAACTTCGGGTTGTCCCGGTAGGACACCTTGCGCACGTAGGTGTAGTCGTCCTCATAGACGCCCGGCCGGCCAGCGGCGATCTCGGCGTTGATGTGGTCGATGTACGGCAGTACGAAGCGCGTGTAGGTCGGCGCGTCTACCTCGTTCGGGTTGAAGCTGATCCAGATCTCGGAGTCGGCCTCGCGGATCGTCGGGATCAGCACTTTCCAGCTGTTCTCGCTGACGTTTTCCGCCTCTTCCACCCAGACGACGTTGTAGCCGAACTTGGACTTGATCGAGGTGATGTTGCGCGCCAGGCCGACGAACTTCGCGCAGGATCCGTTGCGGCCGTAGATGCCGTCGTTCTGCACCTTGAAGAAGTCGCCCAGGCCCAGCTTCTCGATCTTCGCCTCGAGCACGGCCTTGCTGGATTCGTCGATCGAGTTCATGAACTCGCGCGCGCACAGCAGTTTCGTGCCGTACTGCCACATCATCCACACCAGGATCTCGGCGATTTCCTCGGTCTTGGCGCCGCCGCGGCCGCCGAATGGCACCTTGATCCGCTTCGGGTACAGCAGGAATTCAAAGGCCTCGAAGAGCTCGATCTCCAGCGGCTGCTCAAGTACGTTGCTCATGTCGGTCTAACAATCTTGAATACGGTGCCGCGCGCCGGGTTTGCCGGGCTGGCCTGCTCGGTGTCGCGCTTGTTCAGGTCCTCGATCGTTTCCTTGTTCGCCTTCAGCAGGTTCAGGCCGATCTCGCTGGCGTCGTTCGCCATCTTGGTCAGCGCGGCGATGTTCGTCAGCGCCTCGCGGCTCTTGTCGGTCAGCGGAGCCGCGTCGTCGATCTCGGCCGCCTTGTTGTGCGCGATGCCGGAGAGGCGGTGCGCGGTGGCGGCGCCGAAGCGCGCGGCGCCTGCCAGGTGCTCGCTGATCGCTTTCAGGTCGTCGGCGAGCGAACGTGCGGCTATTTGTTCGGAAATGTTCAGCTTGGAGAGCGCGCGCTCGGCTGCAACTATTTGATTTGCTGCGTCTTTTACGTTTTGGACCCGTTCAGAAAAACGGCCCGAAATCGTGGACTTGCTGACCCCGAACTCGCGCGCCAAGGCAGATGACGATTCTCCTTGCAGCAGCCGCTTACCGATCGCCTCCCATTGCGCTTCCGTCAATTTGGATTGGCGTCCCATGGCGGTCTACCCGTGCACTGTGCGCTTGAGCGCGTTTCGGTTCTGCTCTACCTGGACGAGGATCATCAGCCAGGCGCGTTCTGCTGCGATGCTCATGCGCATGGCGTACCTCATGAATAAAAAAGCCGCCGGCGCATCAGTGCGCGGGCGGCGGAACTCTGACCGGGATCAGGGGAGGAGACAATCGAGCCGGTTACAGCGTCCGGCGACGTGGCGCGCCTGGGTGCGCTCGTCTGCTCTGGCCGGTGCCAGATCAGGGTTCAGTAAATGGCGACGGCGTGGCGGCCATGAGAACGATGTATTATAGAAATCCCACTACTTTTAGTTAGGAGTTACCTTGTCATTCAATCGCACTGGCGCGATCGACCGCGCGCTCGAACTGGTCAAAGCAGGTCTGGAAGGTGGAACTATCAAGCTGCAAGGCTCCAGCAACTACGAGGAGAACAACGGCCAGCAACTGGCTTACGACAGCGCTTACCTCAACGGCCTGATCAATTCGGTCGTCGAAAACTTGCTGGACCTGAACAAGCGCGGATAACACCAGATCGGCGCGAAAAGCAAAAAAGCCCGCTGACTTGGCGGGCTTTTGCTTTTCTCTAGACGTGCGAAACCGCCCAGTGACCGAACTCTACAAGAAATAAAGCCTCGTTGCAACGTTCTTGCGCAGCTTCTGCTCCAGGTCGTCGCGCGCGGCCGTCAGCGTAATGGCAAAGTCCGCATTCGGGAACCGCCAGGCGGTGGCAATTCCCTGACTCTTGTAGATGGCCCAGCGGTGCAGCGTGGTCAGGCTGTCGACCATGGCGTTGACGGCCTCGCCCATCTTCAGGTCGGCGGCGCGCTGCGCATCGTGCACGCTCACCTCGGCCTCGGCGTCGCTCGCCAGCTTCATGCCGCCAGCGCCCAGGTCTCGGTCATCCGTACGCATGAAGTCGACCCAGCACGCCAGCAGCTGGGCATACGGGTCGGGCCGGTCGAATGCAGGTTGCGCAACTTCCGCGCGGCGGGCGCGGCGCGCAGTCGGTGCGAGGAAGGTGTCGAGGGTTGCAGTGGCGGCCATGGCGATCTCCTGTTGAGCTACCCGGCCATGTTAACTTGTGCCAGCTGGAAATTTCCGGCAGTCATCGAATGATTTTTGCGGCACCGCCCGACAGCGTGGCCGGGCGGCGACACTGCGGCGGTCAGGCCGCTGCCAGCACGGTGAAAGCCTCGATTCGGTCACCCAGGATTCGCGAATAGTCGACCATTGCCGCGTGCTGCGCGTGCAGCCGGCCCTGCTCGCTATCGTCCAGCTGTGCGAATGTGGCAGTGTCGAAGAATGCTTCCAGCTTCTGCTTCCGCTCATCCAGATCGCGCTTTTCTTCGACGACGCGCTGCTGGTGCGGTGGCAGGCCGGCGCCGGCCGGCGCGCGCGGGCGAACCTGCTCAGTAGTGGTCGGGTTGCCAATCTCAGCCTTCGGGGCGTCGAGGGCTGCGCGCACGAAACAGTCCTTCGCCTCCAGCAGCTTGCGCATCCCGGCCGACTTCTCCGCGCCGTCGACGAGCTGCCGCTCAAGCTGCTCGGCAAGCTCGCCGATCGGCTTGCTGACGACCTGCAGGTGCGCGGGCAAGTGGGCAAAGGCAAAGTACTTGATGGTGGTGGTGCTCATGAGATTCTCCTTGTGAGTGAGCGGTGCCCGGCGCGCGACCGGGCTGATGGTAGATATGGCTACAGGGCCAGGCCGTTCAGCAGGGCTTCGAGGCGGTCGCAGGCGCTGTCGGTACGGCTCTCGAAGCCGCGGATCGCGTCGCCCAGCGGCGACAGTGCTTCCTGCGGCACGCCAGTGACGCCGCCGTTGCTGCCAGCGCCGGTGGCGCGCATCACTGGGCGCAGGCGGTCTTCCAGCGCGTTCACGTGGCTGTGCAGGCGCTCCAGCACGTCGTTCGCGCGCTTCATGCAGCGCTCGATCTCGGTGGTGTCGCGGCCGGCCTCGGCGGACTTCAGCCGGTTCGGGTTGTCGTACATGTGCTGCCCTTTCAAGTTGGTACTGCGGTCGTGCGCTTGTGCGCTGGGTGGTCGCCGGGCGCCCTGCTGGGCTATACCCGATGACTGTTGATAATCTGAAACCCTTGGATTTACAGGCTTTCTTCCAAGACTCGCGCCACTTTCGCGCCACCGAAACCCACTTTTTCGCCGATCACATCAGCGGCGCGGGCGGCCGTGTCGAGGTTCTTCTCCAGGTAGCCCATCGTGGTCGCATGGCTCTTGTGGCGCATGACGCGCTGGATCGTCTGGATCGGCACGCCGGCCTCGGACAGCAGCGTGGCGAAGGTGCCGCGCAGCCGGTGCGGCGTGATGCCCTTGAGCGAGCATTCCTTGTTGGCGCGGCGCATGGCCTGGCGCGCGAACCCGGGCGCGAAGGCCTGGCCGCTCGGCTTGGCGACGATCAGGCCGTCCACCTGGCGCAGCGGCTCAAGGTGCTCGCGCAGCCAGGCCGGCATCGGTACCGGTTCGGCCTCCCTGCCCTTCGTGATGCCCGGGGTGTAGGTGGAGCGCTCCCAGTCCATCCACTCCCAGCGCGCCGTCGCCGCTTCGCTCTCGCGCAGGCCCAGCCCGAACATCAGGCGCACCGCGGTGCCGACGTCCGGGGCCCGGGCCGTGGCCGCGTCGACGGCATCGAACCAGGTCCTGGCCACATCGATCGGCAGGAAGGGCCGCGGCTTCTTCTGCACCTTGAGCATCTTCACGCGCCACGGCGACGTCGCCAGGATCTCGCGCTTCACCGCCCACATGGTCAGCAGCTTCAGGATCCGGAGCCAGTGGTTTGCGCTCGACGGAGCGTGCGTCTCGAGGTGCCGGCCGCGCGCCAGCTCGACATCCTTCGTCGTGATCTCGCCGATCGGCTTGGCGCCCAGGTCGTACATGTGAAGCCGGCGGAAGGTCTCGACGCTGCGGATGTGCGACGCGCTGGCCACCGGCCTGTGGACAACTACCCACATGCCAGCCAGCTCGTCCAGTGTGGGGACCGGCTCGCCGCCGTTGGCGCGCACCACCGCGGCGTCGTATTCCCGCTTCGCGATTTCCTCGGCCTTGGTCTTGCTGGCCAGCCGGGTGCTGCGCTGGACACGCACGCCGCCGACCTGGAAGCGAAAATGCCAGACGCCGCTCTTCTTGAAGAGGGTCGCGCTCATAAGTGGGCCGCCAGTCCACGGCTGCCGCGCTTTGCTTCGTGCCGGACCGGCATCCAGCCGGCGGCCAGGCTTTCGAAGCGCACCTGCTCGCCGATGTACGCCAGCGCGGCCCGGCCCGGCTTGCCCTGGCGGCACAGGGCAACGTCGACCTCGCACACCCCGACGTTCGGGGTGTCAGGGTTGTACACCTCGTCGCGGTACAGGAAGATCACGGCGTCGGCGTCCTGCTCGATCGCGCCGGAGTCGCGCAGGTCCGCCGGCATCGGGCGCTTGTTCGGCCGCTCCTCCAGCTTGCGGTTCAGCTGCGACAGCAGCATGATGCCGATGTCGAGTTCCTTGGCCAGGGCCTTCAGACCGCGCGTGATGCCCTCGATTTGGGCGTTGCGGTTGTCGCCGTCGCCGTCCATCAGCTGCAGGTAGTCCACCACCAGCAGGTCAAGGCCGTGCTTGCGCTTCACTAGCTTGGCCTTCATCCGGACGTCAATGAGGCGCAGGCCGCCCTGGTCGTCCTGATGCAGGCGCATGCTCTCGATCTTGACGATAGCATTGGTCAGGCCGGCCCAGTCCTGGTCGGTCATCATCGCCGGCTTGAGCAGGTGCTCGAGCGGGATCTTGCCGAGGGTGGCCAGGTTGCGGTCGTGCAGCTGCGACTTCGGCATCTCCATCGACAGTACCAGCACCGAGTGCTCGACCGCGGCGTTGCACGACACGTTCAGGGCGAAGGCGGTCTTGCCCATCTTCGGGCGCGCGGCCAGCACGACCAGCTCGCCGCGTCGGATCCCGCCGTTGAGCTTGTCGTCCACGGCCGGGAATCCTGTCGAGATCGCCTTGACCTCGCCGTTCTCGCGCCGCTGCAGCTCCTCGATGTGCGCGGCCAGCTCATCCCTCGCCAGCACCGGTTCGACGCGCACCCGGGCTTGGGCCAGCTTCTCCAGCACCGACGACGCCTGGTCGACCAGCGCGGCCGCCTCGTCGGGCGAGTTGGCAGCTGCTTCCGCGATCTCGCGGCCGTAGCGGATCAGGCCGCGCTTGATGGCCTTGTCCCGCACGATCGCCGCGTGGCGGCTGGCGTACACGGGCGATGGCGCCGACTGTGCGATCTCGTTCAGGTAGCGCATGCAATCGGGCACCGTGGCGCCGATGGCGACACCGAGCGAGACTACGTCGCAGCTGCGGCCCGCAGCCAGGTTGCGCAGCAACTCACGGAAGATCGCGGCATGGTCGGCCAAGTAGAAGTGCTCGGCCCGCAGGTCGCCGATGCGGTCCAGGGCGTCGTTGTCGCGCAGCAGCGCACCGATGACGCCCTGCTCTGCCTCGACGCTGTGCGGTGGTGGTTTGATCTCGTTGCTCATCCTGCGTCTTTCGATTCGAAGATTTTCTGGGCCTGCTTGCCCAGCGTGGTCAGGAAGTAGGCGCCGTTGCCGTCGATCGCCCACAGCTTCAGGTAGTTGCCCTCGACGTACTTGCGGAAGGCCTGGCGCCAGTCCTTGTAGCGCTTCGCCTCGCCGGTGCCACCAGGGAGGAACCGGCGCCGGAACTCGACCCAGGCCAGGGCGATGAAGTCCTGTGGCAGGCCGGCGCTCTCGGCGTAACGCCACAGGGGAGCGTAGTCGCGCAGCGGCCTTTCGCCCTTCGTGGTGCAGTCCTCCAGGAAGGTCTGCAGGACCACCGCCCCGGCTTTCGACCTGGCCGGCGGTGAGCCCCCGTCAGGGGGTTTGGGGGAAGTAGTTAACTGTCCCTGTCCCTCTCCCTGTCCCTTGGATGCGTTTTCACCAGCGACAACGCCACCGTGTCCCTCTGGGCGCTGAGTCGTGTCGCCTGAAACGGTGTCGCCCTGTCCCGGCGACACCGTCGATTTGTCGCCGGGGACATGTAGCGGCTGTCCCACGGGACAACCGGCAGCGAACCACGCATCGAACTCGGGGAACGGAACGTTTGCGCCCGGATGTCGCTCGTTGTGCTTCTTAATCCGCGAACACTCGGTCTTCAGGCGCTGGCGGAGCTTGGCCAGCCAGGCCTCGTTCGCCTTCCCGGCGACGACGGTGTGGTAGAGGCGTCCGTCCGAGCACTTCACCCAGCCACGCAGCGCGCCGGCGCGCACCTTCTGCCACTCCTTCACCACGCGGCCGTAGCCCGCGTACTGCGCCAGGATCTTGTCGTCGTCAGGGAGGCTGGCGGCCGGTACCTGATGCCAGGATGCGCACCACAGCAGCACCGCGCAGCGGAACTCATCGGCTTCGGAAGTGACGGCCAGGTCGCTGTCGCGCAGGCGCACGACGTCGAGCGGCATGAATGCGAAGTCCTGCAGGTTGCAGTCGGCTGGGGTGAGCGGTGCTGGAAGTGTCGTCAAGTCAGGGGCCTTCATGCTGCCGCCTGTTGAATCGAACCGAAGAGAGCTGCGACCGACCAGTCTCGCTGACGGAACACTGGCCAGCTGCTCACAATCGCCTGGTGCGGTACATGCACGCGGAGGTCGGCGCGCGGTAGTTCCTGGGCGAGTTGGATCGCCGCAGCGGTCAGGGTGCCCGGCGCTGGGCCGGAATGCCACAGGTAGCACTTCCCCTGGTAGTTCTCCAGCCGTACCCGTACACGGTGGGCGCGTCCTTCGGCCTCGAGTCGCTCAAGACGAAGCCGAACCATCGACCCGGAACATCCCAGTTCGTGCGCCAACTGGTCGACCAGGTGCGGGGCGGATTGAAGCGCTTTTTCGATGGCCGAGAGCAGCTGCTCGGCCGGCACTTTGTTGTCGGTCGACGTCGTCATGGAGGCGAGACCTCCACGCATGCGCTGCCGGCCAGCTTGTGATCGCTGGGTTCGCGGGAAATGGTTGCCTGGGTCATCAGCGCTCCTCCGCGATGTCGACGGCCCGGCGCAGATCCTGGCGGGCACGGTATTCAGCGCGCTGCTTGGTCACGTCGCCGCGGTGGGCGATCGCTTCCTTGTCGGCTTTGCGCCAGATGACGGCCTGCCGGCAGATGTGCTGCTGGTCGTGCTGTGAAGGCTCGGTTGCCTGTTTGGTCATTGGTATGTACCTCATGATGCTGCGGTGTGAATCGTCCATGCGCCGGCCTCAAAGACGCATGCGCAGCTGGCCGCTTGCGCCGTAGTTCACGCGGCCAGGCAGCGACAGGGCCACGTTCTGGCCATGTCCGGGCCTTCCAGGGTATGACTGCTGACGTTTACGCTTCTGCTCTGCAATCCAGGCTTTCGCGAGGGTGCGCAGCTGGGAGCTGTGCTTGACGTCAGCGGCGCCGCATTCCTGGTCGAACTCGACGAATTCGTCTGCGTTCAGCAGGGCCTTGACGGGGATGTTGCGTGGGGACTTCATGGGGTGGTTCTCCTAGTGTTGGCGGTTCAGGACTTCAGGTGTTGCAGGATTAGGTGGAAGGAGCGCCCGGGTCGACCAGCTCAGGCCAGATCTGCTCCCAGTCATCAGGGCGGAGCTCGCGACGGGTGGCAATGCCCTGTTTTTCGAGCGTCGGTGCCAGGCGGATCAGCTTGTCGTCGGGAATTCCACCCGTCTTCCATGCGTGGACAGAGGGCGGTTTGACGTTGAGGAGCTTTGCGACGGCCGTCGGGCCCCCGAGCTTCTCGATGATTTCGCTCGCGTTCATGGTTTCTCGAGTTGGTTTGAGGTAGTGCAATATTAGGAGTAGCTAACAAGGAAGTCAATAGCCACTCCTAATTAGAACTAGATTAGGATTGCCTAATGTCTTTATCTGAGCGAATCAAGGTCGCTATGCAGACCGCCGGTGTAAACCAGGTGGAGCTTGCGCGCGCCTGTGGTGTGAAGCCCCCAAGTGTTCATGGCTGGCTGAGCGGCAAGTCGAAGTTCTTGCGTGGTGAGAACCTGCTAAAGGCTGCCCGCGCGCTGCGCGTCAGCCAGGACTGGTTGGCGACTGGGAAAGGCAGCATGATCCCTGAGGTCGGGATGCCCGCGCCGGCTGCATCGGCATCACCCTTCATTGGAGATGCTGTTGACTTCGCGGGCGCTCGGCCCGTTGCAGCCGGGGAAGCCCCCGACACGGTATCAGTCCCGCGCGTAAAGCTGCGCCTTCAAGCTGGGGTTAGTCAATACGATACCGAACCCGACATGAATGGCGATGGCCACGAACTGGTACCTACCTCGATCATTAGGGACCTGGGCCTCAATCCTCGGCATTTGATTGCAGTCCGCGTTCGCGGCGAAAGCATGGAACCCATGATGTTCGAGGACGACATTGTAATTGTGGACACCTCGGACATTAAACCAATCAATCGCGAGGTTTATGCCATTAACTTTGATGGGCAACCGTGCGTCAAGCAACTTCTTTATCGAGGCGGGCAATGGTATTTGCATTCTCTTCATCCCGATCATGGGCCTGTCAACGTAAAGAGTAAGCCAACTAGTATCGTGGGCCGTGTAGTTATACAGCCGACGCGAGTTTTGACTGGGCGCCTTTAGGAATTGCAATGTACGAACTCGGGTGTTTTGTAGCCTTCATTCTTTGGCTCTACCGAACGGTAATTTTGCTTGTCGCTATAAATTCCACCGCAGAGCGAAATCTACGCAAGGTTGGCATGCGACATAGCTGGTACACCGGTAGCGTTGTCGTGATGACTTACTCGGCCGAGTACAAGCATCTCTTGGCGAGCGTAATCAAATTTGCGGCTATCCGGTTGATGTTCCTCGTCGGTATAATTTTTAGCTGGATTTCTGTCGTATGGTTTTTTGGATCGCTGATTTATTTAAAAGGAAAAGACTCCGGAGCTCCTGCCGAAGTTAAAGAATTTCGCTGGAAGTTGCGGAATCGCGATCTATCGTTTGACGACTTAGTTACTGGCCTTGCAAAAATATCAGGGGTTGATGCACCACTAGAAGTTTTGCGCAACGATATGTTTGAAAACATGCGCGAACGGGGCTTTAACGTAAGCCCGATGTTCTCGCATTTAAAATAGCTAACAACGACACGGCTCCACGCAAAGCACTCGCAATGTAGTACGACTCCTCCTTCGCTGCTCGGCAATCGTTTTCAACGTATCGACGCCCGAGAACATGTACGAGGTGGCCGACAAAATCCCCCCCTCTTCCAGGCCCCTAGCGGGGCTTTTTTACGGCCATAGCTTGTCCGCCTGGACAGGCGCGGCTACAGCGCCTCCCCTCCAATACCTTCCTCGTCAGACCTACCTACGAACAAATTTTCAACAAAAATTAGGAACTCCTATTGACATCGAAATTAGCCTCTCCTAACATTGGTCTATCGCAATCGAGCTCAGCCCTCGCTGAGCAGCGAATCGGAGACCCGCATGAAACCCTTCCTCATCAAAGTCCGCACCGCCACCGCGTGCTTCACGTTCAGCGCCCTCGCCGCGTCCAGCACCGCCGCCGCCGTCTTGACGGCTGAAGTGCTCGGCGACCAGGCATACGGCATCACCGTTGTCGCTGGGGTGCGCTGATGGCCACCACGACCCAGCTCACCCGCGTGATTGCCCTCATCGTTGAGGACGCGGTAGCGCAGCACCCGACCAGCGTCGAGCAGCGTGCCCTCTCGTTCGCGCAGATGCTATGTGGTGCCTTGACCGGGCTCGACTACAAGGATGCGGCCGTAGCGATTCGTATCATGCTGGGCACCCGCGCCCCCGCCCCCGCCGACGGAGCCTGACATGGCGCGCGTCGAACCGGATCGCGCAGCGCTCGAGTTCGCCCGCCACCTCCTGGGCTCGAAGGACTCGGTCGACACCATGCTCAAGAACCCGACGCTCAAGGCGGCGCTGACCGCCGCGGCCCGCCGGCACATGCGGCGCCGCGCCCAGTTCGACCCGAAGAAGCTCCAGGCCAACGACCACGACGATTAACCACCGCCCTCCCCGGGCACCCAACCACGAGGACCACTATATGTTCAGCACCCTCCATGAGCTCGCGAAGCAGGCGACGCTGATGATCACCGTCGCCGCTGAGGGCGACGACCAGCTGCGCGTCAACGTGACGCCGATGCCGTTCGACACGAAGGCGAAAGCGAAGCTGCCGCAGCCGCTGTCGCTGCTGGCCACGCCGACCGAGTTCGACGCCGACTTCATCGCGGCGCTGTCGACCTGGCAGGCGCCGAAGCGCACGCTGATCCAGCAGGCCCAGGATGCCGCCGGCGGCGCGCCTGCAGCTGCAGCACCGGCCCTGCCCGCACCGAAGGCCGACAGCAAGTCCGAGAAGCCCGGCCGCAAGCCCCGCGCCGGCAAGGGTGGCGACGACGACAAGAAGGACGGCGCGCAGCCGGCCGCCGCACCGGGCGACCAGGCCGCGGCCAGCGACCAGGTGGTGGCCGACACGGCATCCAGCGAACAGCCGCAGGCCGGCGGCGACGCAGGAACCGCTGCGGCCGACGCCGGTGGCGACGGCGCGACCGATCAGGGCACCGAGCAGGCCGGCGGTGCCGAGGCGGTCGTTGAGCAGCCTGAGGGCGCGGCGGCCGTGGTCGACCATGTCGCCAACGGTGCCGGCGAAGCGGCGGAAGCCACCGCAGGCGACGAGCCTGTGGACAAGTTCACCCTCGACCTGTTCTAAGCGGGGGCCGACATGCAAATTGATAACCTCATCCGCGAATTCCGCTACAACGGCGTCGCCCTGGCCGACCCGGGCGCGGCGCTGAGCCTGCCCCAGGTGCGCGACTTTTACGCCAACGTCTACCCGGAGATCACCAGCGCCGATATCGAGGGCCCGGAACAGGTGGGCGCCAAGGCCATTTACACCTTCCGCCGCGCCGTCGGCACGAAGGGCGGGCGCGCGTGCGAGACCGCGCTGCAGCGCCTGCGCGAGCATGGCCGCCTGGATCTCGGCGCTCGGCCGGCGCACATCATCACCGCCGACCAGGCCCGCGCACCGCTGGGCCAGCAGCTGGCCAAGATCCTCGAGCAGGCGCGACGCGCCACCGGCCCGCGCTGCCTCGCCCCTTCAATCAACCAGGTGGTCCTGCCGTGACTGCGATGCTGCCCGCCTCCATCCTCGCCCTGCCAGCGCTCGCGCCGGAGGTACCCGAGCAGTACGTCCTGCCCGGCGAGGACCAGCTGGCCGTGCCACTGACGATCGCCCTGCTCGAAGCCGGCGTGATCAGCGACGCGATGCTGCGCACCCCGAGCAACGCGCTGCTGGCCGATGTGTTCGGCGCCCGGGAGAGGCGGCTGGCCGAGCGCGCGCTCGCGCACTGGTGGACGAAGCTGGTCCGCGCGCGGCCGTGCAAGTTCTTCCGCTGGGAGCTGCACGTGCAGCAGCTGCAGGACACCGGCCACGGCTACGACGAGACGAACACGGCCTGGTTCTGCTTCACGCGAATGGGCGTCGTCGCCAACTACCCGCCGCGCTTTGCTCTCGCAAAAGGGACTGAGCAGCTGGAGCGTCTGCAGGAAGGCTTCGGCCAGACCGTGCTGGCGGTCCTACACGATGCCACCCAGCTGCTGCCGGACGCTCAAACCCCATGGAGCGCGCTTGGGTGGGTGGAATCCGTCTACTGGGGCGACAGCAACAATGACGTCGAACTGCTCGAGAACCGCCGTTATGAGCACGGCTGGGATACGGTCGCGGAGCTTGTCGAGAACGAGCATGTCGTCACACGCGAGATGTTCTACCGAGAATTGCCCGAGTGGGTGTGCGCACCGAAGCGCGTGCGTTCGCGCGCCGAGATCGGGGCGGCGGCCACGACGGCACTCGCGCGCCAGGTGGTCGAGGTGTGTGACGCGCTTCACGCCCTGGTCTGCGGCCCTGACTTTATCCTCACGCCAGCCGATAAGGGCACCTATCGCTGCGGCCGCGAGACCATCGACGGCTCGATGATCCTTCTCTGGAAACAGCACGATGTGATCGGCGAGATGATCGACGAGTACCTCAACGACCTCGGCAACTGCGGCGAGTACTGCGACTTCATCGATGCCAACCCGGTGCCGATGACCGCTGCCGGAATCCGCGAGTTCATGACCAAGACCGAGCAGGCGATCCAGGTCGCCGTGCTGACTGAAAAGCTCGTTCTGCTGTTGGGAGATGAATTTTGAGCCTGCATCCTGTGAAAATCGTCAGCGAAGGCGAGCGCGTCCTGCGCCTGGCCGGCGCCGTGCTGATGTACCAGTCTAACGTGGGCGACGTGTATGCCACCTCGCACCCAGTGCTGGCCGACGCCGTGCACCCAGGCCGCCAGGTGATCGGCGCAGGCGTGCCGCTGTCGAAGGGCGCGCTGGCGAACTTCGCGAATGCAGTCGGCGCCGCTACGGCGTTCACCGGCTTCCTGCCGGAGAACCTGCTGTTCAGCTCTCCAAACGTGATCGCCTGGTGGACGCCGGCCGCCGTGCGGATGACCTGGTTCAAGGCGGCCGGCTCCGGCACGCTGGAAGGCCACGGCATGGCCGCGCACCCGGCGCTCGTGTTCGTGGCCACGCCCAACGACTGGTTCGTATTCGCGCTGCGCGAGGACGCACGGCCCACGCCGCGCACTCGCCTGTACCACTCCCCGCATTTCAACGTGTGGGACGGCGGCCGGATCTGCACCGGCAACGTGGAACTGCCGCCGACCTTCGGCGCTGAGGTGATCGACCGCTACGAGCGCGCCTTCTTCCGCAGCCATTTCACGCACCCGAACCGCAGCAACGCTGTGAAGTGCAAAGGCGGAATGGAGCAGCTCTGGCGCGCCCAGCTGGCCAGCGCCGACCCCGACGCGATGCAGCGCGCGCTCGTTGATTCAAAAGAAACCCTGCAGGAAGCGATCACCCGGATCGCCGCCCGCGCCACCACCATCTAATTACAAGAGGACGACATGAAAAAGCAAGAATATGCCAACCAGTTCAACGAGCTGCTCGATATCTGCCGCTCATCCTTTAACACCTTCCTCGAAACGGCTGAAGCCGTCCTGCGCGAGGAGCGCCCCCTGCCGCTGGCCGTCGACGAAGCGAACGCGCCGGCCGACCAGCTGCAGATGGACATGGCCCTGCTGGCCGCAGCGCCGGTCGCCGCCGTGCCCCGCTACGCGCCATTCCACGCGCTGCAAGAAAACGGCCACCGCTTCCTGTTGGCGGCCGACGGCCTGCACCTCGAGGTGCGCCGCCCCTGGCTGCACTACATCCAGCAGCTGGCCAAGCACACCGCTGTGGCGATCCCGTTCGGCGAGATGGCGAAGAAGTGCGAGCTGGACTTCGGCACCATCGGTAGCGCCCTGGAGCTGATGAAGGAGTTC
Organism: Massilia sp. LC238; assembly: GCF_000735635.1. Taxonomy (NCBI): domain Bacteria; kingdom Pseudomonadati; phylum Pseudomonadota; class Betaproteobacteria; order Burkholderiales; family Oxalobacteraceae; genus Massilia; species Massilia sp. LC238. The sequence continues at coordinate 108,422 of NZ_JNNN01000081.1, read as the reverse complement.
GCTGCGAAGGCGAAGGCCGACGCGCCGCTCGAGGCGGCCGCCAGCCTGCTCTGGAACCACAAGGAAAAGACCTGGCGCATCGCCTACCCCAAGGTCATCGGCGAGGCGACGACCGGCAGCATCCAGTACGAGCACGTGGTGCCTGGCGAGGACGAGAGCCTGGCAATCGACCTGCACAGTCATGGCCACCTGGGAGCGTTCTTCAGCGAGACCGACAATGCCGACGACCGCGGCTCGGTGAAGATCGCGGGCGTTTTCGGCGACCTGGACAAGGCCCAGCCGACGGTAGCGTTCCGCATGTGCGTGCTCGGGCTCTACATCGACATCCCGGTGCCGGCGTCGAAGATCTTCGGGTGATCGCATGCCGCACATCACGCCCCCCACCATGCTGAGCCATAAGGTGCGCATCGCCCTGATCGGCTGCGGCGGCAACGGCTCGCAGATGCTCACCGGCCTGGCCAGGCTGAACCACGCCATCACGGCCCTGGGCCACCCTGGCCTGCACGTGAAGGTGTTCGACCCGGACACGGTCAGCGAGGCGAACATGGGCCGCCAGCTGTTCGGCGCCTTCGACGTCGGCGCGAGCAAGGCGCACGTGCTGGTGAACCGGATCAATGCCTTCTTCGGGCTGGACTGGGAAGCCGTGCACGGCCGCTACGACGACAGCTCGATGCAGTTCGGCATGGCGATCGCCTGCGTCGACAGCGCCCGGGCGCGCCACGAGATCCACGCGAAGCTGCAGCGCTACGGCGTGCACTACCTGATGGACCTCGGCAACCGCGCGGCCGACGGCCAGGTGCTGTTCGGGGAGTTATTCACAGGCCGGGCCGGCCTGGGCGCGCCGGCGAACAGCGCACCGCTGCCGAGCCCGTACCAGGTGCTGCCCGAGCTGGTCGACCTGCAGGCCGTCGAGGACGACACGCCCAGCTGCGGCCTCGCCGAGGCGCTCGAGCGGCAGGAGCTGTTCGTGAACCAGTCGATCGTGACGCCGGCGCTGTCGATCCTGTGGGAGTTCTTCCGCAAGGGGCAGCTGACCTGGCACGGTGCCTTCGTGAACCTGCGCACCGGCAGCATGCGGCCGCTGAACGTGCGCGAGCCGGCCGCGGCGCCGGCGGCGGATCTCCCGGCGGCCGTATGAGCACGACGTTCGAACAGGCGCGCGCCCTGTACGGCAGCGACGAGCAGATGGCCCGGGCCCTGTTCGACCAGGTCGCAGTCCTGCGCCTGGACCTGCAGCTGCAGCAGGCGCTGCGCCGGCGCGCCGAGGCGAAGCTGGCCAAGAGGCCGATCGTGATGAAAAACCCGAAGAATTAGAAAGTTCGAGATGGCGAATAAAACCACCCTGAAGACCTGGCGCGAGCGGATCGGCGCCAGGCCGGATTTCCCGCTGCACGCCCCGACCGACGTGGAGCGGGCGATGGAAGCCGAAATTGCGGAGCTGCGCGCGAGCATCGAGGACGTGCGCCGTGTCGGCGCGCTGATGGCAAACACCATGTTTAACCTGGGGCAGAAGGCCGGCACGGTGGTCGACCAGCGCCTGGCCGACAGCATGCGGGAAATGCAGCGTGCCTGGGATGTGGCCGTGCGCACTGCCCCAAGGGCAGTCCAGCAGGCAGCGTGCACGTGCCCATCCGGAGACGGCTCCCTGCGCTGGCCCTGCCCGGCGCACTCTCCAGCCTGCGTGTTGACGCTGCCAGTCGCGATCATGAATTTGCCTTGCAAGCCCAGGCGCGCGATCGCGTTGCATGGCGCGTCGAAGCAGGCATACCAGGAAGGTCACCGCGATGCGCGCCATGCCGCCGCTGATCTGGTTCTAGAGCGCGCAGATGAGCTGGCGGCGCTCGCGGTCCCACACTCGCAAGCGACCAGGGAGATCGGCAATGAAGCGTAAGAGCGACAACCCTGCCAAGGCCATCGACGAAGCTATGGTCCAAGAGGCACTCAAAGCCGTGTCGATCATCCCGAAACTGAAGCCGGAAGAGCGGGGGCCGTACCTGAGCGCCCTGCTGATGATCTCCTACAAGCTGCTGCGCACGGTAGAGGGCGATCCCTTCGTGCGCGGCTGGCTGGAGTCGGCACTTGATGAAGTCAAGACGAGCCCGCCCGATGTCGCGATCCGAGAATTCCACTAAGTCGAGAGGAGAAAAGTCATGAATTTCGAATACGTGCGCAGCCACTACGGCGTTCCGGCCGAACTCGGCCGGCGCGTGGTCGTAAGCGGTAAGCCAGGCGTTATCGCAGCTGATCGAGGCCACTACATCGGGGTTAACTTCGACAGTGACAAGCCGGGCGTGGTCCGCAACTGCCACCCGACCAGCGAAGTGGAGTACGGCGGAATGGGCAAGGTGCGTAAGCCGAGCAAGGGCGCGGCGCGCTATGGGCGCTGGCTGGAATACGGCGATGCCTTCGATTCCTTTATTCAGTTCTGCCGCTGGGACGCTGAACCCGAGCGCAGCTGGAACCGGGGCTACTGACAAAACGATCAAGGAGGAAACAACGATGAGCACGACGACTGGATATCTCAGCGCGGACGAGCTGGCCGAGCTGGTCGACTGCAAGCCGAACCAACGCACCAGGATGGTCACCTGGCTGCGGCAGAGGAAGTGGAAATTTGAGGTAGGTTCAACTGGGCTTCCCAGGGTCGCGCGAGCCTACCACGATAGGATGATGGGTATTACCGATGAGCCGAAACGACAAAAATATGCGGACGAACCGAACCTCAAAGCCTTCGCCGGCGCCCACTAAAGAGAAGACGGGGATCGACAGGCTTTACAAGAGGACAGGTGTCAAGAAGGTGTCGTGGTACTACCAATACCCGGACGGCCGGAACGAAACCGTGGCGACGGCGCCGGCCGGAAACAAGGAAGAGATCCGCAAGGCGGACATTGTCGCGAAGCGCAAGGCGATCGACATCCAGCAAGGGAGGATCATCGCCGGATCGGTCGCCGAGCTGATCGACCGTTTCAAGACGGAGGAAGACCCGAAGCACTACCTGGACCAGTCAAAGGAGGGTCTCGCGGTCAGGAACGGCACCTACGCGAACCTGATCAAGTTTTTCGGCCAGATGGCTCCGAATTCGCTCAAGACGATCCACGGTTATCAGTACGTCGAGGCGCGGGCCGCCGACGGCGCGCCGGCAAAGGCCTGGAAGGAGCTGTACACCTTCTCGACCATCTGCAAGAAGGCGATCCGGTGGGGCGTGATGGAGGCGAACCCGTTCGTGGACATGGACACGGATGTGCTGGAAAAGGACGTGCGCACCGTCACCAGGTCGCAGATCGTCCGGTTCTACCTGTGGAGCCAGCGGCAGGACAACCGAGTTGTGCGCCTGATGGGCTGCATGGCCCTCTTCACCTACCTGACCGGGTTCCGGACAGCGGAAGTACGGCCGATGCTGAAGACGGGATGCTCACGCGAGGGCGTGACGGTGACGGGCGCCAAGCGGAAGCGCGGCGAGGCAGAGGTGTTGAAGCTGCGGGAATGGTCGCCACGCCTGCGCATGGTGGTCAAGCGGATCGAGCAGGCCCAGCAGCACATGCCGTCTGTGCCGCCCGAGACCGCGCAGACCATGGCGCGTATCGCTATCGCGATCGCCAAGGGCGAGACGGCGAAGGCCGCCGCCACCGCGGCCGGCATGAAGGAATCGACCTATTACTACTGGGTCGCGCGGGTGAGGAAGGACGAGCGGGTCAGGCCGAAGGAGTCGGTCTACATGTTTCCGGCAGCGGGCGGAAAGTGCTATACGAAGGGTGGCCTGTCGTCGTCCTGGCAGGAGGCCATGCTCGCCTACGTGAAGACCCGGGATCCTGGCGTGACCGAGAAGACGCTCACCCAGCACCCGGAGTATTTCGCCCAGCTGGACATCCGCCCGGCCGCGATCACGACCAAGCTGGCCAACCGGGAGGCCGACGCATACGACTTCGCGGCGCACGCGAACCCGCAGACGACGCACCGCCATTACGACCGCCGGCAGGTGAAAAAAGCACGGGCAACGGAGTAAAAATCTTACAACGGGTTTTTGCCCTCATAGGGGAAAACCGGCGCCTAAAATCGCCGCCCGTTGTAACGGCAGAAATGCAAGGCCTTGATCTTGCAAGATAAATCATGGGTTTGCTGCCGGATTGTGATTCCTGTCGTCGTGGGTTCGAGTCCCATCAGCCACCCCAAAGAATTCGACAAGAAGGCCTACATGTTCCGCATGTAGGCCTTTTTTTCAGCGCGCCGAAGGACGTCTGGGCTGGTTACACGCCCGTTGCTGCTCGACTTTTCCAGGCACCATGGCTATCCTCGGGGCTCCGGCAATCCTGTCACGCAAGTGGCGCCCCTGATGACGCAATTGCACTCGGCACCGACTCCCATCACCAGCCTCACGGCCAAGAAGCGCCCGGCCGTCCTCTACGCCATCCGCCTCCTGCTGCTGTTCTGCATATTGCTGGTCGCCGCCCAGGTCTGGAGCGCCTGGAGCGCGCGCCAGAGCCGCCTGGACGAGCATGCCGCCGCGACCTCGAACATGGCCAATGCCCTCGCGGCGCAGGCCGAGAGCTCGGTGAGGATCGTCGAAACGGTGCTGGCCGGCGTGGTCGAGCGGGTCGAGCATGACGGATCGACCCCGGCGCTGAACGAGCGCCTGCGCACGCACATGCGCAACATGGTGCTGCAGGTGAACGAGCTGCACAGCCTGTCCATTTATGGCGCCGACGGCAGCTGGCTGGTGTCATCGATCGACCATCCGCTCGCCGGCACCTACGCCGACCGCGACTACTTCCAGTTCCACCTGAACAATCGCAGCCGCAATGCCTATGTCGGCAAGCCATTCCGCAGCCGCTTGTCCGGGGTCTGGCTGCTGCCGGTGTCGCGCCGCCTCGACCAGCCCGACGGCAGCTTTGCCGGGGTGGCGCTGGGCACCATCCAGATCGCCTTCTTCGCCGACCTGTACGAAAGCTTCGACGTCGGCCAGGAAGGCGTGGTGATGCTGGCGCGCGACGACGGCACCCTGATCTACCGGCGGCCCCTGAACGAGAAGCTGATCGGCACCAGCATCGCCAACGGGCCGGTGTTCACGATGTACCGCTCTTCCGGTCCGGTCGGCACCGCCATGCTGCGCTCGAAGATCGACGGCGTCGTGCGCCTGTACAGCTACCGCCACCTGGGCGCCGTGCCCCTGGTCGTCGCGACCGCGCAATCCAAGAAGGAGATCCTGGCCGAGTGGGAGCAGTCGACCCTCGTCATGACCGGCGCCACCGTGCTGGTGGTGCTGCTGCTGGCCGGCGTTGGCGCGCGCCTCGTGCGCCAGATCGTGATCCGCGACCAGCTCGAGGCCGAGCTGCGCATCGCGGAGGAGCACCTGCAGGAGCGCAACCAGGAACTGACGGTGCTGGCGACCCGCGACGGCCTCACAGGCCTGGCCAACCGCCGCCATTTCGAAGAGACGCTGCGCCTCGAACTCAAGCGCGCCGGGCGTACCGGGGCGCCGCTGTCGCTGGTGCTGCTGGACGTCGATTTCTTCAAGAAGTACAACGACCACTACGGCCACGTGGCCGGCGACGACTGCCTGCGCCAGGTGGCGGCGGCCCTGCGCGGCGGCCTGGCCCGTCCCACCGACCTGGCGGCCCGCTATGGCGGCGAAGAGTTCGCCGTCATCCTGCCCGCGACCGGCCAGGTCGGCGCGCGCTACGTGGCCGAGCGCCTGCGCCTGGCCGTCATGGAGCTCGGGATTGCGCATGCCGCCAATCCCCCCGGCCTGGTGACCATCAGCGCGGGCGCCTGCACCTTCCACGGCAAGCCGGGCGAAGAGGAGGATCCGGACGCCTTCGTGCGGCAGGCCGACGCCCTGCTCTACCGCGCCAAGGCCGAGGGCCGCAACCGGGTCGCGACCGATGCCGGCGACAGCGGCATGGCGCCGCCCGCAGCCATATGAAAAACCGCCTGCAGGTGCAGGCGGTTTCTTGGCCGAGCCGGTAAGGCTTAGTAGCGGTTCGGGTTGTTCGGGCGGGCATCGTAGCGGTTCGGGACGCCGTCGCGGTCACGGTCGCGGCGCGCCAGGCGGTGGTCGTCGCGGACCCAGCCGCCGCGGTCCATGTACCAGCCCTTACGGTCCTGGCGCCACACCGGCTTCTGGTAGACGTAGCCGGCACGCACCCGCTCGTAGTGGCCGCGTTCCCACACGTAGCGGCGGCCGTTCCAGTTCCAGTAGCCCGGCACCCATTCGTAGCCGCGGCGGGCGGCGGGGATGCTCTCATGGCGCAGCGGCGGCGGCGCCTTGTGCACCACGATCACTTCGGTGCGGCCCTGGGCCTGCGCCTGGACCGGCGCGAAGGCTGCGGCACTGATCAGGACAGCTGCGGTAGCGGCAAGAATCGTTTTCATGGTACTTCTCCTTTCGGTTGGTGTTGGAACCACTATAGCCAGCCTCGACCGCACACGGGAGAAATGAAAAACCTGCTTACACTCGAAACATGCTGCGACGAAAATGTAACCGAGGGTAGAAAACAAAACAGCCGGCGCAAGGCCGGCTGCTTGTGAAGGGAAGAAAACCCGATCAGTCCAGCTTCCAGGCGTAGTCGACCTTGGTCCAGGTCGCGGCCGGCGCGCCGTCCTTGGTGCCCGGCTTGAACTTGCACGAGGACAGGCCTTTCAGGGCCGCCTTGTCCAGGTTCTTGAAACCGCTCGACTTTTCCAGCTTCGATTCGGTCACGGTGCCGTCGGCGCCGACCAGGAACGATGCCGAGGTGGTGCCCTGCTCTTCGTTCATCAGCGAGGCCTTCGGGTACTCGACCGCGCATTTCTTCGGGTCGAACGATGCCGGCACTTCGGCAGCGAAGGTGGCGCCGGCGGCGGTGGCGAGGGTCATTGCAGCGATCAGTTTCACGGTCAGGTTTTTCATGGTTTCCCCAAAAGGTTTTTGTTTAAGCTCCGCCGGCCCGGGGACCGGCGGTCTTTTCTCTTAGAATTCTTCCCACTCGTCGCTGGCGACGGTGGCGGCTTTCTTGGCTTTAGGAGCCGGTGCGGCCGGTGCATCTTCCTTCGCCGCAGCCGGGGCTGCGGCAGGCTTCTTCACTGCCGGCTTTTTGAGGGCCGGAGCCGGACGCTTGGCAGCGGCCGGGCGCACCACTACCGCGGTGCCGGTGGCCGGAGCAACGTGTGCCTCGGCCTGGTACTGCTCGCCCTCGCTCAGCTTGAAGATGCTGACGACGCGGGCCAGTTCGCTTGCCTGGTCCTGCAGGCTCTGCGCGGCGGCAGCGGCCTCTTCCACCAGGGCGGCGTTCTGCTGGGTCATGCTGTCCATCTCGATGATCGACAGGTTGACCTGTTCGATGCCGGCGCTCTGCTCGGCGCTGGCGTTGGCGATTTCGCTCATGATGTCGGTCACGCGCTTCACGCTCGTCACCACTTCATCCATCGTCACGCCGGCCTGGCCGACCAGCTTGCTGCCGCGCTCGACCTTCTCGACGGAGTCGCCGATCAGGGTCTTGATCTCTTTTGCCGCCGCAGCCGAACGCTGGGCCAGGTTGCGCACTTCCGATGCCACGACCGCGAAGCCGCGGCCCTGTTCGCCGGCACGGGCCGCTTCCACCGCGGCGTTCAGCGCCAGGATGTTGGTCTGGAAGGCGATGCCGTCGATCACGCCGATGATGTCCGAGATCTTGCTCGCCGAGCTGTTGATCTCGCCCATGGTGCCCACCACCTGCGACACCACTTCGCCACCCTTGCGGGCCACGTCCGAGGCGGTCGCGGCCAGGGCGTTGGCCTGACGGGCGTTGTCCGCGTTCTGCTTGACGGTCGAGGTCAGTTCTTCCATGGCCGAGGCGGTCTTTTCCAGCGAGCTGGCCTGCAGTTCGGTACGCGAGGACAGGTCGATGTTGCCGGCCGCGATTTCACGCGAGGCGGTGCCGATGGTTTCGGTGCCGCGGCGCACTTGCTGGACGATGCCGACCAGGCTGTTGCGCATTTCCTTCATTTCCACCAGCAGGCTGCCGCGGTCCGATTCTTCGGTCTCGATCGCCACGGCCAGGTCGCCGTGGGCGATGCTGGCGGCGATCTGCGCGGTGTAGGCCGGCTCGCCGCCCAGCTGCTTGCGCAGGCTGCGCGAGATGACCCAGGCTGCTGCGATGCCCATGGCGACGGCGGCGACCAGCATGCCGATCATGAAGTTACGGGCATTGACGAATTCCGATTCGGCGTCGGCCTTGCTCTGGGCATTCTGCTTCTCTTCCAGGGCGGCCAGCTGGTCCAGCGCGTCGGTCCACTTCTTCTGCACCGGACGCACTTCGCGGATCATGACGCGGGTGGCGTCCATCGCGTTGTTCGACAGGTACAGTTCGGATGCCTTGGCGATGGCCGGCATGGCCAGGCCTTCGGATTCCTTGATCTGGGCCAGCAGGGATTTTTCCTTGTCGCTGGCGTGGGCGGCGAACAGTGCCGACAGCTTCTTCTGGGCTTCTTCGTACTTGCGGGTCTGTTCCTTGAACTTGACCATTTCCGGTTCCATGTCGGCCGGATCGGTCATCAGGGTCAGCACGCGCAGCGAAGCGATGCGGTCGCTCACGTTGTTGCGCATTTCGATGACCAGGCCGGTCGAGACGTTGCTCACGCTGACGACCTTGTCGAGGCGGTCCTGGATCTGCGCCATGCGCAGGATGCCGACCACCGTCACGGCGATCAGCAGCACCAGCACCAGTGCGAAACCGAGCGCGAGGCGGGTACCGACCTTCAAGTTATTCAAAAAAGCCATTTTTCCTGTTCATCCCTGTATCTATTGATCGAAATTCGCCCGGATTATTGCGCCGTGCGACGCGTGTCACAAGCCGTTCATGCGGCTATGGTATTTCCAAGAGGATAAATCAAAAGTTCCACCCGGAAAGTTGGAAATCGACTGTAACATCCGAACTGTTTCACCTCAACAACAGAGTTGATGTTCATCAACGCGTAGGGAGCGGAAGAAATTATGCGTCTAGACTTTCCATACGGCAAGCCCTTACTAGTTATCTATACAATTTGAACAACAAACTGTAGTTATTTGCCGACAGGAAATTAAAAAGGCGTACCGAAGTACGCCTTTTTCAAGAGAGAAACGCTGTGTCAGGCCGCAACCGGCATGCGTGCCGCGGCCTCCAACAGCAGGGCCGGATCGGCGCCGGCCAGTTTCTTGGGATCGGACAGCAACTGGCGGAAGGCGCGCGCGCCCGGCAGGCCAGTCATGATGCCCAGCATGTGGCGCGTAATGCTGTTCAGCTTCAGTCCATGCTGGCCGTACAGGCGCAACTGCTCGGCGATATACGGAATCATGGCTTCCAGCACCTGCACCCGGGTTGTCGGCGGCGCTTCCTTATCGCCGTAGAACAGGCGGTCCCAGGACGCCATGACCCAGGGGTTGTGGTAGGCCTCGCGGCCCAGCATGACCCCGTCCACGTGCTCCAGGTGCAGGGCGATCTCCGCGTCGGTCTTGATGCCGCCGTTGATGATGATTTCCAGTTCCGGGAACTCGCGCTTGAGCTGGTAGGCCACTTCATAGCGCAGCGGCGGGATCTCGCGGTTTTCCTTCGGCGACAGGCCCTTTAGCACGGCATTGCGGGCATGCACGATGAAGGTCCGGCAGCCGGCGTCGGCGATGGTGCCGATGAAGTCGCGGACAAAGCCGTATTCCTCGTTGTAGTCGATGCCGATCCGGTGCTTGACGGTGACGTCGATCGAGACCGCGTCGCGCATCGCCTTGACGCAGTCGGCCACCAGCTGCGGCTCCCCCATCAGGCAGGCCCCGAAGGCGCCCTTCTGCACCCGCTCGGACGGGCAGCCGCAGTTCAGGTTGATCTCCTCGTAGCCCCACTGCTCGCCCAGCTTCGCGCTTTTCGCCAGATCAAGCGGGTCGCTGCCGCCCAGCTGCAGGGCGATCGGATGTTCCACCTCGTCGTAGCGCAGGTGGCGCTCGACGTCGCCGTAGACCAGGGCGCCGGTGGTGACCATCTCTGTATACAGCCAGGTGTGGCGGGTGATCTGGCGATGGAAGACGCGGCAGTGTCGGTCGGTCCAATCCATCATGGGCGCAACAGACAATTTCCGCCCTCTTCTTTCACTCACATCTACCTTAATCTCGTAGGGAGATGGGTCGTTTTGTTTCCTTTGATCAACCATAATATTTCACATCACTTCTCAAAAGTTCCCATCATTTTTGGCACAGTTTTGGCACAAAATCGGTCCAGTCCTCTACAATACATGGCACAAAATAGACTGTAGAGGATTGCCATGAGCACTGTCATACCACGTGGGAATAAGTTCTTGGCGCGCTTTCGCGTGACAGGATACCCATCAAAATCTAAAACGTTTGCTACTGAAAAAGCAGGTCACGATTGGCTTAAAGAGCACGAAGAAAAGGTCACCAAAGATACCTATGTCGATGCGGGGGCCTTAGCAAAGAAGACGTTCGGAGAGCTCATCGATAAATACATTGAGGATGCAACACTGCTCCGCCCACTTGGCGAGTCAAAACGCTTCGCGTTGGCCGCAATCCGTAAGGCGCTTGGTAGCGAACGCGCTACCAACATCACATCACTGCGCCTTATTGGTTACGTCAAGTCGCGCATGCAACAAGGCGCAGGCGGTGTGACGATCAATATGGATATCGGATTTATCAAGGATGTCTTGACTCACGCACGCCTGATGTACAAGTCGATCGACTTGGACATTTTCCTTGATGTGCGCCAGTTCATGAAGCAAATCAAGCTGAAGACAAAGTCAACTGGCCGAGATCGTCGCCCGATCGAGGCTGAGATCGCCGCCCTCAAGGATTACTTCCGGAACAAGAAACGACAGAAGATACCGATGTGGGACATCATTGATTTTGCAATCTTTACAACTATGCGTGTTGCCGAGATCTGCAGGATTAGGTGGGATGACGTCAACTATAAAGATCAAACGGTGATTATACGTGACCGCAAAGATCCGCAAGAGAAGATTGGTAACGATCAAGTAGTCCCTGTACTGGACGATGCTTGGAAGATTTTGACTTCGCAGCCTAAGAGTGATGACCGGATCTTCCCCTACAAGGAGGCGACGATCAGTACGATCTTCCCTCGTGCCTGCAAGGAACTCGGTATTGTTGACCTGCACTTCCACGATTTCAGGCACGAGGGCACTTCGCAACTGTTCGAGATCTTGCGGTACGAGATCCAGGAGGTGGCTGTCTTCACTGGTCACAAAGATTGGGCGATGCTGAAAAGGTATGTGCACCTTCGTGCAAAAGACCTTCACTTCGACAGACACGGCAACCGCCGCAAGCGTCGTGACATCGCTCCGGAGCTCCTACTTGCTGCAGCTTAGTCCTCATTGAGAGGTTGACATGAATGAAGAGCTTGATACCTTGTTGTGCCTGCGATACCCGAAGATCTTCGCCGACTGTCGGCGCACACAGTGCAAAGATGGATGGTTCGACCTGATTGACGTCCTCTGCGAACGTCTTCAGTTCTGGACGGATCATAACCAGGCACCGCAAGTGTTTGCCTCACAGGTGAAGGAGAAGCATGGAGAGTTGTCTTTTCATGGTCACGGAGGCAATCGAGAGCAAGACGGGATGATCGTGATGGCTGAAGAGATGTCAACGCGGCTTTGTGAACTGTGCGGCAAACCAGGTAAGACCTTGATTAGCGGAGAAACTTACCTCACGCGTTGCCGAGAACATGCTCCACCATTAGTGACCTCATAGCGTCCAGACCCAAAACTTTCGTCCAGAATGCAACGAGGCTCCTCTCGCTAAGCCGATCGCAAAGTCCTCAAGCGATAAGTCTTTTGCAGGCCACCCCTTCGGTGGAAGGAAGACCGCTGCTTTCACAGCAGCTTCAGTGGTATTGCCTTTTTGACAATTAAATTTAAGGGGAAAAGCCGGAAATTTTCGATGGTACTGCTCTCCGTTGGTGACCGGACCACTTGGCATATTCATCGGCACACCATTAGTCTTAAGGCAACCCATAGTGAAATTCTCAAAGTGCCGAGAATTGATCAGCCATACCACCCTTACGCCGGATTGCAGGTATTTCTCTGAACGACGCTCGTACTCGTCAATGGTCTGCTGTGAAATATGAACTTCGATTGCAATCTTTCGTCCACCACACTCAACAAACACGTCGGCTTCCCAGCGCTCTCCTGAAGGCGCGGAACCAGGCTCTTCAATGCGAGCAGTGAACCCGGCGTTACGGGTGCTTTCACAAGCTGGATTTGTGCGAATTCGTGCTCAGGAGACTTAGAGCGCCTAACAAAACCTCTCGACATACCGCCAACAGATGAGCGAGCAGGCAAGCGTCGGGAACGCCTGGCGTACGTCTGCTCGTCGCTCATGCCGGATGCGCGATCTGCGCAAGCCGTGTAGCCAACCCAAGCTTCGCTCGACGACCCAACGCCACCGTCCAAGCCTTTCGCGCGACTCCACGCCGTAGCGCGATACGAGCCGCGATGCCACGACTGCGCAGCCAACCCCTAGGGGTTCTCGAAGCGTACGCTCGATCCGCATGCAGCTTACCTGGGCGTTTGCGGGCACGGCCTGCCAGGCCCTTAACTGCCGGGATTGACTCTACCAACCGGATGAGGAAACGAGAGTCGTGCACCTGCGCGCCCGAGATCTGGGCCACTAGGGGAAGCCCACGCTCATCCACCAGCAAATGGCGTTTGCAGCCGAGTTTGCCGCGATCGGTTGGATTTCGGCCTGTGTCCTCGCCTCCAGCAGGTGCCGGTACGGCTGCAGCGTCAACGCAAGCTCGATCCCATATGATCTGGTCGTGCTCTCGGAGCCGTTGAAGAATCGCCTCGTGGATGCGCTGCCAAACGCCGGCTAGCATCCATTCGTGAAGGCGACGCCAGCATGTCGTGCCGCTGCCGCAGCCGAGTTCGCGCGGCAGGTACTCCCATGGTATTCCAGTTTTGAGAACAAACAGAATTCCAGTCAGGGCCGCGCGATCATCGATTCGCGGGCGGCCGCCTTTCGGCGATGAGCGATGGGTTGGAAGATGAGCTGCTATAAGGGACCACAGGTCTTCGGAAAGAAGTGCGCGGGCCATGGCATCAGTCCGTCTAAAAACACGGACGCCATGTTAGTGCTCTGACTGAGCCTGCGTACGTCCGCTATCGACCCAAAGCAGACGTAATCAATTCGGGAGTGCTGTCGCTCTCAACAACTACTATCGAACAGCTCAACTCGGAAAGATAGACCTGACGTCGGCGCTAGGGCAAATAGCTTTGCCAGACTAGGCCAAGTGGTTCAATATGGAGGGGACTTGCTGGTGGAGCGTATTTAGGCAAGACTGGCCCAACCCTAGCCTAAAGCCAAAAAGCGCGGCCGGTTGATCGAGACTGCCGTGTGCATAGGCCTAGATCTTAAAGCTGGACGGTCTGAGCTAGTCAGTCACGAGAATCATGGCTCAGTTGGCATTGGCAAAGTGCCTGTCCAAAACATCATATAGGCCACCATGACTGAGGGAACAGGCTCTGAAGCTCTAGAAGCATGCAGAGCCTGGTCAAGACTTATATCTTGCGACGGCGGCTTGCTGCGATACCGGCCACGCCAATCCCCAGTAAGGCAACCGCAAGCGGTTCCGGAACTTCAGAACTCGAACCTTCACCCACGTTGACATTGGCTTTTAAGTTCGCGCTCACAAACTGGAAAGAACCGCTAGTCGTCGAAATCCGCAGCGACAAAAGGCCGGTATCGCTGAAGTTAGTCAAAGACGTCGTATTTGTAATCGAGAATGGAAAGTCCGCGCCGTTGTTGACGATATTGATGATGCCGCCGCTGCTGCCGAGCAAATCACTCCCGATCTTGATCGTGAAATTCTCGTTGTTGGGGTTGTTCTTGTTGTCTGGACCAGTATCTTTGAACCGGAACAGAAGCTCTGCCGACGTGACGGTGTCGATTGACGGGCGGTACAAGTATGGCGTGAGGGTCAGGTTGAAGTTTACGTCGTAAAACGAATTTACATCAATGGTGTTTGAGCCGCCTTGATGCGTGAAGGTCGTATCGATGGTCGTGGTGATGGGAGCAGCACATGCCACGCTAGTGAATACAAACGCGGCCGTAGCGAGAGCAGATTTGACAAATTGTTTCATATTGGATTCCCTGTTTTGGTTTGAAAATTACACTGTCCGTATTAAGCAATTTCCGTGCCAAAAACAAGGCTCTAGAGTGGAGAAACCGTTGGTAACACTGTAAGAAACTGACAGGTGTAAAGATTTCCGACATGGAAATGTTAATTCCTCTTGGATATGTCAATAGTGATTGCTGGGGCCTTAACCTCAGCGACGCGTTCATTGTTGGCAGTTTTGCTCATGACATCGCCAGCAGCCGAACCTACCTGACCCGTCAAATTGCGCCTGCTACTGAGGCTAGCTTGAAAGCAGACAGACCTGCCGGAAAAAGCTTTAGGTTGGGCAAGATTGATGTCAAAATGTAATGCTAAAGTTCCTGTAGCGCTTAAGCACTGCTAACCTAATATGCAAATTAAATCATTAACTGGAGAGTTCGCGAACCCTACCACCGAGACTGCGTTTCTCGAGTACAGGTTAGCCCAGACACGTTCACTGCTGGGATTTACCCTAACTTTCTGTACTCTGTTCTATCTGCTCTTCTTTGTAACCGATGTTGCGGCCCTTGGGCTAGGCCCTAATACGATGACCCTGTTCGGCATCCGCATGGCGGTCGGCGTAACGGCGGGCACCTGTGCCTGGTTCGCTTACCGACACCCGTTGACAGTTCGAGCAACACGACGCGCTGCGACGATTGCAGAAATAGTCGCGCTCACGTGTTTCATGGTGATTGCTGCGCATCGCCCAGCGGAGTTTCACTGGCACGCGATGTCACTTGCGATTATGTTGATTGTGATTTATCTGTATATACCGAACCGGCTGACTTACGCGCTAATACTTGCAATTTGCTCGACGGCTGCGTTCTTGATGCTGGCCTGGCAAGCCGCCAATATGCTGCCGGCAGACATACTGACAATGAGCCTTCTGCTGATTCTGGCGAACGCCTTTGGCGCCGTGGCGGCCCGCCGTTTCAATACCGTATCACGTGAGGAGTTTCGCGCGCAGCTAGTGCTTAAGGACGCTGCCGACCGCGACCACCTCACCGGCTGCTTTAACCGACGTTACCTGCACGAACACTTAATGCCAACAGAGCTGGCAAGGGCCCAACGTCTTAGCCAGAACCTGACCGTTGTATTGTGTGATATCGATCATTTCAAACGCATTAATGACACTCATGGCCATGCCGACGGAGACGCTGTACTGCGTGCCTTTGCCGATTTGCTGAAGCAGATGACGCGCGATCAGTTTGACAGCATCGTGCGCTATGGTGGGGAAGAGTTTTTGCTGATCTTGCCATCGACCGATCTCGATGGTGGTCAACATCTTTCAGAACGCTTGCGCTCCGCGTTTGCCATGATGCAGATCCCGTCGTTGGAAAATGGTAATGTAGTGCGTGCCACTGCTAGCTTCGGCATCTCCACAGCACATTTTGGCCAGATGGCCACTAGCTATACCCTGCACGATCTCATCTCGAGTGCTGACAAGATGATGTACGAAGCGAAGCGTAACGGACGTAACCGGGTAGAAGCATTTCAGCTATGTTGAGAAGCCGCGTATGCATGACGAATTGTTGCGGCATCTGTTGACAGAGCAAACTCGCATTCCGAACCGCCTAGGACTTCAAGAGAGTATCAGGCTACACCATAAACGTCCGCTTTTGGCCGAAGGCGGCCGTTCTGCTCAGCATAGCAGGTCGTCAGGGCGGAAAAATCGCGGACTGTCACAAAGGCTGCAACCGACCCGAAGCAGACATTTGATACAGCGACAGTGAACAAGGTGATCGTAACGTACGATCTACTTACAAAGTCAAATACAAGCAAATAGCTGTCGATACAACCACGTCAAATGGACGCCGATGAAGCTGGCAGCGTCGGTTACGAGTGCGTAGTGCTCGCAGTTCTGACTAGTTTGATAATAGGATGTCTTTCTTCACGGGTACGTAGCGGTAGGGTACGCGGTCAACAGCCCTGCCGCAGCTTTCACGTGCGGCCGAGGCATCGAGCAAGACCCAGTTGCGGCGATGGGCTTCGCCAAGAACGCGTTTCTTCGTCAGATCGAAGCACTGTAGCGCTAGATTATCGGGGAGCAGCAGCACGCGATTCGGAGCTGAGCGAATCCAGCGCCAGGCATTCCATTCCTGCTGGGGTAGCGGTGCCAGGTAGCTGAAATGGACCAGGGGTCGGCTTGCAAACAACAGGAACTGTTCCTTGAACTCGAGCATGCCGACTTCCGCTTCAGGTGCAAGGCTCTGTTCGAGTTCTTGCATGACTGCGCGCGGCGTCCGGTGTGTGTTGAGGGAGGGCCACAGCCAGAAAGAAATGAACAGCCAGGTCAGCAAGCTGGCTAGGGCGAGCTGTTCGAACAAGGCGCGTTTGCGCAACAGCCAGACGATGCTGGACAGCGCCAATCCCAGTATCAGCAGACCTGGAGCCAGAGCGGCGATGGCGTCGGCGTAGTCGTCCGCTCGGTGATGCAGGCGATCCGGAGCAAACAGCGCCATCGCTGCCAGCAACATCAGCAGCAGGCCAACCACCGCGAGCGCTCCCCGTAACAGAAGAGACGCGGTGCGGCGCCCTTTCTCCGGCGCTTGTTCCCAGACGTAGGCGAGTGCCAGGGCAGACATTGGTAGCGCCGGCAGGATGTAGACCTCGCGCTTGCCAGGACTGATGGAAAAGAAGAGCAACACTAGCGCAACCCAACTCAGCAGTACGCGCAGTGCCACGCTGGACGGCCACAGCTTCCTGATGCTGCGGATCTGCAGCAGGAACAGCACGACCAGCGGAAACCACATGCTGGGCAGTGCAGTCGACAGGTAGTAGTGCCATGGCTTTATGTGATGCCATGCATTGGCATAGCGTTCAGCGGTTTGCCTGAGCAGAATGTTGTCGCGATAGGCCAATAGCTCCGGACTTTGGATGCGTTCGACCGCCACCCACATCGGCACCAGCCATAGCGCCAGCGTGCCCAGCATCAGGGTTGGTCCCCACCACGTGCGCATGCACCAGACCTGCTGCCCGGATGCGGTGACGGGGCGGCGCCAGATCGCCAGCGGTATCAGCATCAGCGCGGGAAGAAAACCGACGCCCTTGGTCACGATGCCCAGTGCCATCGCCACCCAGCTGGCGGCATACCAGCCCCAGGCTGGACCGAGCAGGAAGTGGCGGACCAGCCCGTAGCAGCCGAGTGTGATCCAGAAGCAGGCCACCGCATCGATTTGTGCGGCCTTGGCCTGCAGCAGGAACTGCGGCGTGAACGCGAGGACAAGCACTGCCGAACGGGCGACGTTCTCTCCCCACAAGCGGCGACCTAGGTCGAATACCAGCCACAGCGTGCCCAAGCCCGCCAGCGCACTGGGCAGCAGGAAAGCGATCTTCAGTTGTCCGGTGAGCTGGTAGAAAAGGGCGATCAGCCACATGAAGACTGGCGGCTTGTCCGGATAGAACTCGCCGCCGCGAGTTGGGAATAGCCACTGGCCCGATTCCACCATTTCTCGTGCGACTTGGGCAAAGCGCGGCTCGTCGGCAGGCCAGGGGTCCCGCAACCCGATGCCGGCGAACAGGGCAGCGATCAAGAGGGCAGCGATCCACGGCCACCAGTGTGCGTCTTGCCTAGCGCTCGGATTGTGCGGGAGTTGCATGCGTTTGTCCTCGGATGTCCTGTAGCCTCTGCTTGAAGCCATGATGGTAGAGATAGAGCACCATCGCCGTGGACAGCACCAGCATCAAAAGGCTGATCCAGATCTGCTGCTCGTCATGCAAGGCTAGGCCCGCGCCGGCAAAGCTGAACAGCAGCATTTGCGGCAGATAGCCCAGGAGGCTGCCCCAGAAAACCGCCGGTATGCTCAGTCCAGCCAGGGCAACCGCGATATTCGTCGCCAAATTGCTGCCGACCGGCATTAGACGCAGTGTGCAGATCCACAGCCAGGTATTCTCGCCGAGCAGTAGGCGGATGAAGGCGACGCGTTCGCCATGCCGCCGAAGCAGCCAATCCCTGCCGATATTGCGCACGTAATAGATCACCAACAGGGCGCCAAGTCCGGTCAGCGCAGTGCTCAGCAAAGCCCCTGTCAAGCCACCCATCAGGTAACCGCAACTGAATGCGAGCAGTTGGCGCGGGCCGCCGAGCGCGGTATATAGCACGCCGGTAAGCACGAAAACGGGCCAGGCAATCGCCCAATGTCGTTCGAACAACCGGTTCAGCAGGTCCAGCTCAGTGAATGATCCCCACCATTGGAAATGGAGGGAGGCAAAGCCTAGCGCGAGCAGGCAGGTCAGCAGCAGCGGCTTGAAGAGCAGCCTCAATTCAGTTTTCAATGCTGCACTTCCATGCGCTCGATCAGCGGCAGCTTGCTGCGCCGGATTAGCCAGCTGACCCCCCACATGTCGACGATGCCCACCCATAGCCGATTCCAGGCGGTGTATTTCGATACGCCGGCGGTACGGTGTCGATGGTGCACCGGAACGACTGTGATCACGCCGCCAAGGCGCTTGACCAGTGCCGGCACGAAGCGATGCATGTGGTCAAAGTACGGCAAGCAAAGCCAGGTTTCGCGCGGCAGTAGCTTGAGACCGCAGCCGGTATCGGGTACGCCATCGTCGAGTATGCTGCGGCGCACGGCATTAGCGATGCGTGACTGGATTTTTTTCCAACGCGTGTCGCGCCGATTCTTGCGGAAGCCCGCAATGCAGAAATGTGGGTGCTTATCTTCCATCGTCAGCCCCTGCGCCACTAGTGCCGGAATGTCGGCGGGGTCATTCTGACCGTCGCCGTCTATCGTGACGAGAAAACGCCCGCTAGCGTGGCGCGCAGCGGTCCAGAGAGCGGTGCTCTGTCCGGCACTGCGAGCATGGCGGATGAGTCGCCCCGGCATGCCCAACTGCTGGCATTGCTGCAGGAACACAGCGCTAGTATCGTCGTCGCTGCCATCGTCGACCAGCACTACCTCGTGAGAATGATGGCCAGCGAGGGCGCGATGAATCTCGTTGACCAGATGCCCTATATTATCGGCCTCGTCTTTCGCCGGAATCAGCACCGAGACTAGGAATGCTTGCTTACCCTTCTTTTCGTCATCCATGTTGTTCAATCGTCTTAAAGAAATCACAGGTATACATCTTGTGCGCTACTTCCTGCAGGGGCCACCATGCAGTTGCTGACGAGTAGGTTGGTAAACGCCAACTCAATAATTCTTAACGATCCAAAGATTTGTATTTTCTGGCCTGCCGCCCTTAGTAGAAAGGCGATATCAGGTAGACCCAGATCGCCCAGGACACTAGGATCCATGCCAGTACGACTTAAGCAATGCCATAGTTGCTTTTTGGCGTGCGTCTTTGCTTTGCCGTCTACTCATTGACCCGTCCCCCTGCACTCAGCAAGGACATATGAGGGAATAAGTCTGACAGCTACCCATATCAGGCACGGTAGCAGATTACATCGTCGAGGTAGCTCAATACCGGGGATGAAGTCCGGGATTAAATGGATGCGACTAAGTGCATAGGCGACGACCAGCACGCACAGCGCTTGGCAATCAGGGCGTCCATGGTTCTTTACAGGCGCACCAGAGCTGAACTATAAACAATGCAGCGTTAAGAATCTGTTAACTCACTATCGCAGCATGCTCCGCACTGGGCCAAAGTCACGCAGGCTAGTTGAATAAGGGTAACGAAACTGTCGGCACATCCAGATGCCTTGATAGATCAGCGCTGTAGCCGATTTCGGAACATAGTTTAAACGTGCATCAAGTGAGTTTCCTCTCCGTCTTAACAAGATCTATGCGAGAGTAGTCCGCTTTTGGCCGACTCCAGACATAAAGAATTCCGCGTGAAGTCATGCCGTAAGGGTAATGCTCTAAGGATTTGATCTAGGTCATGGCAGCTACACATCAGTCTTTTACCATGAACTGATGACTACTGAACATCAAACAGATCTCCTTCGCAATGCAAAATTGCTCGTAGCTGCAGTTCAATTGAGGAAGACCCACGGGTTGCTCTACGCAATGCGATTTCTAGAGGAGCACAACTTTAGCACCGAGGTTGTGTGGGAAGTGCTGAATCTGATCCCCCATGCAGTGAGTGCCGACGCCGCCGATTGCTGAGTATTCCATGGGCTCGCCACGGGTGGGAAGAACCCCACTATCTGTTCTCCCTACAGGATTCACGCGTAACTTGGCAGTACGACGGCCCGTAATTAACTTCAGATTCTGAAGTCGTCCAACGCCTTACCCTTAGCTAGGCCCTCTGCAATCCACTTTGGCTGGCGTCCCCGCCCAGTCCAGGTTTGGCTATTGTCACTTGGGTTCTGGTAGCGCGCCTGGACCTTCTGTCCCTTGCCGGTCTTGGACTTCTTTCCACCTGCGGCAAGCAGTTCCTCTACCGATACCCCTGCCTCTTGAGCAATCGCCAAAATTTGCTCGCGGGCCTTCTGCAAATCTTGGTGTTGGCGGCTCTTGATTTCTCTTTCAATGTCATGTTGCAGGCCCTTCAGTTCAGCGAGATTGTAGCCAGACAGATCGATATTTGCCATTGATGACGTCCTTTAAGTTAGTAGTTGGGTTCCTGCTGGATCGATTCTACTACGGGACGCTGAATAATTCGACGAGTGTAAAAACATGCGCACTACTGCTGTCAGCAGTATTAAGGCTACTCACAATGAGGAGGTAAATATGGACACGATTGCAGAAACCACTAGCCGGGCTATTCCATGGAACAAGGGGCGCCTAATCGGACAAAAGCTTCCGTTGAAGCTGAAGGAGATCTGGGCAATCAGGATCCGTCTCCAGCTAGCGGAACGCCTGAGAGATCTAACACTGTTCAACCTTGCGATAGATAGCAAGCTCCGTGGCTGTGACCTGGTCAGTCTAAAGGTCAAGGACGTCGCACAAGGTCGAAGCATCTTCCATCGTGCAATTGTCATGCAGCAGAAGACCAGTCGGCCTGTTCAGTTCGAGATTACTGAGCAGACGCGTCAGTCACTCCTGAGTTGGATTGAATATCGTGCGCTTACTTCGAGCCACTATCTGTTCCCCAGTAGAGTTATCGGCTGCCCACATCTTAGCACTCGTCAGTACGCGCGAATCGTCGCGAAATGGGTGGAGTCGATCGGTTTAAACTCTACAGCGTATGGCACCCATTCCATGCGGCGAACTAAGGCAACCTTGATCTACCGTAGAACGAAAAATCTTCGTGCTGTGCAGCTGCTTCTCGGGCATACTAAGCTCGAGAGCACAGTGCGGTATCTCGGCATCGAAGTCGACGATGCACTCGAAATCGCGGAGCAGACCGAAGTCTGATGGCCACCGACTCACTGGTTGACTAGTGTTCGCAACAAGCGGTCTCTTAGAGGTGACCGCTTTCGGCCGGGACCGGCCCTTCTCAATGCGACAGCATATAAATCCGCCGACGGCGGACCGCTTGCGGCCCTGTAGAACCCTCGGGCAACGACCAGGATCCAGCACTGTGGCGATTGAACAACATAGTTTGAAGGACTGCTTCAGTCGAAGCAATCCTTTACGCTAAGCAACTAGCGAATGTATGCACGGCGCTACCCCGAGCTTATTTCAAAAGAGTGTATGCTGACTCAACAATAGCGACCTCTTCCTTAGTCATCCCATACAACCGATAAACAAGTTGATCTATCTGTTCGATATTATTTGGATCAACTTGTGACCCAGACTCCACTAAAGATACGATTGTGTCCACTTTCTCCTCAACCTGCTTCACCATTTCCGGATCAAAACATTTTGATACTGGGAGTAAGTTGAGGATAGAAGGTTTAATCTGGGCCAATGCACGACCTTCCTCCATAGATAAGAGACGGTAGAAATAAGTCATTAGTCGAGAATTCAAAAGACCAACGAGAAAACTGTTCGAATATTTGCCATTAGACGCAAATACGAAAAGCCCGTCGGTGGGATATAGTTTATTGCGGTCGATAGACGTATTGATACTATCGCCAGTGATAACACCCAAAATTTTCTCTGGCTTCTCAAATATTTTTACATCCCGTGCGCGGTGTAATGCCCATATAGGGTGGTTTCCGTTCTTCACCTCGGTACATTTTATTTTTGAGCTGAACGAAGACACATGCTTTATGATATTCGGGATCGAGCTCTCCAAAGTTGCTGCGCGCGTATAGATAATCTTTTGGGTTGTAGGTACCGCTAAGTATCGACAGATGTCCCTTCCTCCGGTAACCGTTGGCTTTATAAATTCGTTCTCTAATGAGCTAGTCTTAATAATGCTGTCATTGACTATGAAGGCTTCTTTTAGGTCTGGACTGACCCCCCGCTGTATCCCATCGCTGTCCACCAAGGCTGCTAATTTGGTACCGTCTCCTTTTGCAAGAAGGGCGTAACCATCAATATTTCTCGTCGCAAATATTTTATTTGGCAGCGTATTGAATAGCGACGTCGGGACAATATTGCCAACAACGCTCTCAAGCTGCAAACCGCTATTCTTTCTATAATTCGAAACCGTAGTATCAGGTTTGCTACGGTCAGAACTAAAAATAACGATGCAACAGGCCCGCGCGACGTCTTCGAAGATATTGTCTCCTAGATTTATAGCCCGATGAAGCTGAAGAGTATTTAAAATCTTTTCCCTGATCGCTTCGTTATCGATTTGATACAGCAAGACGTCCGGCACGATTTGGGCGACGACCCCACCATTATTTTTAATGGAAATAGATAGATTCAAGAAAAACATGAAAGTATCAACCATCCTGATAACGATGTCATCGTGAACTTTCTTGATATGTTCTAGGGCTTCTGGGCTGAGTTGTGCACCCCACGGCGGGTTTCCAATACAAACATCAAACCCGATGTAATCTCCGTCATCGTTGAGTACCTCAGGAAATTCAAAGCGCCATTCGAAAGCATTTTCAAAGATTTTGTTACTCCGGATGGTCTCAATTTCTGCTCTTATTTTTGATATCTGGGCCTCAAGCTGTTTGATCTCCTTTGAACGTGCAAGCACTTCTTTTTTCGACGGCTCGAACAGAGA
The DNA here is from genome assembly GCF_000735635.1 of Massilia sp. LC238. Lineage (NCBI taxonomy): Bacteria > Pseudomonadati > Pseudomonadota > Betaproteobacteria > Burkholderiales > Oxalobacteraceae > Massilia > Massilia sp. LC238. The sequence continues at coordinate 85,365 of NZ_JNNN01000081.1, read as the reverse complement.
TCCCTGAAATACTATCATTTTTAGTTTGTCTTGGAGTCCGGCAAACTCTATTACCCTACGGTCGTTAGCACTAATTTCCGATCGAAAGTTTCTCTTAATGACTTGAATCAGCTCGTCTAGCTCACGCTTTTTAGCTTTGTCTTTCGCGTGCCGATACGCTGAGACAGCGGATCTGTAGTCCGTTAGAGTGATTTTGTTTTTCTTCAGCGCCTTTTTCAGATCCGAGTCTAATGGGAATCTGCTTATCAAAGAATTACCTTCCTTGATATTGATGTCAATGTTCGGCAGCGTTTCTAACACCCCATTCGCATTGTAGTAGGCGTTCTTCAGCAACTCAATCCAGAGACGTAAACGGCAAATTTTTACTGAATTTGGATTTAGATCTACTCCAAAAAGACAATTTTCGATAATCGTCTGCTTCTCGTGGAAAAGTGCTTCCTGTACCCGCTGGCTCTCCTTATTGTGCGGTCGGTATTGAAGGTGTTCTCCTTCGTCGTCTGTGACAACCAGCTCGTCGTTCTCGACCTCGACGGTGTACTCTTTTAGACGTTGGCCATTTCTATCGCAAAGAATGCGCAGCGAACTTTTAATGGCGAGAATCTCATTTAAAGCAGAAACAAGAAAGTGACCCGACCCAACCGCAGGGTCGCAGATAGTGAGGCTGTTTATGACACGGTTTGCTTCTGTGCGGTCGGTAATCAAGTCATAAACGTCATCAAGTGTCCGACATTTCCAATCATACTTTCGATTAAACTTTTGTATTACTGCTCGACGTATAGTTTCACGGCTCATGAACATCGTAACGAAACCAGGGGTGAAGAAGGATCCGTCTCGATAACCGTTGATCTTTTCGAATATCAAACCCAGAACTGCGGAGTTAATCAGGGGCTTGTTTTCTTCATGCAAAGGGTCGTCAACCGAACTCCCAAAGTCGTATGCGTCCAAGAATGAAAGGAGGTATTCGATGGCGTTTAGTGAGCCTGTGCGACGCGTCCCATTTGGTGTCTTAAGGACTGTAGTAGAAAGCAGGGGAATAGTCGCTGAATCGCTTAGATTGCTGATAAATATCGTCGCATGCTCAACCTCGGTTGGTTCGAAAAGGGAGCTGTTCAGATACGGAATGTTGGAAAAGGCGGCTGTAATTTGGGGTGCCCTTTCCTCTGGTTTAGTCGCCAATACCTTAAAGAATAGATTATTTAGGTCGCCGAAGTTTTTGATCTTAGTGACATGCAGAAATGAATACGATTGATCATGCTTATGGTAATTTAAAAGCTGTGCCTCTAATAATTTTAAGAAAATCACCCGATTTACCCAGGTGATAGCTAGTTCCAGTGCGATATTATAGCCGCGCTCTTCCGTGTTTTTTCCGAATTGATTTGGATTGGTAAGTCTGGATATTTTATCTAAGCTGTGAAGCTGATCTATCGCGTTCTCCAATATCGATCCGGAATCACGCGCTGGCTCTGCCTTTCGACCGATAAGCCGCTTTCCGGCTTCTTTGAATTCTGTAAGCCCGATTATGTGTAGTAGCTCAGTATAAAACGCGCGGTTTAGCGTATTATTATCGTTCGCAAATGGTAATTTAAGGAGATGCGCTGGAGATAATAATTTGAAAAGTGGTATAATTTTCCGACCGTGCGCATCATCCAACGACGCCTTGGTGCTGGATTCGTATGTATCCAGGCGAAAGTGGCAAAACGCAACGTTCCCACCAATGTTTTCTATGACCGGTCTCGCAATTTCTTTATAGAAAAATTCTGTTTTGTTGCCGCCTAATTGGCCAGATTCGAATTTCTCGAACTGACTGACCAATTTCGCATTTGTGGCAAAAAGCTTTTCAAATACATGTGCATCGAATATGAACCATTCGAATACGTTCGTAATAATTAGATGTTTGATTTCTAGATTTTTTTTCGAAATTCGCTCGCGCAAGTAGTATAAGATTATTTCTTGTAGTGCTTTGGTGTTTAAATTGTCCACGTGGACCATCTCGGCTTTATTGGATGGGCTTTTTACTTCAATGATTACGCCAACAGTGCTAGTTGAGTCCGGTCCATTATGTATAACGAGATCGTTACGGCCCTTGGTATTAATAAAGTTGCCTGGATCGTAGAACGACTTCTTCAATAGTGCTGTTATCAGATTTTTGTGAAACTCTTCCGACTCTGATGGATTTGTATTTGAGAACAGTAATGAGAGCTCCAACTGGAACTTCTGTAATTCACTGCGTTGGACTTTAGCGCGTAGATACGCTTTACTTATGCTCTTCTTTGGGGAGGATATCAATATTTCCATTGTATTAACCTAGGTTTATTGCTATAAAGAGTATTTTTGTGCATTATCATAGCATTAGGGATGTTTTGGTCGCTGGGAATTTTCAGGCATTGGAATTGAGCTGAAACACAACGAGTTTTCTTCTGATGGTTATTTGGGCTTGGAGGTACAGGCTGAGCAGCCTTCTCAGACTAAAAAGATGAGTTGGGCTTGCCTACCCCAATCAACATCGCAAAGCGCAATTATTCCCATGTGCCAGCAGCTTGCCAATCATGCAGCCGTCGCTAGCAGGTCATGCCGCTGCCAAAGTCCAGTTCTTGCGGTAAATCTTCTTAGGGATGCCGGTGTGGAGCACATACACGATACCGTTCAGGGCTGCCTGGTCATCAACTGAACGCCGACAACCACCTTTTCGCGACGGTACAAGCTCAGGGATCAACGGCTCCAGCGCCCCCACAATTCATTGCTAACTTTTGGTCTTGCGATGTCCGCTACGGTACGCAAGCCATGGTCTCCTGTCCAGTTGTGTTAGCGGCTCTTAAAGCGTATGTCTGCTAAGGGGCGGAAGCCGCAGATGGTGACATTCCGTGACTTTTCCAGCGTGGCAACCTTTGTTGTTGAAGCAAGTATGAAGTCTTGTTACACGCTCTGACTCAGTCCACATGATCCTTCCCGTTCGGTTCTTTCATCCAGTATTCGGACAGAATCCACAAGATCGTCCTCATTTTTTCCTGACATTTGAAAGGCCAGGCGGCATGAGCGGTTCGCACGGAATCGACTTGTATTTCTTGTCAGCAAATAGGGTCACGCCGTCCACTTTACACCGGTAAACCGTGTCGGGCGCCTGCACTTTTGAAATAGCGCCAGCAGCTCGCGTTCTTTCGAAATTCATGCTCTCGTCAATATAAGCACACACAGCCTTAGGTGGCTTACGCCCTTTGTAACGATGTGCCGCCTGCTCGACTCCTTCATCGATCCACGTCTGCATCAGATGACGGTAGTCGCTGGGTATCTGATGTGCGAGATTCTCCCGCCATTCGGCATAATCCCCTCGGCGGTCGATCTTCGCATGGCCCTGCGTGCAAAGCTCGTCTAGGGCCAGATGCCACGCTGAGCTTTTGGCATTAGCCCGATAACGCTCCGTGTCTTCGGTATGGCCGGGGATGGCAACAAGTGCAAAGGGAATCAGAAAGAGAAAACCTTTAATCTTCATAAGCGTGCGAACGAGCGCGGCAAGCGCGAGAGGTTAGACAACCCTGAGTAACTGGGCATACTGCGGCGCATGGCCTTTACGAGCGCGTTAAGCGGTCAAGTCGCGAGTATAGCGCGTGAGACGCCATCGATTCTCACTGATCCTCACGCGCTGCCGTTGGTTATGGGTGACACAGCCTAAGCTGAAGCCTGTACAATTTAGAGGGAGAACTGTGGTCGTGAATCTGTATAAACAAGAAGTCACACCGAAATTCTCAAAGTGATTCTTACAAGGGAACGACTGCTTTTGGCCGAAACCAGACAGTCATTCGAAATTACCTGTCGGGGAATTGAAAAGTTACAGGCTTCTTTATGAGAATGTCGTTAGCTGTAGGTGCATCAGTTATGTTCAACCTACCAATTTCCTGCTCGATTTGTCCTTCGAGATGCTTGACTCGACGCTCAATGTGGGGTCGAATCTCCGAAAGATTTACTTCATATCCGCCTGCGGACAAGCAAATTCGACTTGTAGGCCAGTTAAATGTAGCAGCTAATGGTGCAGCTCCTATTTCAGGAACTGCCCGAAGGGTCCCTGGACGCAGCATGCACAAGTACGCATCAAATGGCGCATCTCTAATTCCAGTTACCCATGTCAACACCCCCAAAGCGGCCCCGTCACCCTTTGCTACAATAAATTCCGCTCGCTGAGCAATGTGGTCGGCTACGTTCCTAAGCATGCGGACAGGCTCACAGACCTCTGCAAGAGTCATTACTCCCGGCGTCGGTGGTCCAAACGAAATTCCAGGAAATTTCTGGTACAGCATGCGAAATCGATCAACCGAGTCAACTATCGCCCATGCGTCTAAAAACGCCGTAGTTGACATCAAACGTAGGTCATCTGGCGTAGTAGGATTTGTAGCAAGCCCGGTGAGTGTTGAACTCAACCGCTCATAAGCGAGCTCCACAATTTCTATAGCGTGCCGAATGCCATCGATAAACATTGCGGTTTTAGGCTCAATAACTACCGGGATACGCCTAAGAATTGAATTTTCAGATAGCATAATAATTGTCTCTATTCATAGGTCCGGTTTTGGCCGAACGTGGCCTTTAATCTCAACATCAAAGTGATCACCACGCCTCATTGAGAGAGACGTCTGGCCCCGTTACTTCCCTTGTCTACGATCCAAAATTGCCTGACGAATTTCATGGTCAGAACTGCCCTGATGGCGGTCGCCGATGTAGTCCAACTCGCGTGTTGTCAGGTCAGGGATTCCAAGAGCTTGTTGCCACTGCTGACCTGCTCTTCTTTCTTCCGAATCCTTCAAATCGTCAACTTTCTTTACTGGCATTTCTCTCTCCTAGAAATTACATTTTGTTGTGTGTAAAACCATCCGCAATGCCTTCAGCTTATGGTGCCAGCACGACAACAAGATGGCACAGGCTAAAGGCAAAGCAGCTCTACTTTTCCATCTTGCCCTTCTCGCGCTCGACTGCTTCTGATATTGCCTTAGCAGCTCGACCTGAAAATATCTCGTTGCCAGCAAAAATAACGCTATTGATAGCTGCAATACCTGCAACTTTCGCAGCAGCGGCTGTAGTAGCAGCGAAACCATCGGCACGCTTAACCGCTTCAACACTATCATCTATATCCAAGAAGTCCATAAATATCCTCATAGTATGGATTAGCAAATTTCTGTAAACGGCCGATGATAGGCCAGTTTCCGTGTGCTCTTTCAAAGAACTGCCAACAATTGTGTAATGCTGGGCATAAAACTAAGACAGCCATTCGCTTAACTGCAGTGACCGTGGACTGCAAAAGCGTTCGCCAGCACATGCATCATATCAATTAAAGGATAATCGCTAACGTCCGCTTCTGGCCGAACCCGACCGTTCATTCTACGGCAGCTATCGACCCAAAGCGGACGTAGCTGAAGCAAACCAGTCGTGCTTGGACAAGCCTTCCGCCTTATATCCTTTTGAAAATGACCAGGTTAAGGCTAACGTGCCCTCCGTCCTCAACGTTATCTCGGAGATCGATACGCACGGGAGCATCGACAGGGAGAGGCATACCTTCGAGGCGCACGCCGAGGGTGACACCCTGGTCGAACCATCTGTTTGAATGATAGACATTTGTGACAGTAAGCTTTGACCCTTGTCGCACCGGAATGTTGAAGCCAACTTCCGACCCGGTGTAGCCGAACACGGGCATCAACTTGACATAGTCGATCTGTTTATATGGATTGCGACCTATCCCGTATGCCTCTAGTTTGCCTACGACCTCATACCTGGCTCCGACGATCTCCTTGTACTCACCCCGCGCACTGACGTCCTCCAAGGTTTCGGAACAGGCGGACAGGGTAATCAAGGCACAAAACACCGAGAAAGCATAACGTCCTTTCATCCTATCACCCATCCTTCGAGACCCGGCAAATTCAAGCAGGTAGGTTGCGGCGACCAGTTTCGACCCAAAACGGACGACAAATTCGCTTTGTTTCGACGCTTTTCTGCACACAGCATCGCTTTACTTAGCGGGATGCTTGGGGTTGGTCCTTTAACTCGAAATAGGTTTGTCCAATCGCCCATCCACCGCGAATTCCTACTGCGAAGGCGCAAACCCCTGCGCCAACAAGGACAAGGGTGATCAGTACCGATTTCTTCATGTGCTTTAGTCCTTATCTTTGGTTTTACTACAGCCGGAACAGCCACCTGCATTGCCAGCCGCCTGGCGAGCCAATCTCTTGGTTGGAAGGTCCGCTCTTGGCCGAACTTAGACAATCGTCTAAGTGGGGCGATGACAGCAGTGACACAACGTGCTCAAGTTGCGGCTCCTACTCTCGTTCACGTTGACATTTATGCAGCTGCCTTTGGCGCGGTGCCACTGAGTTCACTCACATGGCAACCACGTGTTTTCGCCACCGCTTTCAGCACACTCAGGATCTGATCAAACTGGACAGGCTTAAGCAAAAACCTGTCGAAGCCTGCGGCCCACGCATCTTGCGTTATGCCTTGATAATAATGACCGGTTAGCGCGACAAGCAATGTGTCCCTCGCACAAGGCAGTGTGCGAATTTGCTTGCCGAAATCGAGACCTGTCCCATCCGACAGCCATATATCGGTGAAGATTACGTCAGGTGGAGTGGCTTCTATTAGGGCGACCGCTTCGCTGCCATTTTTAGCCGTTTCAACTCGGCACCCAGTCAACTCGAGCAAGGTCTTCAGTAAAAACCGCAAGTCGTCGTCAGGATCGATAAGCATCAGACGAAGAGTGTTTTTTGAGGACATAGTGTTCGGACTCCCAAAGTTTGAATGCTTGCTTTGGATGAAGCGGCAGTCTCACGCTGTCGTACTTCACATACGGACACTATTGCATACTGGACAATTTTTGGTCACTATCCATTCTGATAGATTGTGCTTCGCAAGTTTCGAATATGGAGCAACCGAACTCCCGACTAGAGGAAGTTACGACGTCGATGGGCCAACACAGCCTGCTCCCCGTTTCAAGCGACACGACGCCTGTCCAGAGACCGATCCAGAGGTCTCGATCTGTGCGTTCATGAGTGGCGTCTGCTCTTGGCCGAACTCGGCCGTTCGACTCAGCATAGCACCTGACCAAGACCGAAAGATCACAGACGGTCACAAAAGGCCGGAACCGAACCAAAGCAGACGTCACAAAATCATTATCTAATTAGCATGCGCTAACGCCCTTACGGAAAGTACAACCGAGGGCTCCTCTAACCCAATTCGAGTGTCGGTCCAATACACGACCTATTTTGGTAGACGCGCATGATGTGCGGGCAAAGTCGTGAGGCGTGTCGCGTACGCCAGCTGCGGCCCCAAAGCAAGCCCTCGTTGTCAAGAAATCTACTATTTGAGGCTAAGTCTAAATTTTTAGTCGAAAGCAGCATACGTTACCTTGCCACCGTTGATGGACAAGTGACCGAGCGTATGCAGTGCATCAATAACTGCCGAAACCTCCGCGTCAGTAAGCTGTTTTTGAAAATGAGCAGCAACTGAGCTTTTTAAAGTCTTTTCTGTTCGCGGTTTTGTTGAATTCGGTTGCTGGAGCTTGCCAAAAAACATACGTGCTCGCTCATCAGGTGTTTTAATATGTATCGCTTTCACTGCTGGAATTTCATCGAGCGATGTCCAGCGACCGCAGAAAATCTTCTGATCCTTAAGATGTTGGATAAGCGGATCGAAGCCGCTATCCCTCGAAATGATGTGAAAGAAGGCGTCGGGATCGCTGGAAGAAAGGCGCCCAATGTAGTAGGCAATGTGAAAGTCTAGAGCGTTTGGCCCAACCCCCGAAATCTTGACATACTCCGCACGCCCCCCATACGCTGCATAGCCGTGACCAGCTCAAAAGGAAGCTTGTTCTGTGTAGCACCAACGAATAACTTGAGCTTGAAGTGGTCACCAACAAGGAGACTAAGGGAGGCGGGTTGCACGCTCTCGAAATCGATGAGGACTATGTTTGTACGCAACTGGTGTCTTCCTCGCATTCTCTATCTTTACTTAATTGACGGAGACAGCTCAGCGTCTTTGCCGTTATAGGCCTGCCCAAGCTCGGTCCAGTTCGGGCCAAACTTGGCCGTTCAGCTCAGCATAGCAGGTCATCAGGCATCAAAAATCACAAACTGTCACGCAGGACCGGTTTAACCCAAACAAAGTGCCCTACTGAGGCAAGCTATTCTTTTCAGTTGCAAAACGACGACAACGGCACTTTACTAATGGAATTTATATTTCCAAGAAGATACTATGTAGTCGTAGCACTTACAACAACTATAGGGATGGAAATGAAAAATATCGTTTTGGCTGGACTCGTTCTTGCGACTTTGACTGGCTGTGCAACAAGACCCGAGAGTATCCCCGCATCTTATGTCTCCCATGAGAAGTACAGCGGTATCGACTGCGTGCAACTTTCTACACATTTAGGCGATGCACGTGCTCAACTTCTAAAAGTCTCCGCAATGCAAGACTCGAAAGCTAATATGGATGCCGCCACGGTATTTTTAGCGCTTGTCCCAGCTAGCAAGCTGACTGGCGACCACGCTGCAGACGTTGCAAAGTTCAAAGGAGAAGTTGAGGCAATTGAAACCGCTCAGATCAAACAGGGCTGTAAGTCCGCAAAGGTAGTTTAAGTTACCAGTTAAAGCGGTCGGCGGCGGTGGAGTCAAATACAGTTGGCCATGCCATCGCCGCCCGCGACCCATCAAATAAACGCTTCAGGCGTATCTGCGACTTCGTGCACAGGCAGGTCGTGGAAGGTCCGCTTCTGGCCGATAGCGGACGGTCGGCACGGCTCAGTGCACCCGCCTGTTTCCCTTGGAGCAACTACAGGGTTTTGTTAGGCATTCTTAGGCTTCCGGTTCGGATCGCTTTCTCCTGGCCGTGCAGCGAACCAGTATGTTCCTCTTACATTCTTCTTGAGAACTGCCGGGAGCTTACTACGACGGATCAAGTAAGATCCAGGAGGCTCTTTCTTCATCTTCTCCCAACGCTCTGGCGTGACTTCGAAAGCTTTGACAATCTCACCCGTTGAGGCTCGTATAGCAGTCAAACTCCTGAAAAAGTCACAGCAGCAAAGGTACTCTAGGCGTTGCCATAGTGCAAAACTATAATAGACTATAGAAGACTATAATCGACTGTAATGCACTACCCGGCCAGCTTTGGGTCGGGTCCCTTCCCTGCAAAATAGCGCATCAATTGCCGGATAACAACTGCCTGCGACTCACCTGTTGCAGCAGCAGCAGCCTCAAACGCTTCGCGCAGGTTCTCATCTACGCGGATCGTCATCACAGCCTTACTTACTTTCTTAGCTGGTTTGCCAGTGGTGTACAGGCACAGAAACCCGCTCCGTGTCTTGATAATGCGTTCCAATGAGGCGTGCCGGTACACTGAGACGAGCTCAGGTTCATGGCCGTCGACAACTTCAGTCACGATCATCTCGAATGCCTCTGCCTGAGCTCGCATGCTGTCAAACGATACCTCAGCGTGCATCATGCGCCCTTCCAGGCGATTGCAAAACGACAGAAGAACACCGGGCGACGGGTTGACGCGATAGTTCATGCGCTTTGTAAGAACACCAGCTTCCACTAAGCGACGAACTTCAAACTCGGCAGGCGTTGGCATCGAGCTCATGAAACCCCTTTTAGTGTGTGACGCGTATGTAGACTTTCTTGTATGTCTCGTGCATGCGAATCGGGTACTCGGCACGATCGAAGAGGTTAAGATATCCAACGGCGAGCAGCTTAGCAAGCTCGACGTCACCGTAATACCGATCGAGCAAAGGCTGCATCCCTTTCTCACTGCTAACATGAACGATGGTCAGTAAGTACGTACTATCCAAGCAACGGAATACCTTTGCGTGAATGTACTGACCTTTGAAATCCAATTCAGGTGTGTGGAAGACCTCCACCGGCTCATCATCACAGTGATCGTGCATCTGTCGTGACTCAGCATCGACAGGATAATTCTTTTCGTTTGCTAAGAGCACTTCCCCTTCATCCAGTACGCGGGGCACCACGACGAAAAAACGATATGCGGACTCAGCAATTTCAAAAGCTTCCGTGACATACGAAAAGCTCTTCTTCCAGGACTCGTCTTTGTACACAACTTCAAGATCAAAGACTGCATCAGCAGTAATCTTATAGCTGAATTCGCTGTCTTTGACTTTGCACTCATACTTCTCGAATGACCCGTCGAGAACAGCGTCTATCAAGGCTAAACGCTCAGCATTGTAACGAGCCGTCTCGTCGTACGAGTAAATAGTCCGGGGTGGGAAATCGTCAGAGAGCTCATCAAGGAAGTGTTCGCGTGACATAGAAAGCTTCTCCAGAAGTAACAATATATCTATGATACCGCTCCAGCGCGCCACCAAAAAGTGAATTTGCAAGAATTTAGATTTAACGTACGTTTCGCACCCATCCTCGAAACCCGTGTTTGAGAGCACGTGCATCGTAAAGCGCGTGATGCTCTGCTTGCTTGTGCTTGACGTGCCACTCATACATCTTAAGTTTGTTGACGTGACTGGCACCGAGACATCGTAAAACTGTTGACGGAGGCATTTTTGTTTCAAAAATCTGCTCCAGCATCCTGCGATCGTATTCAGAATCAAAACATATAAGGATTGGCCCCGAGCTGCGAACTTGCTCAATCCACGATAGTAGCGCTAACCGAAGCTCCTCCAGGCTGTGCTTCCTCTCTTGTGTCAGCAATGGAAGAACTGTCTTACGAACGAATTCGCTGCACTCTTCTATCGAATACTCGACTTCTGCATAGAACTCCTCCCCGCCTAGGCCCGCAATTCCAACGCTAATCAACTTTGGATCGTTGAAATCCGTGAATTCGGTATCCAAGAATAAAAGTTGTTGCTCCATAACAACATTTCACCTATGCATGTTTGACTGCTTGGATGGGTACTACGCTACCCTTTTTCGACAAAATGTCCCTCTTAGTACACATCATTATCTCTCCTATCCGAGATGTAGGCACTCAGATTCTTAACTTTCTGAAAGATCGGTTGTGCATAAGCCGCTCTTCGTAAAGAATAATGAAAAAGGAGAAAGCATGAGCGAAACTAATCCGCACCATCGACTCGACGCAATAAAATACCGACTCTCATCTGAAGTTCTTTCCAGGTTCCCGCTCAGCGTTATTCGTGAACATGCACGCGCTAATTTGCTGCGCTGGAAAGCCCAGGACAGCTGGGGGCCGACGTATGAGGAATGGCTAGCAATTCTAGATTCTAACGACGATAAATTGCTGCGGGAGTGCATGGAAAGCTTGGACGCGAATAGTAATAGGCTACGCCAATCAATCCCGTATGTTGGCATGCTCCCACAAGACGTCGTTTTAAGTATTTATGCAGAATTCCCGCGTTAATGCGGAAATATTGGGCTATTTGTCGTTTTCCGAAAAATCGACAATAAATAAGTATTAATTTTGCTTTGTGAAACCCCACAAATAAAACAAAGGACTTATCATGAACAATTTAATTAAATCGCACATCCGTCAAACAACCTACAAATGCTCAGCTGAACGCGAGATCCGTCAATTTAAAAATGCTGAGCGTCGTTCCACTGCAATCATCATCGCTGGCGCACTCACTGTTGTCGGCCTGCTTGTCGCCAGCGCAGCTTAAGCCGTGTCGGGTCCGGTTGTATCCGTCGCCGTTGGTACTTTCGCTAACGGAAAGGTTTCGCTTCTGCTTGATACTGGAAACGGTTGTGCCCAAGATAATAATTCAATCCCTATTAAGACAAAAACGCACCGAAGTGCGCTTCACTTAATTACCAGTTACATATTGAGTTTTTTTATTAGCAACGCTCCTCTCCATTCTTATATTTCTTTGGAACAGGCTCGAGCATAACGAATAATTTCTTCTCCGCTTTAATCTCTGACTTTAGGGACTGTCCGCTATCTATTCCACTCCCCTTCCCTCCTGCTTCAGTCTTTTTGAATATATGCGACATTCCGAAATAACTAAACGTTTCGAGTTTCCCAACCGCTTCTTTAAGCCAGCTGTATGCCGATTGGAATTTGTTTTTCCAATGTTCGATTTCTAATTTCGCAACTTCGAGCGCATGTTCAATTAAACGCAAGTCCTCTTTGAGCTTGACATTTTCCTTGAAGACTCGCACGGCTACCCTCTCATCACCCTTTATTAACGCCTGAATCGTCCGCTCTTTTTCTTCCGCAGCCAGCTTCGCTATCTTCATAATGCGCTGGCCTTCGACTTTCGCACGCTCCTGCGCGTCCTCGATCATTTGTCTGCTGATTGCCTCTGCTTCGCGCTCAGCTTCTTTCTTTCTCCTAGCAATTTCTTCGTTTGCCAGTCTGCGCGCTTCCATCGCCGCACGTACTTCCTCGAACGCTTTTTCCTTGAGTTTCTCTGCTTCAATACGCTCAGCTTCAGCGTTCCTAATATCTCTCTGACGAACGGCCTCAGCGTGACTGAGTTTCTTCATTTGTGGTCCGAGGCGGGCTAAGTTGAAGTGGCGCGCTACATCATGCTGGAATTTGTCTTGATATTCCTTCATTGCATCAACAAACGCTTTTCCAGTTTTTGCGCCTTTAGACGTCCCTGATTTTTCGATCGAACCGCGTCGAGCAGCACGGCTTTCGGCATATCCTTCATGCACAGCCCCGAATGGCTCAGAGAACGGTCGCCCATCCTTAAATCCATGACTCGCCACAAGATATGCATGGATATGAGGATTTTCCTCATCCAGATGTTCTATAATTAATCTCAGTCTTTCGCCATACTTTTCTTTCATCCATTTAACTGAAGCATCTCGAAAAGCAGGCCAATCCTCGATCATCTCTTTCGGCAATGAAATTACGACTCCTGCCATAACGGGGCTGTTCCGCTGGTGAGCACGGCCAGTCACAGTCTTGCGGGAGTCGGCCCACTCTTCAGCCAGTTCGGCGACTTTAAGTGGGTTCTGCCGTACTTCGTCGCTGCACGCATATAAGATCCCTGGAGGTAGCGTCTTCTTCACGTGCGGAATATGCCCGTCAAGACGCATTGCTTCCGAAAGCAAATCTAACGCAGACCAAGCGATCGGTTTGATCTCCCTGCCGCGTACTATTAGTGTTTCTTTTTTATCGAGCTGTATTCGCGCAGCCCAGATCTTGTTGATATATTGCGCTCTTGTCGCTTCTTGTGCGATTTTTGTCATGACATGCCTCCGATTTGATAATAATTATTTCTATGCATCAAACAAAATAATACTAGCATGTCAAAATCGCTATTTTTCCCGAATTTCCGTATTTTGGGCAGATACTATTATCAGACTAGACACTTACCTGCGGAAAGTGTCGTCTGCCCTTACGGGACCTACGGACCATCTCCTCGATACGGCGGTCTTATAGCATTGGTCTCTAGATGAGATTACGTATCAACTGTCAAACCTTGGACTATAGAAGTGCGATGCGTTGAAGGCAGGAATGCACCGCGCACTCACAAATAGTTCGTAAGCGCGGCTATTGAAGGTGTTTGATTAATCCAAAGCACGAACCGCAGCGTTATATCTATCACGGGAACCTAAAACCGATTTCTTCGAAAAGAAAATCTGTTGAATAAATACCCCAATTGTTAGCCAAGCCGATATTTGAGCCGGCGTGTCGAAAGCAATTGGACTATGGCGCTTGCCGAATAACTGGACTAAAAACGCTCCTGCCACGAAAAAGCACAGCCAAATGATTACTCCCATTAAGGCGTATACAAGAATATTCTGACCGATTTGCGTTAATGTAATCGCACAAGCCCTTCCAGACGTAAGCTCAGGAGAATGCTCAACGTTTTCTCCGTCACGTAGAGCCACCACCATTCCAGCGACATTTTTTTGTAGACTTTAGCGAGCGAAAGACTGATCTCTTTACCTACGGAATATTGAAAATTATCATTAATAGAGTTTGCAACGTAGACATTATTTAATCGCTTATCATCGATTTTTATATATTCGTAATGCCAGTGTTCCCGTCAGCTTTCCGCGAAGATGAAATTTGCGACAGTCGTCCTTTAACTATTGCGGATTCGCTCATCGATTGCCCCTTTAAAGTTAGTCAAGCGAACTATTATCTAAATTTACCTAAATTTTGCAAATCAAAAATTTTCGCACGAGTTGTTCGGCACATGGTAGTGGCCTTCCGCTGGCGCAAGGTAGATGGTGAGATTAAGCTTGCCCATACTTTATGCGAATGGGATATCTCACAAGCTCGATCGGAAAGATAAATGTGCCGGATCCACGCGAAGCTTTTAACAAAAGAATCCTAGACACTTGGTATTAATATTGTGATAATTCAACTTTTTTTGCCGAGAGTGTCATGAAGAGTATTTTGATAGATCAGCCGAATGTTTCCTTGTTCGATAGCAGCTTCCAGAAAAAATTCTATGTGTTTGCTTTGATTACAGCGATGGCTGTAACTGGTTGCGGCGGTGGTGGTGGTGGTAGCGAATCCGCTCCTTCAACCCCGATCGGTACTGCGCCCGCCGCACCTACCCCTGTGCCGCCAGTTTCGTACGTGCAGCCAGCAGCCCTGCAAGCCGCTGTGAAGCCTGACTATCCGGCTGGCTCGGCTCTGGAAGCATCGTTCAACGAACTGAACGCCTTCCGTGCTGCACAAGGTCTGGGTCCGGTCAACCAGAACGCCAGCATCGACGTTGCTGCGCGCAATCACGCCGAGTACATCCGCATCAACAACAGCGGCGCTGATCCGCACACCCAGGTTGCAGGCAAGCCTGGCTTCACTGGCGCTACTGTTCAGGATCGCGTGATCGCTGCTGGCTACGCTGCTACCGTTTCGACCGAAGTGATTGCCTTCAGCCTGCAAGCTGGCAATCCTGACGCATCGGCCATCGACAACCTGGTCAACGGCCTGTATCACCGCAATGCCATGATGCACCAAGGCATGACCCATGTGGGCATCTCGGCTGAAGATGCAGCGTCGCCTCTGCTGGCAAACCTGGCCGCGATCAAGCCACAGGTCAACGCAGGTGATTATGTTGGCGTGTACCCGGCCAACAATCAGACTGGCGTGTACCTGACCCACAGCCTGGAAAGCCCAAATCCGTTCTATCAGGAGATGGAAATGACCGTTGCGAACATGTGCACCAAGACTAGCTCGCCTGTCACCGTGGCTTCGCAGGCATCGACCGCTCTGAGTGTCACCAGCTTCACCGTGACTGAAGAAGGTCAAGCTACCCCGCTGGATGCTCGTATCATCACCAAGGCAAGCACCCCGCAGGATGGTATCTACCTGGGCAGCAACGTTGCTCACTACGTCGCCAAGACCCCATTCAAGCCGAACACCAAATACAATGTTCGCTTCATTGGCAAGGCTACTGGCGATGCAACTGGCGCTGCAAACGGCCTGTCGATCGACAAAGCGTGGACCTTCACCACTGGCTCTTACAAGATGTTCTGCAAATAACCGATTAAAGAACTCCGCGAACCTAACGGTTCAAAGGACGGCTGTGATGCATATCTTAAAATGATATCGACACTAATGCTTCAGCTCAATAAGAGACGGAAAAAGGCTGGAAAAGTGAGAATTCTATCCGGAAGCTCTAAACTCGCTATTTAGTATTTGCTAGCGCGTTAACGAGGTAATGAAGGCTAGATTATTTAGCCTTCTAGTTACTCCCCTCGGATAACTAGGTAAAGTTTTCCGTTTGAAACTTCTTTCGTTTTTAGCCGGAATTCTAGGCGCGCCTAAAAATGCTAGAAATTCACGTGGAATTTGGAGAATTCGAGCTAAAATTAGACTTATTGCTGTGTCATTTTCAGTTATTGAACAATGAGCATATATAAAAAATGAAGAAATATCTTCTTCGGTTACTAGCACACAACGACAAATAGCCGGTTGACCGGCCATATTTATACAATGTTGTTCTTAGCGCCGCTAAGTATCTTGCGCTGCTGCCCTAGTCGAACTTGGAAACTTTTTGAAAAGACTTTGAATTTTAGTTTCAAATGCCCACTCGTCGAGCTTTGTCCGTAAGGTAACGAGAACTTCAACAAAACTCGTCGAGACTTTTTTATTAGTCTTCGCACTAATATTAAGTTTTTCGACCTTCCTGTTCTTTTTCTTCAATAATCTCAATCCAATCGTCTTCTCAATTTTATCTCCGTATTTATTAACGCCAGTCTCAACCAAACGACTGATAACATAACGTTTAGTATTTCTTTTTCCGTTTCGAGCGGCATCAAGCCCACCTAACATCTGCAAAAAATGGTACGCATCCGCGCGCTGTCCACAACCTGCAGCGACCCTTCCTTCTGCGGTTCCTCCGCGCGCCATCACCCACAATTTTCGCAAAAACCAATGTGCAGGAGGTTTCTGCATACGCCTAAACTGATCCCAGACGCTTAAGCACTTAGCAACACCAAAAAGCCGCCCTTGATTCATACCCCAGATTGCACGATATGTGTCAACGCGTGCCATCCCATCACTTTTCTTAGACTGCCCAGCATTTTTTTTATTGTCTACTTGAGCGAGATCCTTCAAGCTTTTTGGTAGCGTACCCATGACGTACTTCATTACATAGGAAGCAGCCTTGCTTCGAGCTGGATCAATTCGAGAAAGTTCAACCTGGGATTCCTCGTCTTCTTTTGTACATGCCCTCCATTTTCCTACAATAAAATCATTTCTGTTCTCATAAATAATATCGTTGGTTGCTTCTTTATCATCAACTGGCGATCTAACTTTCAGTTTTAGTTGGAAGTATCGCATTATCGTAAGCAAAATTTTTTTTTCGTGTTCAGGGCGATATATCAACCAGGTATGGTAGTGAGGACACCCATCGCCGTGCGGCTCAGTTGCCCTGAAACCGCTAAGGCGAATCCCAATTCGATGAAGATCTCGCAAAACTGCCTGCCACCGTGTACAGAACGACTTATGCGCTGCCCTAGGAGATTTTCCGTTCCATGTATTTTTTCCGTATTGAGGATTCGGATGCCACTCTGGTTCAAGTGTAATAGTCAGCATAGCGGAATGAAGTTTCGATTTCTGGGCAAGCTTCTCCATTGCTTTGATGAAACTGTAAAGTTTCGCGAATTTTTGCTTTGGCGTTTTTACGACATCAGCTAAACGGATTTCGCTTTTCGCGGAATTCCTACCCATCTCAGCATCATTTTTTTTTCTTAGTACAGTGTTCTCTATCCACCTTTGCTGCATCCGGAGTTGTTGCTCCCTGGCATCAACGCCTAGATCTGAGGCATAACGTTCGTCTGACAATCCAAGCTTCCCGAGACGAAGGAAGAATTGTTCTCGGCCTCTCTCAACGGCAACTGTAAGTGATCGACGCCAGAATGACGCGTCACATACGCGAGCATATTGTGATTCACGCGTGGAACCGGGGATATTGTGTCCAAGCAAATTCTGTGCCTCGCTTATTTTTTCGTCGCGGTTGCCGACATACAGTTCTGCCAAAGAGACAGCTAGTTGCTTAATTTCATGTCGGCTTAAGTCGATGTAGTTGGCAATCTTTCCCTCAGCACTAGTTATCATTGCTACCCGCCTAGCAACCTCGCGGCGTATAGCATTCAGCTCATCCTCGTCTTGTCGACGAATGGATTTGAGAATTTCATTTTCTGTTTCGTAAGCAGAGCCATAACGCTCCGTGAGGAGCTTACGGGTTTGCTCGGATTCGTACAAGTGAAGCATCTCGGCAACGCCGATACGAGTGCTGCGGCTCTGCACCTTTTCAAACTTGGCATTGCTTCGTTGCTCAGTACATGCGTCTGCAGTTAGCTTGTTCAGTTGTGGCTTCATGCGATCACTCGGCCGCGACTTCACACTCAGCAAAAACCAGATGCAGTTGTCGATGGTCAGCGCTAGCTCGCATTTCTCGCCGTGCCGCTGACTTCGCTGCATTGATCCGGTTCAGATTGCGTTTTTGGAAATTTTTTTGGATTGGTGCAGGTTCCAGGTCGGGGATTTCAAACTGGATCGTCCGAGCGGGAGCTTGTCGAGATAGTGCTTGAGCTGAGTTTTTGCCTTCAAACGCATGGCGAATCAAGCATCCGAGTTCGGGTCTCGTAAAATCTAAATCGTTTTCCATCGTAATAGCTCCAAGAGATTGAGCAATTACGATACCAAATTTCTCGGGCGGCTTTGGACAGGAAAATGTAGTTTCTCTGTTTTTCTTACAAATTTAGCCGAAATATTTAGCGATACCGCATTCTCTGATGCAAAACTTAACTTGTTTTAAATTAAAACGAAACATATGTCGTTTTAAACAGATAGCGATTATTAACATCTTTGAAACTGTGTTGGGAATTTGCGAAAAAACATGGTTATTGGGTGATTTTCTGTATCCATAACAAAATTCATGCGCCCTTCGATATAAGATTCAGCAAGATTTATAACACTGATCCAACGTAGATTTGTGTGCATGTGCCTGGACCTTAATTTCTATGCAAAATCATTTCACTAATATGCTCAACATTTATTGTTATTTCACCTCCATTGCTCACGCTTTGCCCGCCCGTACTTCCAGAAAGGGATCATAATGGACTCGTTCATGATGCTGTGCTGGAAACATAATAAGATCAGTTTAACATTAGAGGAGACCTGTAATGAAATGGGAATTAAAATCGGGACGGCGTACAATCTGCTCAGCATGGGGAAATTTCCCCTCCCTACGCGGAAACAGGGACGACAGATTTTTGTCGATGTACGCGATCTTGGGGAATATTTCGACCGCCAGCGAGAGATAGCGCGGCAGGCTTTTGGTCGTTGACCTTCCAGCTCTATTTAGTGGGCGTTAGGATTTGTGACCCTTCCTGTAAACGCCCTAAAAGTGCCTGCTGTGCACGGAGCACTCTAGCAGGAGTCGCACTGTGTGCTTCCATAACGCCATTGTAATCACATAAACAGCGAACTGCGAGGGGCAACCTGTGTAAACAGGGAGCAACTTGCATATTTCCTCCCTTATTACGCTGAAAGGAACTGTGGCACCTCCATGCGATAGATCGTCACGGTCCTCAGGCATGATCTCGCAGCCCCCAGGTACAAGTGTCTTCCATTGGACAGTTCGCCTACTACTGGCATCTCAGCAGCTTATTCCCCTAGCAAAACTATTAGGTTTCCGCTCGACTTGCCACAAACGAACGGAATGTTGTCGAACACCTCGCAGACAAAGGGGATGGCGTCGAACACATGGCGGTCTCGATCGAACATGGCGACCTTGAGGCGGAGGGTAGCGCATTGGAGTGTGGCCAACGACCTTGACCTTGACGACCACGAAGCGTTCACCAGGCAAGCACGAAACGTACACCAAATACACACGAAGCGTGCCCCAGGCTGAGAGCTATTGCCAAGAATGCAATCCATTAACAGATTTCGTGGATAACCCTGTGCAGAAGGCAGCAAGCGGAAAGAACCACAAGAGGAAATCGAAGTGACTGTATGAAAAAGTGCGCTCATCGCTCTCGTCGTGACAACACCATGGCCTAGTCGCAGCGCCGGAAAACCCACCAGAGGAATCATCAGCGCGGCCACGGCAAAGTGATACACGTTGTCTAGATAGCTGTAGCCCTGCGGCGTTCGCAGGTGCACTTACTCATTCAAGGAGCTTTCCTATGCAAGTCAAAATCACTCCTAGGCTCGTCACCGCCTTGTCAGGCCTTGTTACCGCCTCTGCAGGCTTTGTCCTTGCCCTAGAGCGCAGTCCTGTAGGCGGCGCTTACCTAGTGATCCTCACGACCCTATTCATCATTGGGTTGGCGTACCGGAAGACCTAAGGAGCTGGCCGGGTTCGCTCGGCCTATTTTGGTCCATAGGATCCATTCCGACGTTATTCCGACGCCTTCCGAGTTGTTTTGGCCCTACACCCCATCTTGTCGGGAAATTTTACAGAATCCATCTAAAAGAAAAATTCTTTTTATGCAAGTAGTTGATTTTTAACATCTTATTTTTTTGGCACAAAAATTGCAAGAAGTAGAATTTTGTCAAAAAATAGATCATGAAAAACGAACTGTCCAAGCTTGCTGTTGCCCTTGCCCTGTCCGCCGCATCTTTCGGCTCTTTTGCAACTCCGCTTCTGATCACGGGCGGTACGGTCCTCGAGGGCGACTGTACTTTTGCCTGCGTCAGCCATTATCAGCAGTCGTACTCTGCTTCAGCTTTCGGCACGTCACCTGTGACGATCAATAGCGTAAGCTTCTTTGTTTCGTACTCCTCCTCTTGGGCTCCAAACAATCTGTGGCAAATAAGTTTGTCGACAGGTGCTAATAAAACGGGTTCTCTTGCATCGAACTTTAACGCGAATCTGGGCGCAGACAATTCGGTGTTCGAGGTTAAAAGTTTTTCTGGGATCCTAGATGTGCACTCGGCAATTTCGTTCAACGGGGCTTTTTCCTATGACCCTACCAAGGGTGACTTGCTCGTTGACATAGTGGCACTGGGTAATACCGGTGGCCCAGCGGTTCAATACAACCCCACCTCAGGTGGGGCTTTCAACCGCGTCTTTTCATTTGAAAATTCCCCAACCGGTTCCATTGGAAGCAACTATGGCAACATAACGTCGTTTGAGCTTAGTGCTGCTGAAGCCCCCGTGCCGGAGCCAGCATCCGGCCTGCTGATCGGCCTTGGCTTGGCTGGCCTGGGCATCGTGCGTCGAAAGTGGAGCCGCTCGTAAATTTGCGATCTGCGAACCGAGGGTTCGGTCTTTGGCGAACCCCTTCGCATGTCTGATTTCTTCAAAAGCCGCTGCTTCATCAACGGCTTTTTTGTAGCCAATCCCTAACCTTCTGACTTCAGACCGGCACTAGTCAGAGTAGCCCTGTTTTTGTCAGGATAAGTAGCGACAAACAAAAAAGCCCTGCTAATGCAGGGCTGATTCCTCCACTTGGCCACCTGATTAGCCGACACGCTCAGTTTGGTATACGGCTTGATTTTGCGCATTCTTGTGCAGGAAGCGCACTTTCATCTGATAGCCATGTTCGAGCTGAGTACCGCCAGCAGATTGAGCATCCACCAGACGCTTGAAGGCCTTGCCGACCCTGATTCGGGTGCCTCGGTCATGAACACTCCAGTCGCCCCTGTTCAGTCGGCCATACACCTTCTCAACCAGATACTGCTTATTGGCAGGGTAGCTCAAAGCTTCCGTGAAGATAGCTTGAGCAATATCTTCGACATCGTCTGCGCTGACCGCGTTAGCCGGCGCCTGCTCTTCGACTACCTGGTCGAGATCGGCATTCAAGCGCATCTCAACATATTTCTTGAACTCCATTCCCTGAACGGTTGCTGCTTTGATCAGGTCAGCTACGGTGTTCTGGTGCAGTTCCAGGATTACTTGCATCATGATTGATTCCCCTAAGTACACAGCATATTGCTGTTAGAACTATGATGGTAGATTACACGACTGTGGTCAGCAAGTTTTTCTACTGATGTAGTTTTTTTGCTGACTGAGTTCTACAGTTCATTTTGGGTATTCCCTAACTAGACCAGAAAGCACGCGCATCTGTTCAGGCATCGAAATTCAATTGAACCATTTATACTAGACCTTTGATATTAGACCACTTATAATGGATCACACTAGATCGCAACTTATCCTAACCGCTCAAGATAGTTCCAAAGGAGAAAGACCATGTTTGTTCGTGGATACCTTCGCGCATCGACCAAGGAGCAGGACGCCAGCCGAGCTAAGGCCCAGCTGGAAGCCTTTGCGGCTGAACGTGGTTTGAACATCGCTGCCTTCTACGTCGAGAACGAAAGCGGCGCATCGCTGCAGCGCCCTGCCCTGTTTGAGCTCATCGCTGACGCATCGGTAGGCGACATCCTTCTGATTGAACAGGTCGACCGCCTGTCGCGCCTGAACGAAGCGGATTGGGCCAAGCTGAAGCAGTCGCTCAATGAGAAGCACATCAAGGTTGTTGCCCTGGATCTGCCAACGTCGTGGATGATGATCGCGACCGACGAAACCACCGCGCGCATGTTCGACGCCATAAACAATATGATGCTCGACATGCTGGCTGCGATCGCACGCAAAGACTATGTGACGCGCCGGCAGCGCGCTGCTCAAGGCGTCGAGAAGGCGAAGGCTGCCGGTAAGTACAAAGGCCGAGCCGAGGATGCCGAGCGCAACACACTGATTCAGCGTCACTTGAAGGCTGGCGTGTCGAGCTGGAAGGAGATTATGGAGTTGGTAGGCTGCAGCCGTGGAACGGTGGCCAAACAAGCAGCGCTGCTGAAAGCTGCTGAATAAAGGGACATTCAAAGCAGACTAGCATGAAACGCAGCTATGAAATAAGCCCCCGCCCTCAGGATCTTGGAGGCGGCTGGAACTTGAAACTCTATGAGGATGACCAGGAAGCTGTAGGTGGTGTGTTCCCTATCCCGGCAGATGGCCCACATGAAGGCATGTTTTGGCGGAAGAGCCTCAGTGAGGAACCACGTGCTCACTGGCTCATGATGGCCGCCTCTGCCATGCCAGCAGCAGCGCGCCATGCCTTCTTGACGTCTGAGGCATATAACGACGCCCTTGATGAGGGCGAGTCTTGGACGAGCCTCTAAGGCACAAATTACCCTTAGAGGCTTGCACCAATCCTACTCACGCCGGCTTACACACTCTTGAGCCAGCTCCATAAATGCCGGGTCGTTTTCGCCATTGCGGGCGTACGACTCTGCCATCTCTAAGAATGCGGCCAAGTGATCTTGGTCAAGATTCGTCAGACGTGACAGGCCTGTTTTGTAATCCTGTCCGTTGTACATGGCCAAAACTGCAGACTCTAGGAACTGCGCTGCTCCGTAGCCGCCCAATACCTTGCTCCGATGCTTGATGAATGGGGAAGTCATTGTCTCTCCTATAACGATGGGAGCGACACAGTACACCCGCATGACGTTATCGAAAACGAAATTCTTCGATAATTTGTAACAGAGCTCGACGCCACTGCAAAACCTACTATCCATGCGGGTTGCAGCTCTTTAACGCACTCAAAATAGGTCTTTCGGCGCCCGCGTCGTACCTGCCTCAACTTGCAGGGTCTCGGGCAGCGCCTGAGCTTCGAGAAGTGTGTGGATGCGGCACGTCGTGGCTACACGCTTCTCATCCTGTCCTGGAGATGTTGGGTCGAACAATGGGTGATGTAGTGGGGGAAGGCCACCTAGCATCTCGTCGGCTAGCTCATGCATCGTCCAAGCGGTATCGGTAAGCACTGCATCCATCAGGATCTCCTCTCGCTCGCTTGCTCGCTCATCTATCCAGGTATGCCGAGTGGTTTGGTAGGCGCTATTAAGCAGCTGTCACTTGGCTCAGATATTGGCACGACCGAGTTTGCCCAGACCGGGGCTTGGCACAAAATTGGCACAGACGTCGATAATTCAGAAAAACGTGGGGCAATCCCCACTTAATTCGGTCCAGTCCATCATAGGGGCGACGGATAGGCGGCGGGGAGGAACAGGAGAAGTCGGAGCAGTCGTCACTTGTGCAAGCCAGGGAAAGGATCAAGCCCGCAATGATAACGGCTTCAGGCTTGCCAGTGCAGACGCAACTATTTCATGACAGAGTGCTCACATGCAAAATATTTCCTCATGGAACTTAATCGCTGCTCGATCGCGGTCGCCTTGAGCTTGTGAGGGCAAATCGCCCGATCACCCCCCTAGGAGTTAACCATGCTGAGCCTTCACACCAACAACGCCGCCCTGTCGGCACAGAATTCGCTGTCGCGCACCCAGAGCACGCTGTCGACCTCGATGACGCGCCTGTCGACGGGCTTTCGCATCAACTCGGCCATGGACGATGCAGCCGGCCTGCAGATCGCTACCCGCCTGAAAGCCCAGTCCAGCGGCATGAGCGTGGCCATGCGCAACACCCAGAATTCGATTTCGATGATGCAGACCGCCGAAGGCGCGCTCGACGAAGTCACCAACATCCTGACCCGCATGAAGGATCTGGCGACCCAGTCGGCCGATGGATCGTCGTCGACGGCTGACCGTACCGCGATGCAGGCCGAGTTCACTTCGCTGACCGACGAGCTGAGCAACATCGTCAAGAATACCAGCTTCGGCGGCACTGGCCTGCTGAACAACACCACTGGCGCGCTGGGCAAGTTCGCCGCCTCGATCGACTTCCAGATCGGCGCGTCCAAGGACGAAAAGATGACGCTGAACATCGGCACCAGTGTCACCACCATGCACACCAATATCCAGCTTGCCGCTCTCGGCTTCGATGGCGGCACGGCGATCGGCAGTGCGGCCGACAAAGGCAAGGAGATCACCGAACTGGCTGCAAATGACGGCCTTGGCGCCTCCAGGGCCAACGCCACCATCGACAGGCTCAAGACCGCGATCGAAAGCGTCAGCACCGTTCGTTCGGCCATCGGCGCCGCCGCCAACCGCCTCGACCACGTGCACAACAACCTGGCCAACATCAGCACCAACACCAAGAACGCCACCGGCCGCATCATGGACGTCGACTTCGCTACCGAAAGCGCGACGATGACCTCGAACCAGATGTTGATGCAGGCAGGCACCGCCATGCTGAAGCAGTCGAACAGCATGTCCTCGATGGTCATGTCGCTGCTGCAATAAGCACAGCTCCATACTAGGACCATGGCCAGTTTCATACTGGCCATTTCTATATTGAAATAAATTTCGTGTCTTTCTTAATGGAACGCGCCTGAGGGTCGTCTTGTACTTATAAGCGCAAGGGGCGCGACACGAGACACGTAAATATCCGGGAAATACCATGCTGAGCCTCCACACCAACAACGCCGCCCTGTCGGCCCAGAATTCGCTGTCGCGCACCCAGTCCACGCTGTCGACCTCGATGACCCGCCTGTCGACGGGCTTCCGCATAAACTCGGCCATGGACGACGCCGCCGGCCTGCAGATCGCCACTCGCCTGAAAGCCCAGACCAGCGGCATGGCCGTGGCCATGCGCAACACCCAGAATTCGATCTCGATGCTGCAGACCGCCGAAGGCGCGCTCGACGAAGTCACCAACATCCTGGTGCGCATGAAGGACCTGGCAACTCAGTCTGCCGACGGCTCTTCCAGCGCTGCCGACAAAGGTGCGATGCAGTCGGAATACGATTCGCTGGCGAGCGAACTGAGCAATATCATGGGCAATACTTCGTTTGGCGGCGCCAAACTGATGAACAGGAAGGCGACAGGAACGGAACCCGCCGACGCCGCTACCGCTGCCAGCAATGCAGCCAGTGCCACGACTGCTACCGACAGCGCGCATACGAGTGCGAAAAGCGACTACGATGCCGCCAAAGCCCTGTCGGATGCGGACCCGACCGACGCTCTCCTGAAAGCCAACACGGACGCGAAAAAGGCCGCCTTTGATCTTGCACTCCAAGCCAAGACCGAGGCGGATAACCTGAAGGGGGCGACGGCCGCCTACTCGGCCGCCTCCGCCGCCTCCGCGGCTGCGGCAGTCAAGAATGGATCGCTCTCGGCAGCAATCAGTTTCCAGATCGGCGCCTCGTCCGGAGAATCCATGTCGCTCGATCTTTCGACCGACATGACTTCGCTCCATGCTGCGCTTCGGACTGTCAGCGGCAATTACAACTCGTTTGGCGCGGCTATCTCCTTTACCGGCACCGAATTGACCAAGAATGCGTCGACGATGATCGACAATCTCAAGACCGCCATCGAAGAAGTCAGCTCCGTACGCTCGGGCATCGGCGCCGCCGCCAACCGCCTCGACCACGTGCACAACAATCTGGCCAATATCAGCACCAACACTGCCAACGCCACCGGCCGCATCATGGACGTCGACTTCGCCACCGAAAGCGCGAAGATGACCTCGAACCAGATGCTGATGCAGGCGGGCACTGCCATGCTGAAGCAGTCGAACAGCATGTCCTCGATGGTCATGTCGCTGCTGCAGTAATCATCGTTCGACGCGCCACGCGGCGCATTGGAATAAGCCAGCCTCCGGGCTGGCTTTGTCGTTTACGCTCGGGCCAAAAATTTCCACATGGCACTTAATGTTCGAACTGCCCGGGTCGCCTTGTACTGGTGAGCGCGCGGAAAACATGTATCCCACCAGGCTGCGCGACCGACCTTTTCGTATAACAAGGAGTTCACATGCTGAGCCTTCACACCAACAACGCCGCCCTCTCGGCCCAGAATTCGCTGTCGCGCACCCAGTCGTCGCTGTCGACCTCGATGACCCGCCTGTCGACCGGTTTCCGCATCAACTCGGCCATGGACGACGCTGCAGGCTTGCAGATCGCTACCCGCCTGAAAGCCCAGACCAGCGGCATGAGCGTAGCCATGCGCAATACCCAGAATTCGATCTCGATGCTGCAGACCGCCGAAGGCGCGCTCGACGAAGTCACCAACATCCTGACCCGCATGAAGGATCTCGCCACCCAGGCTGCCGACGGTTCGTCCTCGGACGCCGACCGCACCGCCATGCAGGCCGAGTACACCTCGCTGACCGATGAGCTGACTAATATCGTCAAGAATACGACCTTCGGCGGAACCGAACTGTTGAACAACTCGACCGGCAAACTGAAGGACGCGGTTAGTTTCCAGATCGGCGCCAGCACCGGTGAGAAGATGTCCCTCGATCTGCGCACCGAGCTCAACACCATGCACAAAAATATTTATGCTGCGGCAGGCAAATTCAATGGCGGCTCGATTACAGTCGACGCTGCCGGTGCCCCCGCTGTTTGGTCGAAAGGCGGCGAAGGCGGCAAAGAACTGGTGGCGACGATCGCCAGCGAAGCAACCGGTCTAGCAACTGGCGCATCCAATGCGAACGGCAGTATCGATCGCCTGAAGACCGCAATTGAAAGCGTCAGCACCCTGCGCTCCTCGCTGGGTGCCGCCGCAAACCGCCTCGACCACGTGCACAACAACCTGGCCAATATCAGTACCAATACCGCCAACGCCACCGGCCGCATCATGGACGTCGACTTCGCCACCGAAAGCGCGAAGATGACCTCCAGTCAGATGCTGATGCAGGCAGGTACCGCCATGCTGAAGCAGTCGAACAGCATGTCGTCGATGGTCATGTCGCTTCTGCAGTAATCTACGTCTGAAACGTCTGTCAGACGCATCCAACGCCAGCCTGCGGGCTGGCTTTGTCGTTTACACCTTTAAAAAATTTTCTTACAGCACTTAACGTCAGACTCTGGTAGGTCGCCTTGTATTGGTGAGCGCATAGAATAGACGTGTCACAGCGGACTGCGCGACAATCTTCCTTACAACCAGGAGTTCACCATGCTGAGTCTTCACACCAACAACGCCGCATTGTCAGCCCAGAATTCGCTGTCGCGCACCCAGTCGTCGCTGTCGACCTCGATGACCCGTCTGTCCACTGGCTTCCGTATCAACTCGGCCATGGACGATGCAGCCGGCCTGCAGATCGCTACCCGCCTGAAAGCCCAGACCAGCGGCATGAGCGTGGCCATGCGCAATACCCAGAATTCGATCTCGATGCTGCAGACCGCCGAAGGCGCACTCGACGAAGTCACCAACATCCTGACCCGCATGAAGGATCTGGCCACCCAGGCCGCCGACGGCTCCTCGTCGGATACCGACCGAACCGCAATGCAGTCGGAATATGACGCCCTGACCGATGAACTGAGCAACATCGTCGGCAATACCTCGTTCGGCGGCACCTCGCTGCTGAGCACGAAAACGGACAGCAAGCTCAACGCGGCAGTCAAGTTCCAGATCGGTGCGTCGTCCGGCGAAACCATGGACCTCGACATCGCCGGCGCCGCGGGCAAGCCTCTCACCGACATGCATACCAAACTTGGTTCGGTCAACACAGTCCATCTGTTCAGCTCTCTCGGCACTGCCGGTACGGGCACCGGCACCGCCCTGTCGACCGCAACGCTCGCCAACGGCTCGATCAAGAACGTCTCCGACGCGATCGACGCCGTCGCAACCGTGCGCTCGTCGCTGGGCGCGGCGGCGAACCGCCTGAACCACGTCTACAACAACCTGTCGAATATCAGCACCAACACCGCCAACGCCACCGGCCGCATCATGGACGTCGATTTTGCAAGCGAAAGCGCAAAGATGACCTCCAACCAGATGCTGATGCAAGCCGGCACCGCCATGCTGAAGCAGTCGAACAGCATGTCCTCGATGGTCATGTCGCTGCTGCAGTAATCCTCGCTCCCGGGCACAGTTCGGGGTAGTATCGAAAGGCCGGCCCGCAAAGGCTGGCCTTTTTTTCATAGGTAGATCCTCATGTCCAGCATCCCGTCCATCGTCCCTCTCCTGCCGCCCACGGCAACGCCGCTGGGCGTCGGCGCGGTGGCCGCGGCCGCGCCCGTCGCGCTGGCGCCTTTCGACGGCGGCGAGCCGCCCCTGCCGATGTCCCAGCTGCTCGCGCCCGCCCCTGCCGCGCAGGGCGAGCCGGGGCCGGAAGGCCTGGCCATGCGCCCCGACCAGGTCTTCCTGGCGCGCCAGATGCATTTCCAGGCGGTCGACGGCCGCACACTGGCCACGTCCTGGCAGGCCATGGTGCGCCAGTACGGCAAGCAGATGACCGATCGCGAGCTGCGCAACCAGGCGGGCCAGCTGCCGCCGGCGGTGCTGGCGGCCAGCCAGGAGGGACGCGTGCTGCGCCAGGCGGACCATCCGCTGCTGCTGCAGGACGCCTGGCGCTTCACCGTGCACGCGGGCGGCGCCAAGGACCAGCACCTGGGGGTGCTGCAGGAGCAACCCGACGGCGCGTCCGGCCGGCGCAAGCGCAGCCGGGCCGCGCTGCGGCTCGAACTGGAACTGGCCGATGGCACCGCGGTCGTGCTGCAGGTGGAGGCGATCCCCGGCGGACTGGCGGTGGAACTGTGCGCCCCCGATGCGGCGGCCTTGACGCGGCTGCGCAAGCTGCAGCCGGAACTGGAAGACGCGATCGCGCGCGCCGGCCTGCAGGTGCAGCGCTGGCGCTACCGCGACAGCCTGCCGCTGGCACCGGTGCATGCACGGATGGCGTCGAGCGACGTGGTGCAGGTGCTCACGTTGCCCGTGTTCCGCGCGGTGGCCGAACTGGCCCTGGTGCTGCCGCGCCTCGACGCGGCGGAGACGCAGGCGCGCGAAGGCTGAAATATTATTTCAGCAGCACGCTATTGATGAAATAATATTTCACCAACTTCCTTGGCGGATCAGCCGACGGTACCGACGATGGACACGTCCCGGTTCTCGGGAATCTCGTTATACGACAGCACGTGCAGCCCCGGCGCGAACAGCTTGGCGTAGCGCGCCAGCAGCGGGCGCACCTGCGGCAGCACCAGCAGCAGCGGCGGCGTACGCTGCTGCTTCATCTGCTCGCGCGCCACCGGCATGTTGATCTGCAGCTGGGACAGCAGCTGCGGGTCGATCGGGTAGTTGTCCAGCGCTACCTTGCCGCCATTGTTCTGGCGCGCCTGGTTCAGGGAACCGAGCAGCATGTTTTCCAATTCGGCCGACAGGTTAAACGCCGGCATATCCTTCTTCTTGCCGAACAGGCCGGACACGATCTGGCGCCGCAGCGCGCAGCGCACCTCGGCCGCCAGCAGGATAGGATCCTTGGTGCTCTCCGAGCTGTCCAGTAGCGTGGTGGCGATCACCACGATGTCCTTCAAGGACACGCCTTCGGCAAGCAGCACGCGGAACACGCGCAGCAGCTGGGTGTGGGTGAGCGCCTTTTCCAGTGCCCCGGCCAGCTTCGGCGACAGCGCCTGCAGGCGCTCCAGGATCGCCGGCACGTCCTCGTGGCGGAACAGTTCGTGCAGGTACTCGCGCACCACTTTCGAGGTATGGGTGGCGATCGCGCTCGCCACCTCGACCACCTGGTAGCCCAGGCCCAGCGCATCGGCCTTCTGCTCGGGCGTGATCCAGGTGATCGCCATGCCGTAGGCCGGCTCGATGCCGGGGATGCCGTCGATCTCGCCGTACACGTTGGGCGACGAGATCGCCATCAGGTGCTCGGGCATCACCTCCGCTTCGGCCACCACGACGCCCGACAGGCTGATCGCATACTGCGAGGGGCGCAGCGCCAGGTCGTCGCGCACGCCGATGCTTGGTAACACCATGCCCATCTGCTCCGACAGGCTCTGGCGCAGGCCCTTGATGCGCTTGGTGAGCGGCTCGCCCTGGGCCTTGTCGATCATGCCGACCAGCTTGTAGCCCACCGCCACCGTCACCGGCTGCACCACCGGCAGCGCCTGCCAGTCGAGCTCCGGCGCGCGCTCGTCGCGCAGCGCGGCCTCGATCGCGGCCACCCCTGGATTGTCCGGCGCCTGCACGCGCCTGGTCAGCTTCCAGCCGACGAAGCCCACCACCGCCGCAAAGGTGAAGAAGGTAAACATCGGCATGCCCGGCACCAGGCCGAGCACGATCATCACGCCCGCCACCGAGAACAGCACCGCCGGCTGGGCCAGCATCTGGCCGCTCACCTGCTTTTCGAGGTCGCCGGATTCGCCGATGCGGGTCACCAGGATCGCCGCCGCCGCCGACAGCAGCAGCGCCGGAATCTGCGCCACCAGGCCGTCACCGATGGTGAGCAGCGCATACACCTTGGCGGCTTCGCCCAGCGGCAGGTCGTGCATCAGGGCGCCGATGGCGATACCGCCCACCAGGTTGATGATCAGGATCAGGATCGAGGCGATCGCGTCGCCGCGCACGAACTTCGAGGCGCCGTCCATGGCGCCGTAGAAGTCGGCTTCGGCCGCCACGTCCTTGCGCCGCTGGGTCGCTTTTTCCTGGTTGATCAGGCCCGCGTTCAGGTCGGCGTCGATCGCCATCTGCTTGCCGGGCAGCGCGTCCAGGGTGAAGCGCGCCGACACTTCCGAGATCCTTTCGGCGCCCTTGGTGACGACGATGAAGTTGATGATCATCAGGATCACGAACACCACCAGGCCGACCACGAAGTTACCGCCGATGACGACGTTGGCGAAGGCCTCGATCACGTTACCGGCCGCATGCGGGCCGGTGTGGCCGTTGAGCAGCACCACGCGGGTCGAGGCCACGTTCAGCGCCAGGCGCATCAGGGTGGTGCCCAGGATCACGGTCGGGAACACCGAGAAGTCGAGCGGCCGCTTGGCCGTCACCGACACCAGGAT
Organism: Massilia sp. LC238; assembly: GCF_000735635.1. NCBI lineage: Bacteria > Pseudomonadati > Pseudomonadota > Betaproteobacteria > Burkholderiales > Oxalobacteraceae > Massilia > Massilia sp. LC238. The sequence continues at coordinate 54,370 of NZ_JNNN01000081.1, read as the reverse complement.
CACGATCAGCGCCAGCACGATGTTGAACGTGAACAGCACGTCCAGCAGCACCGGCGGCAGCGGCAGCATGATCATCGCCAGCAGCGCGATCAGGAAGATCGGGCCGGCGAACTTCTGGCGCTTCAGCTCCGAGACGAAGCCGTTAATGGAATTCATGCAGAAACCTCACTCAAATGAGATGGGACCACCACCTCGTTGGGGAACCGTGGGGGCGCCTGGCGCCGGCCTGCACGGAACGCATTCAGTTGCAGGACGTAGTTCAATACCTGCGACACCGCCCCGTACAGCTGCGCAGGGATCTGCTGCTGCACCTGGCTGGTGTTGTAGATCGCGCGCGCCAGCGGCGGCAGCGACAGGGTTTCGATGTCGTGCTCGCGCGCGATGCGCTTGATGTACAGCGCCATCTCGTCCACGCCCTTGGCCACCACGAACGGCGCCTCGGCGCGGTCGGTGTCGTACTTCAGGGCCACCGCGTAGTGCTCCGGGTTGACGATCACCACGTCGGCGGTCGGCACGCTCTTTCGCACGCTACGCTGGGCCAGCTGGTGCTGCAGCTGGCGGATGCGCTGCTTCACCTCGGGCTTGCCCTCGTTGCTCTTGTGTTCTTCCTTCAGTTCCTGCTTGCTCATGCGCTGGTTTTTGGTGAACAGGAAGGCCTGCACCGGCACGTCGATCAGCGCGAACACCACGAACACCGCCACCAGCGCCATCAGGCCGCCCAGCATCAGGTCGGCGCCGCCGAGCAGCGCGTCGGACAGCGGCATGCGCTGCAGCTCGACGTAGGCCTTGGTGCCGGACGTGCTCACGTGCCACAGCACGAAACCCAGCACGATCGCCTTGGCGGTCGAGGTCGCAAAGCCGATCCAGTGCTTTTGCGAGAACAGGTTGCCGATGTTCGTGATGGGGCTCAGGCGGCTGAACTTCGGCGCCATGTTCTTGCTCGATGCGACCAGGCCGCCCGGGATCACGCCGGCGACAATGATCGCGGCGGGAATAGCCAGCAGCGGCAACACCATCTTCAGCAGCAGCATCAGGGCGCTGGTGAACACCACCGACATCGCGTTCTCGATCGCCCCGGCTTCGCCCAGCGGCACGAAGACCAGCCGGAACAGCGCGCGGAAGGATTCCATGTAGCCCGGCAGCAGCATGGCGAACAGCTTCAGGCTCACCAGGATGCCGACCGCGGTCGCCAGGTCCTTCGAGCGGACCACCTGGCCCTCCTGGCGCGCCTTCTTCAGTTTCTGCGCTGAGGGCTTTTCGGTCTTGTCGCCACCGGTACCGTTATCGGCCATGCGCCACCTTCATCTGCTCCTGCAGCATCTCCAGGATCTGGTTGGTCATCGCGACGTAGTGCTCAGGGATGAAACGCACCACCTGCACCAGCATCAACAGGCCAAAGATCGTCACCAGCGAAAAGCCCAGCGAGAACAGGTTCAGGCTCGGCGACACCCGGTTCAGGAAACCGAAACCGATCTGCACCACCATGGTCGAAAACACGATCGGCAGCGCCAGCAGCATCGCCGCCGAAAACACCCAGGCCAGGTTCAGCGCCACCGCCTCCAGCAGCAGCGGCCCGTAGCCGGCGCCGACCGGCCAGGCCTTGAAGCTCTGGCCCACCACACCCATCAGCACCAGGTGGCCGTCGATCCCGAAGAACACCAGGATCGCCAGCAGCGACAAGAGGCTAGAGACCACGTCCGAGGCCTGGCCGTTCATCGGGTCATTCATCTGGGCCATCGAGAAGCCGATCTGGCTCGAGGCCAGGAAGCCCAGCATCCCGATGACGGCCATCGCGAACTGCATCGCCAGCCCGATCACGCCGCCGATCACGGCCTGCTCGAACATCGTCACCACTCCGGCCAGCGAGAACGGATCCGGCAGCGCGCCGGCGCTCTGGGTCGTCACCGGCAGCATCATGAAGGACAGGGCCACCGCCAGCAGCGCGCGCACCGGCACCGACACCGCGCCCTCGCCCAGCACCGGGGCGGTCGCCATCATGGCCATGATGCGGGCGAACGGCCACCACAGGGCGTTCATCAGCGGCAGCAGGAAGCCGACCAGCTCCATCTGTTTTTCTTGTTCCCGTCAGGACGCGAGCGTGGCCGCGCGCTGGAACACCGAGACGCAGTAATCCATCAGCGTCGAGGTCATCCAGTGGCCGGCCAGGATCACCGCCGCCAGCGTCACCAGGAGGCGCGGCAGGAAGCTCAGGGTCTGCTCGTTGATCTGGGTCGCGGCCTGGAACAGCGCCACGATCAGGCCCATCACCAGGCCCGGCACCACCAGCACCAGCACCAGCAGCATCACGACCTGCAGGGCCTCGGCCACCAGGTCGACAGCGATATCAGGACTCATTTAATAATGTCTCTCGTTCGGTCGCTTATAGCTAATAACCATGGATACTGCCGACCAGCGTGTTCACGGTCAGGGTCCAGCCATCCACCAGCACGAACAGCAGCAGCTTGAAAGGCAGCGAAATCACCAGGGGAGACAGCATCATCATGCCCATCGCCATCAGCACCGAGGACACCACCAGGTCGATGATCAGGAAGGGGATGAACAGCATCGCCCCGATCTGGAACGCGGTCTTCAGTTCGGACAGCACGAAGGCCGCCAGCTTGACGGTGAAGCTGCGCTGCTCGGGCGCCAGGCTGGCCGGCTCGCCCGCCAGGTGCGCGACCTGGGCCAGCGCGGTCTTGCTGGTCTGGGCCAGCATGAAGCGCGTCACCGGCACCTCGGCGATCTTGAGGGCCTGCTCCAGGCCGATCTGGTCGCGGTCATAGGGCAGGAAGGCGTCCTTCCACACGGCTTCGCCGACTGGACGCATCACCAAGAGGGTCAGGATCAGCGCGATGCCGGTGATGATCCGGTTCGGCAGGCCCTGCTGCAGGCCGAGGGCCTGGCGCAGCAGCGACAGCACGATCACGAAACGGGTGAAGCTGGTCATCATCATGACCATCACGGGCAGCAGCCCGAGCAGGGTCATCAGGACCAGGATCTGCGACTTGACCGTCATCCCCTGGGTCGAGCCGGGGATCACCCCGGGCAGGATGCTCGGCCCCTGCTGCTGGGCGTCGGCAGGCAGCGCGACCAGCAGCAGCGGCAAGGCCAGCGCGCCGGCAAGCGCCAGCGCGGCGCGGCGCCTGGATGCGCCGCGGACTGCCAACATCATGACGTCAGGGCGTCCAGGTTCAGGCCGTCGAGGTCGATGACCTTCAGGCCGTACTGCTCGCCGGCGACGACGACTTCGGCGCGGCCGATCGGCGCGCCGTTGACCTTGATGACCAGCGGCTCGCCGGCCAGGGCATCGAGCGGCACCACCGAGGACGGGCCGATCGCCATCAGTTCCTGCAGCGAGATGCGGGCCGAGCCCACTTCCAGCGTCAGGGTCACCGGGATCCGGCGCATCATCTGCGGCAGCTGGCGCGCCGCGTTCTTGCCCGCGACGGCGGTAGCGGCCTCGACACCCTCGAGGTCGTCGATGATCACGTCGCCAGTGAGTTGATCGTTCAGGTTCATGTCCATTTACTCGGCATCTTCAAAAGAGGTTAAACAGAGTTTTCCTTTGTGCTCGGCCACGGCGGCCGTGAACAGGCGCGATTCGTCCAGCAGCACGTCGGCGCGTCCGACCGACACCGGAATGACGTCGCCCACCTTCAGTTCGAACAGCGCGCCCAATGTGGTTTCCTTGCTGACAAGGCGTCCTTCGAGCTTCACGAACAGGCCGGAGGACAGGCCGTCGTTGCCGGCGCGCGCGGTGCGCACGCTGCTGCGCTCTTCCTTCAGGCCCTGCAGCACATGGGCCATCAGTTCCTGGTCCAGGCCGATCCAGCAGTGGCTCTGCTGCTCGCCCTGCGCCAGGGTGATGCGGATGACCCAGCCGGCCTTGCCCGGCGCGCTCGCGGGGCTCGGCACTTCCACCACCGCGGCGTCGGCGCCCGGCACGTCCACGCCGACCGCCGCCAGTCCTTCGGCCACGCGCGCATGCAGCTGTTCGGCCAACTGCGCGGTGAGGGTCGCGGCCAGGCGCTCCTCGGTCGCGGTCACGCGCTCCAGGCTGGCGTCGCGCGGCGCGCTCGGCGCCGCGTTCTTGCGGCCGTAGCGGCCTTCCAGCAAATCCAGCAGCAGGCTGCGCTCGAAGGCGACCGCGGCGGTGCCCAGGGGACCGGCCACCGCCAGCCAGCGCAGGCCGTCCTGGTCGGGAGCACGCTCGAAGGCCAGGTTCGCCAGCCGCCAGCTGCCCCAGTAGCGGCGCCCGCCGGGCCCCGCCATCGTCGTGGCCAGGGCATCGGCGAAACGGCGCGCGAACTTCGGCAGCAGGTGCACCGGGCGTCCCAGCAGGCTGGGATCGAGTACCTGGTAACTACCCTGGTACTTCCCGGAACGGTCGGCCCCGTCCTTGCGCGATCGGTCGAGTGGATTCATCGGCATTGTTTATTGGTCACTAGGAAACGGCGAATATCTTTTTTTCATTCCGCAGGGAAACTATTATACATGGAGATGTACGCCAAAGACTTTGACATTCGCCTTTGATTTCCCACTTGCCCTACGGTAATATCTCTCCCATCGCATCGCAACAAACGGCCCTTTTCCCTGCACATACAGAGGAGAGCCCCAACAAAAGGGTCAAGAACAAAACGGCCGTTCGTAGACACTGATTTAACAAAGCATGCTCTTCGACGGGTTTTCTGACGACAAAACAAGACACACTTTGTCGCCTCCGCACAACACGCGCAACACCTCTTTTTTCGTACTGGATTGAGAATGGGAACTGAACTTGTCGGTCTGATCAAAGCTGACCTTGCTGCCCTGACAAATGAAGCCAAGCGTCTGGCCGTCGTTCCGGCCGCCGACCTGTCAACCGGCACCACATTTAACAATTCGCAAGGCGCATTTTCCTTTACGCAATCAATGAAGGATGCGATCGCAAGCGTGGACGCGGAAGACCGCGCCGCCGGCGAACGCATGGCCGCCGTCGACGCCGGCAAGAGCGACGACCTGGTCGGCGCCATGCTGGCCAGCCAGCAGGCCAGCCTGTCCTTCTCGATGCTCATGCAAGTTCGCAACAAGGTCATGGGCGCCGTGGACGAACTGATCAAGCTGCCGGTCTGACCTCTCCCCTATTCCAGAGACTCTCGTGATTTCGACCCTCAAGGCCGCCTTTGGCGGCAAGAAGCCGACGCTGCCCGACATGCCGCCGGCGCTGCGCAACAACCTCAGCCTGCTGCTCGGCCTGGCCGTGGCCATCACGGCCGCGGTCATGCTGTTCCTGTGGCAGGACCAGTCCAACTACAAGCCGGTGTTCGGCGCCCGCGAAAAGGTCGCCGCCAGCGACATGATGAGCGTGCTCGAAGCCGAAGCCATCCCCTACCGCATCCACCCGGAGAGCGGCCAGGTGATGGTGCCGTCCGGCGAGCTGGGCAAGGTGCGCATGCTGCTGGCCGCCAAGGGCGTAACCGCCCAGCTGCCGGCCGGCCTCGAGCTGATGGACCGCAACGACCCGCTCGGCGTGTCGCAGTTCGTGCAGGACGTGCGCTTCCGCCGCGGCCTCGAGGGCGAACTGGCGCAGAGCATCCTGACCATCGACGCGATCGCCTCGGCGCGCGTGCACCTGGCGATCGCCAAGTCGAGCTCCTTCGTGGCCGGCGCGAGCGACCAGTCTTCGGCCTCGGTGGTGGTCGCGGTCAAGCCGGGCCGCTCGCTGTCGAACGAGCAGATCGCCGCCATCGTCAACATGGTGTCGAGCAGCGTCGCCAACCTGAACCCGGCGCGCGTGTCGCTGGTCGACCAGGCCGGCAACTACCTGTCCTCGCGCGTCGACCTGAGCGACGGCTACGACGGCCAGGCCCAGGGCCAGGGCGACAACAGCGCGGCCAAGCGCTACACCGACGAGGTGCGCAGCAACGTCAACGAACTGCTGGCGCCGGTGCTGGGCGCGAACAACTTCAAGATGAGCGTCACCGCCGACGTCGACAACGACAAGATCGAAGAGACCCAGGAAAAGTACGGCGAAGCCCCGAAGGTCACCAGCGAAGCGATGCGCGAAGAGATGGAGCGCAACCGCATGGCGCTGGGCGTGCCGGGCACCCTGTCGAACCGTCCGCCGGTGGCCGACCCGAACGCCGCCCCGGCCGACGGCCCGGCCGACGGCCAGGCCCCGGATGCCGCCGCCAAGCCCGACGACGGCAGCGCGCGCAAGAACGCCACCACCCGCCAGTACGCCTATGACCGCGCGATCACCCAGATCAAGCGCTCGCGCGGCCGCCTGAAGAAGCTGTCGGTGGCGGTGGTGCTGAACAATGCCAGTGCCGCCAACCCGAAAGTCGGCTACACCACGGCCGAGCTGGCGAACATCGAGAAGATCCTGAAGGGCGGCCTGGGCATCGACGCCGCGCGCGGCGACGTGCTGACCGTCTCCAGCCTGAGCTTCCCGGCCGCTGCCCCGGCCCAGGAATGGTGGCAGGAACGCGACAACGTGGTCGACATGACCAATTACGGCCTGTATGCGTTGGGAGCACTGCTCGCCTACCTCCTGCTGGCCCGCCCGCTGCTGCGCGCCGCGACCGCGCGCCTGGCGCCGCAAGCGCCGCTGATGCCTGCCGCACCAAGCCTGCCGGGTGCGCCGGGTGGCGCTGCCGCGAGCGCCGACGGCGCCATCGCCGCCCTGCCGGCAGGCACGCCTGCCGCCCTGGGCGCCCCGGCCCTGGCCGGTGCGGCCGCCGTCGCAGACGCCGCCGCCCCGGGCAAGATGCCGGTGGTCCCGCTGCTCGAAAACTACGACCTCCCGCCGGCCGGTTCGGCCGTCGACGTGATGGTCGACCATCTGAAGGTCCTCGCCGGCAAGGAGCCTGAGCGCGTTGCCGAAGTCGTCAAACAATGGGTACAGAAAAAACATGGCCGAACTGAATAACCTCGATGGCGGCGAAGCCGTCCTGACCCCGGTCGAGCAGGCCGCCATCGTGCTGCTCTCGATCGGCGAAGAAGGCGCCGCCGCGGTGCTGCGCTGCCTCGAGCGCGAAGAACTGCTGGAGCTGACCCAGGTGATGTCGCGCATGAGCGGCATCAAGGTCGACTCGGTCAAGACCGCGGTCCAGAATTTCTTCGACGACTACCGCGAGCAAAGCGGTTTGCACGCCGCCTCGCGCAGCTACCTGAAGCGCTCGCTCGACCTGGCTTTGGGGAGCGACATCGCCAACAGCGTCCTGAACACCATTTACGGCGACGAGATCCGCCCGATGATGGCGCGCCTGCAGTACGCCTCGCCCAAGTGGCTGGCCGAATTCATCTCGAGCGAGCACGTGCAGATGCAGGCCGTGTTCCTGGCCTTCCTGCCGCCCGCCATGGCCTCGCAGATCCTCGAAGCGCTGCCGGCCGACGGTCGCGAGATGGTGCTGCTGAACATGGCCCGCCTCGACGAGATCGAGCGCGACGTGCTGCACGAACTGGAAGAACTGGTGAACCGCTGCCTGGCAGCGCTGGATACGCAAAGCGCCAGCGTGGAAGGCGTGCGCCAGGTCGCCGAGATCCTCAACCGCCTGCAGGACAACCGCGCCGGCATGGTGGAGCTGCTGCGCGCCCACGATCCGGAGGTCGTGTCGCAGATCGAGATGTCGATGTACGACTTCTTCATCCTGTCGCGCCAGACCGAACAGGTCATCACCCGCCTGCTCGACGAAGTGCCGCTGGAGCAGTGGGCGATCGCGCTCAAGGGCGCCGAGCCGCAACTGCGCGATGCGATCCTGGGCGCGATGCCGAAGCGCCAGGCCCAGAGCTTCGAAGACCTGATGCGCCGTTCCGGCCCGGTGCCGATGTCGCGCATCGAGCAGACCCGCCGCGAGATCATGGCCACCGTCAAGGACCTGGCCGACGCCGGCGAGATCGACATCGCCCTGTTTGCCGAGGCGACCGCCGAATGAAGCAATTCCGGCCCTATCACTTCCCGCCCCTGTACCAGCTCACCAGCGCCCTGCCCAAGGGCACGGCTGCGGGCGACGGCATCGGCTCGGCCGAAGAATGGCAGGCCGCGCTGTCCGATGGCTACCGCCAGGGCCAGCGCGAAGGCTACGAGGCCGGCCTGGACCAGGGCCGCGCCGACGGCTTCCCGGTGGGACAAAGCGAAGGCCTGCAGCGCGGCGTCGAGGAAGGCCGCGCCATGGCGCTGGCCCAGTTCGATGAGCTGTCCAAGCCGATCGACGCCATGCTGAAAGGCCTGAAGAAGCTGAAGACCGACATGCGCGCCGCCCAGCGCAAGGAAGTGGTGGACCTGGTCGGCAAGATCGCGCGCCAGGTGATCCGCGCCGAACTGGCGCTGCAGCCGGTGCAGCTGCTCGCCCTGGTGGAAGAAGCCCTGAGCGTGATGCCGCCTTCGCGCGACGCGGTCGAGGTGTTCCTGAATCCGGAAGAACTGCGCCGCGTGCTCGAGCTCGACCCGAAGCGCGCCAAGAAGTGGACCCTGCTGCCCGACCCGGCCCTCGAGCCGGGCGAATGCCGGGTGCGCTCCGGCGACAATGAAGTCGACGCCGGCTGCCAGGGCCGCCTGACGGCCGTGATGGACCAGGTGCGCGAGCAGCTGCTGGACGAGGAGGACGCCGAATGACGGCGCTCGCGGCACGCCTGCGCGCGGTCGAACTCGGTGGGGTGCCGGTCGCCACGCCGCTAGGGCGCCTGGTGGGCGCCCAGGGCCTGCTGCTGGAATCGGTGGGCTGCCCCCTGCACACCGGCCAGCGCTGCCGCATCGAGACCGTCGACGGCGGCTGGATGGACGCGCAGGTGGTCGGCTTCAAGGAAAAGATCAGCTACCTGATGCCCTTCAAGAAGGCATCCGGCCTGGCGACCGGCGCACGCGTGCTGCCGGTGCAGGAGAAAAGCGAGCTGATGATCGGCCCATCCTGGATGGGCCGCATGGTCAATGGCATGGGCGAGCCGATCGACGGCCTGGGCAAACTCGGCGGCGACCAGCCCCTGTCCACGACCCCGCCCAAGGTCAATCCCTTGCGCAAGGCCCCGGTGGACGAACCGCTGGACGTCGGCGTACGTGCGATCAATGCGATGCTCACGATCGGCAAGGGCCAGCGCGTCGGCCTGATGGCCGGTTCCGGCGTGGGCAAATCGGTGCTGCTCGGCCTGATCACGCGCCAGACCGTGGCCGACGTGATCGTGGTCGGCCTGATCGGCGAGCGCAACCGCGAGGTGCGCGAATTCGTCGAAAAGTCGCTCGGCCCCGACGGCCTGAAGCGCGCGGTCCTGGTCGTCGCTCCGGCCGACGAGTCGCCGCTGATGCGCGTGATGGCCACCGAACTGTGCCACTCGATCGCGGCCCATTTCCGCGACCGCGGCCAGAACGTGCTGCTGCTGTGCGATTCGCTGACCCGCTACGCGATGGCGCTGCGCGAAGTCGCGCTGTCGCTGGGCGAGCCGCCGGCCACGCGCGGCTATCCGCCCTCGGTGTTCTCGAACCTGCCGCAGCTGGTCGAATCGGCCGGCAACGGCGAGAACCCGAAAGGCAGCATGAGCGCGATCTACACCGTGCTGGCCGAAGGCGACGACCAGCAGGACCCGGTGGTCGATTCGGCGCGCGCGATCCTGGACGGCCACATCGTGCTGACGCGCGAACTGGCCGAACGCGGCCACTACCCGGCGATCGACGTCGCCCAGTCGATCTCGCGCTGCATGGCGCAGGTGGTCGGCCAGGAGCACCAGCTGGCCGCCCGCAAGCTCAAGGCGGCGCTGGCCAAGCACGCCCGGGTGCGCGACCTGATCCCGCTCGGCGCCTATGTACCGGGCGCCGATCCGGAGACCGACAAGGCGGTGCGCCTGCATCCGCACATCGAAGCCTTCCTGTGCCAGGGCACGCGTGAAGAGGCGCCGATGGGCGGGTGCGTCGAACAATTGAAAGCGATGATGGCATGAAGCGCACCCACACGATCGCCAGCCTCGGCACCCTGGTGGAACTGCGCTCGCTCGACGTGGACCGCCTGCAGGCCGACCTGGCCAGCCAGGAAGCCACCCGCACGCGCTACCAGAACAACCTGGCGCGCCTCGATGCGCTCACCGAAGGCAGCGGCGCGACCGGAGCACTGCCCCTGGCGCTGGCGCTGAACTGCGGCGCCTACAAGCAGAACGTGATGGCGATGGCCGACCTGCATCGCACCGACCTGGCCCTGCACGAAGCGAACATGGCGGTGTCCCAGCGCAAGCTGGCCGATGCCTGGACCAAGCGCGAACTGCTGGGCAAGGTGCTGGAACAGGAACAAGTGCTGCATGCGCGCGAGCAGGAACGTGCCGTGCGCAAGCGTGAAGACGATATCGCCACCCAGTCGTGGATGGCGGGCCGGACGGCCTCGGCCGCCTGAACTAAAGGAGAACAACATGGCAATCAGCAGCCCAACCTACGATCCGGCCAGCACGGCCGCCGCGCTGGCGGAGAAGTACGTCTTCAGCCAGCAGCAGACCCTGACGGCTAAGTCCGAACGCGCCAGCGCCACCGAAAAGGGCTTGAGCACCCTCAGGTCGGCGCTCAGCAGCTTCCAGACGGCGCTGGCAAGCCTGACCGGCACGAACAAGACCATGTTCGCCCAGTCCGCGGCCTTCAGCGACACGGGCGTGGGCAGCGCGACGGCCAAGTCGACGGCAGCGGCCGGCACCTATTCGTTCTACGTCGAGAAGCTGGCGACCGCACACCAGGTCTCGTATTCGCTGGACGAAGCCAGCGGGGTGTCCGGCTCCCTGGTCGTGAAGGTGGGCGCCGCCTCGATCAACATCGATACGACAGCCGCGAACACCGATGGCGGCGCCCTGAGCCCGCGCGAGATCGCCGCGGCCATCAACGCCTCGGCCGACAACAAGTCGCTGGTCACGGCCTCCGTCATCAGCACCGCCGCCGGCAAGTACGAACTGGTCCTGACCGCGAAGAACACGGGCAGCGCGAATGCCATCACGGTCACGCACGGCGCCGGCACCGACGCGACCTCGCCCCTGCACAGCAGCAAGGCCAAGTCGCTGGTGCCCGCGCAGGATGCAATGATCCGTATCGGCTCGGCGACCGGCACGCTGGTCACGCAGCCGACCAATACCTTCAACGGCATCGACGGCGTCACCGTGACCTTCGCGAAAACGACGACCTCCCCTGTCACCCTGACGGTTGGCGCCGATAGCAGCGCCACTAATGCCAACGTGCAGGCTTTCGTCGATGCCTACAACAAGCTCAAGAGCACCATCGACGCGCTGGTGGCGCCTGGCGACCCGTCCAAGGGCGTGGCCGGGGGCGCCTTTTCTGGTGACAGCGGCGTCGCCGCCCTCCGCGATCGGCTCGTGAGCCTGGTACGTCCGACCGGCGGCGCCAGTCTTGCCTCTTACGGCATCACCGCAAATCGCCAGGGGACCCTGTCGGTCGACACCACCCGGCTGGGCAAAGCCCTGGCAGCGAACCCGACCGGTCTGGATACCCTGATCGGCAGCACGGCCGGAACCACCCCGACCGGCCTGGCCGGGAAACTCGATACCTACCTCACGAGTTGGACCAGCTCCGTCAAGGGCCAGATCAAGACCCGCCAGGAAGCCGTCTCGAAAGTACAGGCGGATACGGTTTTGCGTCAAGCGATGCTGGACAAGCAATACGACGATGCATACAAGCGCTACCTGATCCAATTCACCCAACTCCAGGCTCTGCAGGGCCAGATGTCGAGCAACAGCTCGATGTTCGAGGCCATGTTCAGCAGCGACAAAGACTAGACGAGATCACCCTATGTCCTACCAAGAAGCCTACGGCGACTACCACGCCGTCAACCTCGACGCGCAGACTTCGCGCGCCTCGCCGATCGAACTGGTCCTTCTGCTCACTGATGGCCTTCTGGAAGAGCTGGCGCGCACCCGCGCCCACATCGTCGCCAAGCGCTTCGAAGCCAAGGCGGCCAGCATCGACAAGTGCGTCGAGATCATCAACGGCCTGTCGAGCTCCCTCGACTTCGAACAGGGCGGCGAGACCGTCGGCAACCTGGCGCGCATCTACGAATTCTGCGTCACCCACCTGCATGGCGCCGGCATCAAGATGGACCCGGGCATGGTCGACGAAGTGGTGCGCATCCTGAGCACCATTCGCCAGGGCTGGAAAGGCGTCCAGGAGCGCAATGGATAGGACGCGCGCCATCGATGAGCTTGGCAAGGTCCTGCTCGACGCCGGCGCGCGCGCCGACTGGGCGCTGCTGGGCCGCGCCGTCGGCGAGCTCGCCCCGCGGCTGCGGGCGCTGGCTGGCGGCCGTCCCTGGACCGATGCCGAGCGCGCAGCCCTCGAGCAGCTGCGCGGCGCCCACGCGACGGCAGCCCAGGCGGTCGCCGCCGCCAGCGCCCAGCTGCAGGCACGCATGGACGAGATGCTCGCCAACAAGGAAGGCTGGATGGCCTATGCCCTCGCAGACGACAACGACACCGGTAGCACCCAACGATGAACATCACCATGAATAGCGCTTCCCTGCCGGTCTCCGCCGACACCGCCAACAGCGCCGCCGTCAACGGCGCGGCCCCGGCCGACGCCCTGCCGCTCGACCCGGCGCTGGCTGCCGCGCAGTCCGGCGCACAGGCGCCGCTTGACTTCCTGCAGTTCATGCAGGTGGAGGCGCCGGCGGAGGCTATGGCGCAGCCGGAACTGGCCGCCGCCGTGCCGGGCGAGACCGTTCCCGCCCCTGAAGCGCAGGAAGAAGCCACCGAGGCCGACGCCCAGCCGCTGCTGGCTGCCATGAGCACGCCGCTGATGCCGTCGATGATGGCGATGCCGGCCGCCCTGCCCGCCGCAATGCGCCTGATGGCCGGCGTGCCGGGGCGCCAGGAGCGCCCGCTGGACGCCGCACCGGCCCCTGCTGCCGCAGCCGCCAACGCCGGTGTGGCCGCGCTGCCGCCCGCAAATGCGGCGCCCGCCAGCCCGCAGCCGGCCCTGGTGCACGAAGCCGTCATGGCGCGCGCCGGCGCCGCGCCGCAGCCGGCCCAGCCGGCTGTGGCGGCGCCTGCGGCCCCAGCGGCGGCCGCACCGGCAATCGACGCCGCCGGCGCCGACGGCCAGGCGGCAAGCGGAGGCAGCGCCGCCGGCAGCACCGGTTTCGGCGTCGCCGCCCCTAGCGCCCCGGCCGCCGCGCCGCGCGACGGCGCTACCCTGAGCCTGTCCGGCCCGCCGACCGCATGGCGCCAGAGCCTGCAGGAAGCGCTGGGTGACCGCCTGAACCTCCAGCTCGGCAAGAACGCCGAGCAGGCCGTGATCCGCCTCGATCCGCCCATGCTGGGCCGGGTCGAGATCTCGATCCGCCATGCCGGTGGCAGCCTGGAAGTGAACATCACCGCCACCCATGGCGAGGTGCTGCGCCAACTGAATACCGTGAGCGACAACCTGCGCAACGACCTGGCCGGGCGCCAGTACACCGACGTCTCGGTCAACGTGAGCCAGGCGCCGCGCGCGCAGGCCGCGGCGCAACCGGGCGCGGGCTTCGGCGCGGATGCGCAGGGCCGCGGCCGCCAGCAGGGCCAGGACCAGGACGAGCGCGCCCCCGGCGCGGCCCTGGCCGAAGCCAACCAATCCACCACCGCGTTCTCCCTCGGCGGACGCGCTTGAGTCTCCTATTACCCACTGAGCCATGAACAGCAAAGCCAAACTGATCGCCGCCTTCTTCGGTGTCGCCATCCTCGCCGCCGGCGCCGCCGGCGGTGCGATGTGGTACCTGGCCCCTGCCCAGTCCGGCAAGGCGGGCGCCGCGGCCGAGGCCCCGAAGAAAGCACCGGAAAAGAAGCCGACCAAGTACGTCACCCTCGACAAGGTGATCGTGATGCTGCGCCGCGCCCCGGGCGAGGCGGCGGCCCACTACCTGTCGGTCGACCTGGTGCTGGCCACCACCGCCGAGCAGGAGAAGGAGGCCAAGGAACACCTGCCGCTGCTGCGCAGCATCGTGGTGTCCTCGCTGTCCACCCACACGCTGGCCGAAGCCAACGCCATGACCGTGGACCAGTACGCCGCCCTGCTGAACCAGACCTTCAACGCCAATTATGAAAAGGAAAACCACGAGAAGCCGTTTTCCGAAGTCATGATCGGCAAGCTGATCATTGAATAAAACACGACCAGCGGGGACATCGTGGCCTATCTAGCCGACTATGCCGATACCAATGGCGCTTCGCTGTATGGCGAGGCGCCCGCCAACGCCGGGATGACGCCGGGCGAGGAGCAGCGCCACCTGCTGGCCTATGCGCCGCTGGTCAAGCGCATCGTACGCCAGCTCAATTCGCAGGTGTCGGGCACGGTCTCGCGCGAGGACATGGAGCAGATCGGCCTGATGGGCCTGCTGGAAGCGCTGCGCCGCTACGGCACCCCGGACGTGGGCTTCGGCAGCTACGCCAGCCTGCGTGTGCGCGGCGCCATCCTCGACGAGCTGCGCCGCCAGGACTGGCGTCCGCGCGCGGTGCGCCAGGACAGCCACCGCGTGCGCGACGAACTGCGCGCCCTCACCCGCAAGCTCGGCCGCGAGCCGCTTGAAAAGGAAGCCGCCGCCGCCCTGGGCGTGACACTGGAAGAATTCCGCCAGCACGTGCTGGACGACTGCGCCGAAGAGATGCTCAGCTTCGACGAGGTGCTGCAGGAAGCGCTTGACCCTGCGCATAGCGCGCCCAGCCCGGAAGAAGCCTACTTGGTACGCCGCAGCCTGGAACAGGTGCTGGGCAGCCTGAACGAAAAAGAACAGCGCGTGATCCAGATGATCTACGAGTTCGAACTGAGCTACAAGGAAATCGCCGCCGTGCTCGACCTGTCGGACGCGCGCGTCTGCCAGCTCAACAAGAGCGCCCTGGCCAAGATGAAGGCCGCGCTGCAGCGCGCCTGACCAACCAAACACTAAGTAACAAGAAAGGCAGCAAGCCATGCAGCAACTACTCGGTTTAGCGATCGTGCTCGGCGCGGTGTTCGGGGGATTCACCCTGATGGGCGGTACCTTCGCTTCGATCTTCCATCCGATCGAACTCCTGATCATCGGCGGCGCCGCGTTCGGCGCGCTGGTGCTCGGCAATCCGAAGCACGTGCTGGGCGAGATGGCGCACCAGCTCAAGAAGGTTGCGGCGCGCAAGAAGCACGATTCGGAATTCCAGCGCCAGCTGCTGCTGCTGATGTACGAACTGCTGCAGACCGCCGCCGGCGGCCTGAAGGCGCTCGATGCCCACGTCGAGGCGCCGTCGGAAAGCCCGCTGTTCCAGCGCTATCCGCGCATCCTGGAAGAGCCGAAGCTGCTGGCTTTCATCGTCGACAACTTCCGCCTGATGGCCATGGGCAAGATCAACGCCCACGAACTGGAAGGCGTGCTGGAACAGGAACTCGAAGCCATCCATGAAGAACTGACCCAACCGGCCAAGTCGCTGCAGAAGATTGCGGAAGCGATGCCGGGCTTCGGCATCCTGGCGGCGGTGCTGGGCATCGTGATGGCGATGTTCTCGGTGTCGGGCGGCGCCGATTCAGGTGAGATCGCCGAGAAGATCGGCGCGGCGATGGTCGGCACCTTCATCGGCATCTTCGCCTGCTACGGCCTGCTCGAGCCGATGGCCAACCTGATGAAGCAGTCGGTCAATTCGGAAGCCTCGACCATGGAGACCGTGAAGGTAGTGCTGTGCACCCACGTGGCCGGCAAGCCGGCCCTGCTGGCGATCGACGCCGGCCGCCGCCTGATTCAATTAAATACCAAGCCCAGCTTTGCCCAGCTCGAACAGTGGATCAATGCCATGGGCGGCGAGGATGAGTCGCAGAACAAGCGGCGCCGCGGCACCGATCGCATGGCGGGTTGATCGTGGCCGGTCCTTCTTCCAAAAACGACAAGCACGAAGCCACCATCGTCAAGCGCGGTGGCGGCAAGCATGCCCACGACGAGCACGGCGGCGCCTGGAAGGTCGCCTTTGCCGACTTCTGCCTGGCCTTGATGGCACTCTTCCTCGTCTTGTGGCTGATTGCCTCGCGGGAGCAACAGAACCTCAAGAAAATCGTGCGCGACGCCACCGACAGCGGTATGCTCGAGGGCATGGGCCACAAGCCGGCCATCGCGGCCGAGCCGAGCGGCAGCATGATCGAGCGCTTCCAGCTGCCGACCGCCGGCGGCAAGGGCAGCAATGACCCGGGCGCGCCGAGCCAGCCGCGCGTGGCCTACGAGTCGCCGTCCGAACTGGCGGCCCTGTCGAAGGCGCTGGGCGAGATGAGCCGGGAAGCCGGCCTCGCCGCCAACCTCGACGCCGTGGTGACGCCCTACGGCCTGCGCGTGATGCTGCACGATACCGACAACCAGGGCATGTTCATGCGCGGCAGCGCCCTGCCCACCGGCCGCTTCGTCAAGCTCTTGCGCAAGATGGGCCCGCTGTTCGCGCAGATGGAAAACCAGATGCTGATCGTCGGCCACACCGACTCTTCGCGTTTCGCCGGCCCGGACAAGGGCGGCTACTCGAACTGGGCGCTGTCGACCGACCGCGCGCTGTCGGCCCGCGCCGAACTGTTGGAAGGCGGCATGCGCAGCGCGAGCGTGCTGCAGGTGGTCGGCATGGCCGACCGCGGCCCGATCGACGCCGAGAAGCCGCTGGCGGGCGTGAACCGCCGCATCGAACTGCTGATCCTGACCAGCACGCAATCGCGCCTGGTGTCCAGCATGTTCGGCAAGCCCGGCGCCACCATGCCGTTGGGGAAGGAAGCGTCGATCGAGATGCCCGACGCGGCAGCCCTGGAAAAGCTGCGCGGCCAGTTGCCGAAATGAGGGCCAGCACATGAGCATACAATCGAAAACCCGAGGACCCCGCATGAAAATCTCCGGCACGATCACCTCCACCGTGAACATCGGCGCCCAGCCCATCACGGTCGCGGCGCCTGCCGAGGCGCCGGCCGCGGCGGCGAGCGCACGCGCCGCCGCCCCTGCCCTCCAATCCGAGGTGCTGCAGCCGGCCGCCGAGGCCCTGCGCGCGATGCCCGATTTCGACGCCGCCCGCGTGGCCGAGCTGCGCGACGCCCTGGCCAAGGGCGAGCTGCCCTTCGATCCGGGCCGCCTGGCCGGCCTGATCCAGCGCTTCCATGGCGGAGGCCGCGGATGAGCAGGATGACTCGCCAGCAGGCCAACCTGCTGCTTGCCGACGGCGTGCAGGCCGACGTGCGCGACAGCGCCGAAGTGCTGTCCCTGCTGGAACGCCAGTTCGAGGCCGCGCTGCGGCACCGCAGCAGCGAGCTCAATCTCCTCGCCGAACAGCTCACGCCCCTGCTCGACGCCATGGAAGCGCGGCGCCAGCAGCGCGTGTCGCTGGTGCGCGCCCTGCTGGGCGAAGGCGCGAGCATGGCGGACTTCATCGCCGGCCTGGCGCAACCCGCGCAAGGCGCGCTGGCCGCGGCCTGGGCCAACCTGGAAAGCACCGTGCAGGCCTGCAAGGCAGCCACCACCCGCAACGGCGGCCTGCTGGCGGAACAATACAGCGTGATGCAGCGCGTGCTGCACGGCGAGGACGACACCTATGCGCCACGCTGATTTCTCGATGCCGTCGATGCAGCCGACCGCGGCGACCGCCGCCACCCGTCCGACCGCGGGCATGGATGGCGGCAGCGACGCCGGCTTCGGTCGCATGTTCAGTGAAGTACAGGGAGAAGTCGCCGCCTATATCCAGCACGGCGACGCCAGCGAAGCGGGCGGCGCGGCCAGCCTGAATGCCGAAGGCGCCATCTGGCGCGCCCGTGCGGCCGGCTTGATGGGAGGCGAAACCGCCGTCGACGGCCCCGACGGCGTGGACTCCACGAATGCCGCCGGCACGCCGGAGCAGCGGGCCTTCCTGGAAAGTATCGCGCCCTGGGCCCAGCAGGCCGCGCAGCAGTTGGGCGTGGCGCCGGAACTGGTGTCGGCCCATGCCGCGCTGGAATCGGGCTGGGGCCAGCGTCCGCTAAGGAAAAGCAACGGCGAGTCGAGCCACAACCTGTTCGGCATCAAGGCCGGCGGCGGCTGGCAGGGCGCCGTGAACGAATCGGCCACCACCGAATACGTAGCCGGCGCGGCGATCAGGACGCGCGAGCGCTTCCGCTCCTACCCGGATGCGGGCGCCGCCTTCCGCGACTATGCCCAGATGCTGATCGATAACCCGCGCTACAAGGGAGCGCTGGGCGTCGGCGGCGACGCGCGCGCCTTTGCCCAGGGCCTGGCGCGCGGCGGCTATGCGACCGATCCCGCCTATGCGGCCAAGCTGGAACGCCTGGCTACCAAACTACAGAACAGTGGGGGTTAAGGCTTTCGGCTGATACCGGGGGCCATATCGACCGGTTCGACGGTGCCGGCGCCGGCCACGCGCATGCGCAGCACCTGGCCGCTGGCCGTGTTGCGCACCCGGACCACGGCGCCCTGCGCGCCGGCGTCCAGCGCCTCGCCCGCCATGCTCACTTCGATGCCTTCGTGACGCGCCACCATCAAGACCTGGTCGCCGCGCTTGACCACCTGGGGCGCCACCAGCTGATTGGCGCGCAGCACTTCGCCGGCGCGCAGGCTGCGGCGGCTGGTCTGGCCCATGGCGGCGTCAAGGGCGCCGATGGCGTCGCCGATCAGGGTGACGTCGCGGCGCTCGAGCGTGACGTGGTCAATGCCCAGCACTTCGCCGGCCCTGAGCGGCATCGCGGTGACGGCGACCTGGGCGCTGACGCGGGCGCGCACGATGAAATCGTGGCGCCAGCCTTTCGGATCCGGGCAGCGCGCCACGAAGCGCATGCGGCTGTACTGGCGGGTGTCGACGGCCTCGATCTCGACCGGGGCACTGCAGGGCGGAGCTGGTCGGGCACTGACGACATTGAGCTCGACTTGCGGTTCTGACAAGCCGCTGCTGAGCAGTTGTTTGTCAATTTGTACACGCGCCTCTTGCTCTACTGCTAAAGAAATAGCTTGCGCGGCGTCGACTGTGGCGCACAAAAGACAGGTTACAATGCCGAAGGTTGCCGTACGGAAAGCAATCATTGTTAAATAGAGGCCGTAAAAAATTCATTTTACCGAAACAAGCGGAAATAAAACCGACAGAGGATCGCCATGACGATTAATTTCAAGGAAGCCCTCGGCGTGCATGCCGACGCGCTGCAGGTGCGCGCCGAACGCACCCGCGTGCTCGCGGCCAATATCGCCAACGAGAGCACGCCGGGTTACACCGCGCGCGACATCGACTTCGCATCAAGCCTGCAGGAGCAGATCGATGCCGAGGCGGGCGAGCCGACCCTGTCCTCCGACGGTCCGCTGTACCGCGTGCCCTACCACCCGAGCGCCGACGGCAATACCGTCGAGATCGGCGTCGAGCAGGCCGCGTTCTCGCAGAACGCTTCCGACTTCCAGACCAGCCTCACCTTCATCAACATGAAGTTGAAGGGCCTGGCCAAAGCCATCAACGGTCAGTGAATCGGGCCAGCAAGAGGACAGCTAACATGGGTTTCAAGGACATCTCCAATATCGCCGGTTCGGCCATGGCGGCCCAGACCGTGCGCATGAACACGATCGCCAGCAACCTGGCCAACGCCAATGCCGTGTCGGGCTCGGAAACCGAAGGCTACCGCGCGCGCAAGCCGGTGTTCGCCTCCCTCATGGGCGAGGACGGCGGCGCCCGCGTGCAGGTGCTGGACGTGGTCCAGTCGAGCGAGCCGCTGCGCAAGATGTACGAGCCGGACAATCCGGTGGCCGACGCCGACGGCATGGTCTACTACGCCAACGTCAACGAAGTCGCCGAGATGGCCGACATGATGGCCGCTTCGCGTGCCTTCGAGACCAACGTCGAGGTCATGGGCCGCATCAAGAGCATGCAGGCTTCGCTGCTGAAGATGGGCGAAGGCTGAGCGCGATGACCACCACCACCACCGGCACTAATAACTCCTTCGGCTTCCCGGCATCGACCACGCCGGCCAGCGGCAAGATCGCAACCGGCGTGACCACCAGCGAGAACAAGGACATGTTCACCAAGCTGCTGGTCGCCCAGATCCGCAACCAGGACCCGCTCGCGCCTTCGGACCCGAGCCAGTTCGTCAACCAGCTCTCGCAGCTGTCGCAGACCGAAGCGCTGCAGCAGCTGGCCCAGACCACCAGCGCCAGCGCCAGCGTGCTGCAAAGCCTGCAGGTGCTGGCCATGGGCGCCCAGGTCGGCAGCGAAGTCTCGGTCGAGACCAGCCGCGTGCGCCTGGACGGCGACAAGGTCTCGGGCAGCATCCAGCTGGGTGGGGCCAGCAGCGTCACGAACCTGGTCCTGACCGCCGTCGACGGCAAGCAGACCCGCGTCAGCCTGCCCGCGCATGGCGCCGGCAGCCTGCCCTTCTCGATCGACCCGGCCAAGCTCGGCCTGGCGCCGGGCAACTACAGCATCAGTGCCGAGGCATCGGACGGCACCAAACCCGCGGTCGAAGTCACGGGCCGCCTCGACAGCGTGCGCATGTCGGCCGCCGGCGGCATCCTGCTGCAGGTCGCCGGGATCGGCGAAGTCGAACCCTTCGCCGTCACCGGCTTCAACGGCAAGGCCACCGCTGCCCTCGCCTCTACCGAACACTGAAAGGAAACTCCATGAGCTTCAACATCGCACTGTCCGGCATCCAGGCCATCAACGAGCAGCTGGAAGCCGTTTCGAACAACATCGCCAACGCCGGCACCTACGGCTTCAAGAGCAGCCGCGCCAACTTCGCCTCGGTGTATGCCGGCGAGCAGGCGAACGGCGTCGAGATCGGTTCGCTGACCCAGAACATCAGCCAGAACGGCAGCCTGCAGACCACCGGCCGCGGCCTCGACGCCGCGATCCAGGGCCGCGGCTTCTTCACCAGCCGCGACGCCCAGGGCGTGATGCAGTACACCCGCGTCGGCATCTTCAACGCCAACAAGGACGGCTACCTGGTCGACGCCGCCGGCCGCAACGTGCAGGGCTATGGCCCGAGCGTGGGCGGCGTGCTCGGCATGATGGGCGACATCAAGATCCCGACCGGCCAGATCGCGGCCAAGGCCAGCACCGGCGTCGCCTACGTGGGCAACCTGTCGTCGGACTGGAAAGTGCCGACCACCGCCACCTTCGACCCGGCCGACGCGACCAGCTACAACATGGTCAAGCAATCGGTGCTGTTCGATTCGCTCGGCAACCAGCACACCGTGTCGCAGTACTTCATCAAGGCCGCGACCCCGGACAACACCGTCACCGTCCGCTACGCCTTCGACGGCGCCGCGCCGATCACGACCACGACCCGCCTGACCTTCGATACCAACGGCAACCTGCCGCCGGCCACCAGGAGCGTGCCCCTGACCGTGCCGGCGCCGGGCGCCAGCCCCCTGAGCTTCACCGTCGACTACACCGGCACCACCCAGTTCGCCGGCGAAGCCACCACCACCACCAACCGCAGCGACGGTTATGCCTCCGGCAGCTTCGTGGGCGTGGAACTGGCAGAAGACGGTTCGATCGTGGCCAAGTACAGCAACGAACAGCAGCAGGTCGTCGGCACCCTGGCGATCGCCACCTTCCCGGACGAAGGCAGCCTGGTCCAGACCAGCGACACCAGCTGGGCCGCCAACAACGGCTCCGGCGCGCCGCTGTACAGCACCCCGGGCATCGGCCTGGCCGGCAAGCTGTCCAAGGGCACCCTGGAAGGCTCGAACGTGGACATCACCTCGGAACTGGTCGGCCTGATGACCTCGCAGCGCAACTACCAGGCCAACTCGAAGGTGATCACCGCCGAGAACCAGATGATGCAGGCCCTGATGCAGGCACTCTAATCCATGGACAAGCTGATCTTCACTGCCGTCAGCGGCGCCGAGCGCACCCTGCGTGCGCAGCAGGTGCGCGCCAACAACCTGGCCAACATCGAGACCGCGGGCTTCCGCGCCAATCTCGAAGTGGCCGCGACCCAGGCGATGCAGAAGGGCTACGGCTACGACAGCATGCACCTGTCGAAGGTCGATGCCGACACCATCTCGACCCGCGCCGGCGCGGTGCGCGAAACCGGCCGCCCGCTCGACGTCGCCATCAACGGTAACGGCTACCTGGCGGTCCAGTACGGCGAGGGCGAAGCCTATACCCGCGCCGGCGCGATCGACATCGACGCCGAGGGCAATCTGTCGGTCAACGGCCACCCCCTGATGGGCGAAGGCGGCCCGATCGTGCTGCCGCCGCACCAGGCGGTCGAGATCGGCACCGACGGCACGATCTCGGTGCTGACCGAGGGCGCCACCCTGATGCAGGCGATCGACAAGCTGCGCCTAGTGAATGCCGAAGGCGCGGAACTGACCAAGAACGAAGCGGGTCTCATCGTGTCGCGCGCCGGCGATCCGCTCGAAGCGGACCCGAACGTCACCGTGCGCGGCCGCGCCCTCGAGGGCAGCAACGTGTCGGCGGTGGAAGAGATGGTCGCCGTGATGAGCCTGAACCGCAGCTTCGAGATGCAGATGAAACTGTTCAAGGCCAGCGACAGCATGAACGAAGTGGGCAACCGCCTGATCGGCGCATAAGCACCGCCACACCCAATCTAAGGAGTAGTCATGAATCCAGCAATGTGGATCAGCAAGACCGGCGTGCAGGCACAGGATGCCAAGCTGCAGGCGATCGCCAACAACCTGGCCAACGTGAACACCGTCGGCTTCAAGCGCGACCGCGTCGTGTTCGAAGACCTGTTCTACCAGGTCGACGCCCAGCCGGGCGCCCAGAGCGCGGACAACACCGTCTCCAACGGCGTCCAGCTCGGCAACGGCACCCGCATCGTCGGCACCCAGAAGGTCTTCACCAACGGCAGCATGCAGACCACCAGCCAGCCGCTGGACGTGGCCATCAACGGCGCCGGCTTCCTGCAGGTGCGCCGCCCGAACGGCGAACCGGCCTTCACCCGCGCCGGCCAGCTGCAGGTCGATGCCAACGGCACCCTGACCAATGCCCAGGGCTTGCCGCTGGTGCCGCAGATCACCGTGCCGCAGAACGCCACCGCCATCACCATCGGCGAAAACGGCATGGTCTCGGCCACCGTTGCCGGCTCCACCGCGCCGCAGGAACTGGGCCAGCTGACCCTGACCAGCTTCGTCAACCCGGCCGGCCTGCTGGCACTGGGCGAGAACCTGTTCCAGGAAACCGGCGCCTCGGGCACCGCCAACGAAGGCCGTCCGGGCGACGGCGCCTTCGGCAAGCTGAAACAGGGCGCGCTGGAAGGCTCGAACGTGCAGGTGGTCGAAGAGATGGTCGACATGATCGCCGCCCAGCGTACCTACGAGATGAACACCAAGGTGCTGTCGGCCGCCGACAACATGCTCCAGTACCTCGCACAGGCTGCACGCTAAATAATGAAACTCCTTACCGCGGCGCTGTGCGCCACGCTGTTGACAAGTCTGCTGACCGGCTGCGCCTCCGCGCCGCCGCGCCAGGCCATGAACGACGACGACGATTTCGTGCCGATGGCAAGAACAAGCACGCGCGGCGTCTCGGGCGGCGTGTTCACGGGTGAAGCCGTGTCGCTGACCTCGGACAGCCGCGCCTACCGCGTGGGCGACGCGGTCACGGTGATCCTGCAAGAAACCACCCAGGCCAGCAAGCGCGCCGGCACCAGCTTCTCGAAGGAATCCTCGGTCGGCGTGCCGCCGATCGCGGCGCTGGGCAAGACCTTCGGCAAGACCGCGATCGACCTGTCGGCCGAGCGTGAATTCCAGGGCAACGCCACCAGCACCCAGCAGAACGCCCTGTCCGGCGCGCTGACCGTGATCGTGCAGGAAGTGCTGCCGAACGGACTGTTGCGCGTGGCCGGCGAGAAGAATTTGACGCTGAACCAGGGCGAGGAGTTCGTGCGCCTGAAAGGCTTCATCCGCGCCCAGGACATCGACAACGACAACCAGGTCTCCTCGCTGCGCGTGGCCAACGCCCGCATCGCCTATTCCGGCAAGGGCGCACTGGCCGATGCCAACCAGCCGGGCTGGCTGACCCGTTTCTTCAACAGCCCCTTGATGCCGTTCTGAGGACGACATGATTCAAAATTTTAGCCTTGCCCGTGGTTTTCGAATCATGTTATGCGCCACCGTACTCGGCGCAGCCGCCCTGCCCGGCGCCGCCAACGCGGCGCAGGCGCTGCGCAACCTGGTCAGCGTCGAAGGCGTGCGTGAGAACCCGCTGGTCGGCTACGGCCTGGTGGTCGGCCTGAACGGCAGCGGCGACTCGACCCAGGTCAAGTACGCCAGCCAGTCGGTGGTCAACATGCTCAAGCAGTTCGGCGTGCGCCTGCCGGAAGGCGAGGACGCGCGCAACAAGAACGTCGCCGCCGTCATGGTGTCGGCGGTGTTCCCGCCCGGCTACCGCCGCGGCCAGGCGATCGACGTCACGGTGTCCTCGCTGGGCGACGCCAAGAGCCTGCGCGGCGGCACCCTGCTGCTCACCCAGCTACGCGCGGCCGACAACGAAGTCTATGCGCTGGCCCAGGGCAACCTGGTGGTCGGCGGCCTGAATGCCACGGGCAAAAGCGGTTCCTCGGTAACGGTGAATACTCCGACCACCGGCCGCATCCCGAACGGCGCCATGATCGAGCGCGAGATCGCCACCGATTTCGCCACCCGGCCGCAAGTGATGCTGCGCCTGCGCCAGCCGCACTTCGAGACCGCCACCAACGTGGTCAACGCGATCAACGCCAAATACGGCCCGATCGCCACCACCGCCGACGGCACCAGCGTCGAAGTGGTCGCGCCCACCAATCCGACCGAGCGCGTGGCCTTCATGGCCAGGCTCAACAACCTGCCGGTCGAAGCCGGCGTCGAGATCCCGAAAGTGGTGTTCAACTCGCGCACCGGCACCGTGGTCATCGCCGACGGCCTGCGGGTAAAAGCGGCCGCCGTCACCCACGGTTCGCTCAAGGTGATCATTTCGGAAAGCTCGCGCGTCTCGCAGCCGGGTCCGTTCTCGCGCGGCCAGACCGCGGTGACGCCGGAATCGAAGCTGTCGGTGGACCAGGGCTCGGGCCAGATGTTCCGCTGGCCGGCCGGCGCCAGGCTGCAGAGCATCATCGACGTGGTCAACAGCCTGGGCGCGTCGCCCGACGACATCATGGCGATCCTGCAGGCCCTCGACCAGGCCGGCGCGATCGAAGGCGAACTGGTGGTGATCTGATGAAGATCGAACAACACCAGCCGCTGCCCCTGCAGGCGGGCGCCGAGGCCCCGGTCGTCGCCGCCGCCGACCAGCCCGACCCCGTCTATGTGGCGAAAGCCACCAAGGCTGCCGTCGAGTTCGAACGCTTCTTCATCTCGCACATGCTGAAGGAAATGCGTTCCTCGACCCGCGCCATGGCCGCCGAGGACAGCGTGTTCAACAACCGCGTCAATCAGGACATGCAGGACATGGCCGACGACCTGCTGGCCGGGAACATGGCCGGCAACCGCGCCTTCGGCATCGCCGACGCCATCCTGCGCCAGCTCGTCCCCGGCGCCAAACCCGGCAACAAGGCCTGATGCGCAAAGCTTTACGCGCAGGGCTTAATAAGATGCAATAAACGGTCGCCTTGATCAGGTGTACCCCGCTCGAGGAAGAATCCGCACCATGGCCATCATCAACAATGCCCTGTCCGGCGCGCTTGCCGCCCAGGTCGCGCTGACCACCAGCAGCCACAATATTGCCAACCTGCAGACCAAGGGCTATACCCGCCAGGCCGCCCTGCTCGGCGCGGTCGGTCCGGACGCCAACCCGCGCTCGCCGGGCAACGGCGTGCAGGTGTCTTCCCTGCTGCGCTTCTCGGACAACTACAAGAGCCAGGCCATGTGGCGCGCCGCCGCCGACCTCGGCGCCTATTCGCAGACCCAGCCCTACCTGAGCCAGCTCGAAAACGTGATGGGCGACGAGACCGCCAGCCTGTCGGCCGGCATCGACCAGTTCTTCGGCGCGCTCAACGCGGTGGCCGGCGACCCCGGTTCGACCCCGCTGCGCCAGCAGGTGCTGACCTCGGCCGCCCTGATGGCGGAACGTTTCAACGGCCTGAACAACGTCTTCAACGCCCAGCTGCAGTCGGTGCGCAACCAGCGCAGCGCAATCGTCGATTCGGCCAACGCCCAGATCGCCACCATCGCGCGCCTGAACCAGCAGATCAGCGAAGCGCAGGCCGGCGGCCTGAGCTCGTCCAGCCTGATCGACGCGCGCGACCAGGCCATCGACGAGCTGGCCAGCAAGATGGCGCTGGAAGTTTCGGACAACGGCGACGGCACCCGCGACATCTCGCTGAAAACCGGCCAGGCCCTGGTGCTGGGCAGCATGCACGGCAGCCTGAAGGCGGCGCCGACCGCCACCTCGCCACAGGAATTCTCGCTGAGCTTCGCCGGCACCACCTACGTCCTCGACGCCGGCAAGCTCGGCGGCCAGCTGGGCGGCCTGGCGAAATACGAAACCGAAAAGCTGGTGCCGCTGCAAACCGGCATCGGCGACATGGCGAGCCAGATCGCCAGCAAAGTCAATGCCCAGCTCGTGCTCGGCTACAAGGCCGACGGCGTCGCCGGCCCGCCACTGACGGCCACGCCGGGCGAAGCCCTGTTCGTGTTCACCCCGGGCGGCGGCGCCGACATGCTGAAGGTCGTCGGCACCCTCGAGGCGGCCGACCTCGCCTTCTCCGCCGACGGCAATCCGGGCGACACCGGCAACCTGCAGAAACTGGTCGCCATCAAGAGCCAGTCGATCTCGGTGACCAGCATCGGCAGCGTGCTGCTGAGCGATGCCGACGCCCAGCTGGTCGGCAAGCTCGGCGTCGACAGCCAGCTCAACAAGGCTGCGCTGAAGACCACCCAGACCGTGCGCACCCAGTCGGTGGACGACTGGCAGTCAACCAGCGGCGTGAACCAGGATGAGGAAGCGGTCAACCTCGTCGAATACCAGAACATGTACCAGGCGAACATGAAAGTCATTGCCATCGCCAACCAGCTCTTCGACGCCACGCTGGCGATGATGGGCTAAAGGAACCACCATGCGTATCGCTACCTCCCAGTACCAATCGACGATGAACCAGTCGCTCCAGAACAACCAGGAGCGCATCACCCACCTGACGCAGCAGCTGGCATCCAACAAGCGCATCATGGTGCCGTCGGACGACCCGGTCGACAGCGTACGCCTGGCACGCCTGGCGCGCGAAGAAGCGACGGTGCAGCAGTACCGCGACAACATTGCTTCGATCAAGATTCGCATGACCAAGACCGAGGGCATCCTGCAGAACATGGCGGACGAGCTCATTCCGGGACGCGATCTGCTGGTCTGGGCTTCCGATGGCAGCAATGCGCCGCAAGACCTGAACGCCATGGTGTCCCCGCTCGAATCGCTGCGCGAAAGCCTGTTCTATGGCGCCAACTCGATCGACCAGGAAGGCAACTACAATTTTTCGGGCACCCTGACCAGGACCGCGCCGATCGCCTACGATCCGGCTGCCCCGCTCGGTTCGCGCTACACCTACGTCGGCAACACGAATTCGCAACAGGTCGTGGTCGGCAACGGCATCACCCAGCCGGCCAACCAGAACCTGCAAGGCATCGAACAGCTGCTGAACCGCCTTGACCAGGCGATCGTCGGCCTGAAAGCGCCGACCGCCTCGGCCAACGACCCGGCGCTGCGTGCGACCCTGAGCAGCACCCTGGACGGCTTCGACGGCGCCCTCAACCTGCTGAGCAGCAAGGTGGCCACCCTGGGCGGTGCGCAGAACATCATGAAGACGCTGGACGCCAACCACGCCAACATCAGCCTGTCGAACAAGATGGCGATCACCGACATCGGCACGCTCGACGTCGGCGAAGCGGCCACCTCGCTCAACGCCTATTCGACTGCCCTGCAGGCCACCTACAAGGCCTACAGCCGCATCGGCACCCTGTCCCTGTTCTCGATGTTGTAATACGATAATCCAGCATGGAAGCTGCCCTCCGTCCGGCCAACCCGGCCAACTCGCCGATCAACAATTCCGTTGCCGCCGCCTCGACCGCCGCGGCGGCGCGCGCCAATGCGATCAAGCCTGCCGACCCGGACAGCCGTGTCGTTACCCCGCCCCCTGCCGCTGCCCCGCTCCAGCGCGGCCTCAGGTGGGATACGCGCACGCAGGGCGACGTTGCCCGGGCCCAGCAGGCACTCGACTACCTGGCGCGCGTCGCCTCCCAGCTCGAGGCCCTGAAGGCCGACCTTAGCGCCAAGATCTCCGGCCGCGGCGATCCGGCGCGCCAGATCGAAGCGCGGTCCCAGCAGCTCGCCACGGCGCTGGAGTCGCGCCGCAAGCAGTCCGGCGGCGGCGTCGACGCCCAGCTGGATTTCAGCGACGGCCAGCCCGCCATGACGCGCTTCCGGATCCGCGGCTTCGACCTCGCCTCGCTGCAGTCGGCCGGCCAGCAAACCTATGCCTTCTCGGTGGGCAGCGCCGGTGGCCCGCAGCTGACTGCCACCATCGAGCCCGGCATGACGCCGGAAGAGATCGCCGCCCGCCTCGACCGCACCCTGTCGCCGGTGAAAGTCCGCGTCTCGCTGGACAGGCAACAGCAGCTGGTGTTCAGCGCACCGGAATCCGAGTGGGTCGGCATGAAGGATGCGATCGCGATCTCGGGCCGCGGCCGTGTCGACGTGGCCGAAGACCCGGCCGGCCTCGCGCCGGAACAGTGGAATGTCGGCAACCCGGACGCGCTGCGCCAGAGCCTGCGCGAAGTGGTACAGGCCCTGGCGCGGGTGCGCCGTTCGCAGGAAGCAGCCAGCGCCGCACTGAGTGCGGCCATGGCGCGTGTCGAACAAGCAGCCATCCCGGAAGCGGAGCTGGCGGCCATCAGCGGTGACTTCGCGGCCACCGCGGCCAGCCACGATTACCAGTCGCTGCTGGCGATCACCTCGGCCCTGGTCGGCGTGAGCCGCGAACGGGTACAAGCGCTGCTCGGACTGCGCTGATCGGTCCCGATCATGAAAAAGCCCTCCGGCGCCAGGCGCCGGAGGGCTTTTTTACTGCTTGCGTGCTGTTAAAAGCGTTTAGAAGCCGTACTTCAGGCCGGCGCTCCAGACGTTGGCGCGGGCGCCGAAGTCCTTGGACTTGCCGTAACGCTCATATTCCGCCACCAGTGCCGTGTTCTGGTTCAGCTTGTACTCCACGCCGACGCCGGCGTAGCCGCTGGTGTCATCCTGCTTGAAGTTGCCCACGTTGGTGTTCAGCTTGCGCTCGCTGTGCGAGATGCCCAGCTTGCCGTAGGCCGACACCTGCTCGTTCACCGGCATGGTGTACTTGGCGGCGACATAGGTGCCGTAGCCTTCGGTGTTGCCGCGCACGCCGCCATTGGCGAAGTCGGTCTTGTGGTGGTTGGTCCAACCCGCCTCGACACCCAT
This sequence comes from Massilia sp. LC238, assembly GCF_000735635.1. Classification (NCBI taxonomy): domain Bacteria; kingdom Pseudomonadati; phylum Pseudomonadota; class Betaproteobacteria; order Burkholderiales; family Oxalobacteraceae; genus Massilia; species Massilia sp. LC238. Next base: position 25,078 of record NZ_JNNN01000081.1, on the reverse strand, counting down.
GCGCTCGTCGAACTGGTAGCCGGCGAACAACTTGCCGTCGGCCTTGTGCGCGTCAACGGTGCTGTTCTTGGCAGTCACGGCGCTGGCGCCGACATAGCCGCGCCCGGCATTGGTCTGGGCCTGGGCGGTACCGGCAACGGCGGCGGTGGCGATCAGTGCAATCATCAGCTTTTTCATGCGAACTCCCTTCAATAATCTTCATCTGGCTCGCAATTCACAATGAATCGCGTTGTAGACACAATAGCAAACCCGGCCGGCTGAGCCCAGTGCAAACCTGGTAAGAACTGTAACAAGATGCAAAATTGAGACCAGATCCGCACTTATGTGCGCCAGATGACGGACGATGCCGTGAAGTCAGCCGGGCGCGGAAGCATGCGAAAATATTAATTCCACCTCAGGGTCAGGTCTGACATCTGGACACGAACTCAAGCATGCCGTGTTTGTACTGCTCAGTCCGTGTCCGAATGTCAGACCTGACCCCAGGCTGAAGAATAAAAAAACCCGCTGCAAGCAGCGGGTTCTCTTGGAGCAGCCTAGAGGCCGATTACGCGCCTTCGCGGCTCGCCTTCTTGCGCTCGTGTTCCTTCAGGAAACGCTTGCGCAGACGGATCGACTTCGGGGTGATCTCGACCAGTTCGTCGTCTTCGATGAACTCGACGGCGTATTCCAGCGACATCTGGATCGGCGGCACCAGGCGCACGGCTTCGTCGGTACCCGACGAACGCACGTTGGTCAGCTGCTTGCCCTTGATCGGGTTGACGACCAGGTCGTTGTCGCGCGAGTGGATGCCGATGATCATGCCTTCGTACACCGGGGTGTTGTGCTCGACGAACATGCGGCCGCGGTCCTGCAGCTTCCAGATCGCGTAGGCGACGGCGGCGCCGTCATCCTGCGAGATCAGCACGCCGTTGCGGCGGCCGGCGAGGTCGCCCTTGCTGGTGTCGACCGGCGCGTATTCGTGGAACACGTGGCTCATCAGGCCGGTACCGCGGGTCAGGGTCATGAACTCGCCCTGGAAACCGATCAGGCCACGGGCCGGGATCAGGTACTCGAGGCGGACACGGCCCTTGCCGTCCGATTCCATGTTCTGCAGGTCGCCACGGCGGCGGCCCAGCTCTTCCATCACGCCGCCCTGGTTCACTTCTTCCACGTCGACGGTCAGGTTTTCGTACGGCTCGCACTTGACGCCGTCGATTTCCTTGAAGACCACGCGCGGACGCGACACCGCGAGCTCAAAGCCTTCGCGGCGCATGTTTTCCAGCAGAATGGTCAGGTGCAGTTCGCCACGGCCCGAGACTTCGAAGATCGTGTCGTCGTCGGTCGGCAGCACGCGCAGCGCCACGTTCGACTTCAGTTCGCGCTCGAGGCGGTCGCGCAGCTGGCGGCTGGTGACGAACTTGCCTTCGCGGCCGGCCAGCGGCGAGGTGTTGACCATGAAGTTCATGGTCAGGGTCGGCTCGTCGACGGTCAGCATCGGCAGCGCTTCCGGGGTATCGACGGCGGTCACGGTCACGCCGATGCCGATGTCTTCGATACCGTTGATCAGGACGATGTCGCCGGCCATGGCTTCTTCGACCTGCACGCGCTCCAGGCCCTTGAAGTTCAGCACCTGGTTAATGCGGCCCTTGACCGGGTTCTTGTCGTCCTGGCCGTTCAGCACCAGCACGTCCATGCCCGGCTTGATGCGGCCGCGGTTGATGCGGCCGATGCCGATCTTGCCGACGTACGAGGAGTAGTCCAGCGAGGTGATCTGCATCTGCAGCGGGCCGTCCGGATTGTCGTCACGCACCGGCACGTATTTCAGGATGGCATCGAACAGCGGCTTCATGTCGCCGCTGCGCACGCTCTCGTCCAGGCCGGCGTAGCCGTTCAGGCCCGAGGCGTAGACGATCGGGAAGTCCAGCTGCTCGTCGGTGGCGCCGAGCTTGTCGAACAGTTCGAAGGTCTGGTTGATCGCCCAGTCAGGACGTGCGCCCGGACGGTCGACCTTGTTGACCACGACGATCGGCTTGAGGCCCAGGGCCAGCGCCTTGCGGGTCACGAAGCGGGTCTGCGGCATCGGGCCTTCCTGGGCATCGACCAGCAGCAGCACCGAGTCCACCATCGACAGCACGCGCTCGACCTCGCCGCCGAAGTCGGCGTGGCCCGGGGTGTCGACGATGTTGATGTGGGTGCCTTCGTACTCGACCGCGCAGTTCTTCGAGAGAATCGTGATACCGCGTTCTTTTTCGATGTCGCCGGAGTCCATCACGCGGGTGTCCACCGCCTGGTTTTCACGGAAGGTGCCGGATTGGCGCAGCAGCTGGTCCACCAGGGTGGTCTTGCCGTGGTCAACGTGGGCGATGATTGCGATATTACGAATCGCGCGTTTGGTGTCTGACATGTGTGTTTTCAACAGTGAATGTTGCGTGATGGTCGGAGGCGGCGATGATCATTACCGTTTACCGTAGCCCGCTACTATAGCACGCTATGTGGCTTGCTGCGCTGCAGCGAGCGGGAATTTCGACGAAAACTAGCGTTGATACTAGCGCCAATTCATTGCGGGAGGATGACGCTTGGGAGCCGCCGGCGCGCCGTAGCGCGCCAGCAACGGTAAGCGGGCGCTTACTGCTGCGCCGCGATCAGGCGCTCGGGCGCCAGGATCGCATATTCCTGCAGGTGCGCGGTACCGAGCAACTTCCCCTCATGGTAGACCCGCACCCGGCCCAGCTCGCTCGGGACGTTTACCGGTTCCTTGCCCAGCGCCAGGCGCTGGCCGTTCAGGAAGCGCTTCGCCAGCTCCGCCGTGAGTTCGACCGACGGGAAGCTCGACAGCAGCGCATCGACCGGGGCCAGCAGCGAAAGCGGATCGGCGTGCGCCTGCAGGTCTTCCAGCGTGATCATGCGCTCGGTGGAGAGCGCCCCCACCTGCACCCGGCGCAGCGCGTTCAGGTGCGCGCCGCAGCCGAGCGCGGCGCCGATATCCTCGCCCAGCACGCGCACATAGGTGCCCTTGCTGCAGGTAACCAGGATCTTCAGGAGCGGCGCCGTATACTCGACCAGGGACAAGGCGTGGATGGTCACGGGCCGCGCTTCGCGCTCGAGCGTGATGCCTTCGCGCGCGTACTCGTACAGCGCCTTGCCGTCGCGCTTGAGCGCGGAATACATGGGCGGGACCTGGAAGATGGGACCGCGAAAGCGCGCCAGCGCGGCTTCGACCTGCTCGCGCGTCACGTCGACCTCGCGCTGCTCGATGAGCTCCCCTTCGGTGTCGCCGGTGGTGGTCATGATGCCCAGGTGAACCACCGCCTCATAGGTCTTGTCGGCTTCCAGCAGGTCTTGCGAGAACTTGGTCGCTTCGCCGAAGCACAGCGGCAGCAGGCCGGTGGCGAACGGGTCCAGGGTGCCGGTATGGCCGGCCTTCTTGGCATTGAAGACGCGCTTGGCCTTCATCAGGGCGTCGTTCGAGGACAGGCCGACCGGCTTGTCGAGCAGGAGGACGCCGTCGACGAGGTCGCGCGGCTTTTTCGGGGGGCGGCTCACTCGCTGTCCGAATCTTCGTCCTGGCCGAAATCGGCGGCGCGGGTCGCGTTGGCCTGGTCGATCAGGGCCGACATGGCGAGGCCGCGGGTGGTCGAGGTGTCGTGCACGAAGTGCAGCTGCGGCAGCGTGTGGATGTGCAGGCGCTTGCCGAGCAGGTTACGCAGGTAGCCGGCGGCTTTCGACAGGCCTTCCAGGGTCTGCTTTACTTCTTCCGGGCTGTCCTTCAGCAGGGTGAAGTAGACCTTGGCGTGGGCGTAGTCCGGGGTCAGCTTGACTTCGCTGATGGTGACCATGCCGACACGCGGGTCCTTGAGTTCGAAGGCGATCAGTTCCGACAGGTCTTTCTGGATCTGGTCGGCGACGCGCAGGCCGCGCTGGGGGATGCTTTTGCTGTATTTTGCCATGATCTTACTGCAATGTTGTTCTTGTGAATGTCGGGCCAAAAAACAAGGGCCAGGCCCCTCGCGGCATCGCCGCGAAGCGTCCTGGCCCTCATGGTACGCCCAATGTCGAAATTACAGCGTACGCGCCACTTCAGTGACTTCGAACACTTCCAGGACGTCGCCGACCTGGATGTCGTTCATGTTCTTCAGCGACAGGCCGCACTCGAGACCGGCGCGGACTTCCTTCGCGTCGTCCTTGAAGCGCTTGAGCGAGTCGATCTCGCCGGTCCACACGACGATGTTGTTGCGCAGCAGGCGGACCGAGGAGGTACGCTTGACCACGCCATCGGTGACCAGGCAGCCCGCGATCGCGCCGACCTTCGACACCAGGATGACCTGGCGGATTTCCACCTGGCCGGTGATGGTCTCGCGCTTCTCCGGCGCCAGCATGCCCGACAGTGCCGTCTTGATCTCGTCGATCGCATCGTAAATGATGCTGTAGTAACGGATGTCGACGCCGTTGGCTTCGGCCAGCTTGCGCGCCTGGGCATCTGCGCGGGCGTTGAAGCCGATGATGACTGCCTTCGACGCGGTCGCCAGGTTGACGTCCGACTCGGTGATGCCGCCGACCGCCGCATGGACGATCTGCACGCGCACTTCCGAGGTCGACAGCTTCTGCAGCGAACCGACCAGCGCTTCCTGCGAACCCTGCACGTCGGTCTTGACGATGAGCGGCAGGTTCTTGACTTCGCCTTCGGCCATCTGGTCGAACATGTTCTCCAGCTTGGCGGCCTGCTGCTTCGCCAGTTTGACGTCGCGGAACTTGCCTTGACGGAACAGCGCGATTTCGCGCGCCTTGCGCTCGTCGGCCATCACCATCGCTTCTTCACCGGCGCTCGGCACTTCGGTCAGGCCCTGGATCTCGACCGGGATCGAGGGACCGGCTTCGGTCACCGACTTGCCGTTCTCGTCGAGCATCGCACGGACGCGGCCGAACGAGGAACCCGCCAGCACGACGTCGCCGCGCTTCAGGGTGCCCGACTGCACCAGGATCGTTGCAACCGGACCGCGGCCCTTGTCGAGGCGCGCCTCGACCACCAGGCCACGCGCCGGAGCTTCGGTCGGGGCGGTCAGTTCCAGCACCTCGGCCTGCAGCAGCACCTGTTCCAGCAGGTCGTCGATACCGGTACCGATCTTCGCGGAAACCGGCACGAACGGCGATTCGCCGCCGTACTCTTCCGGCACCACGCCTTCGGCCACCAGCTCCTGGGTGACGCGGTCGGCGTTGGCGCCCGGCTTGTCGATCTTGTTGATCGCCACCACCAGCGGCACGCCGGCAGCTTTGGCGTGGGCAATCGCTTCCTTGGTCTGCGGCATCACGCCGTCATCCGCCGCCACCACCAGGATGACGATGTCGGTCGCTTTCGCACCGCGGGCACGCATGGCGGTGAACGCCTCGTGACCCGGGGTATCCAGGAAGGTGACCATGCCGCGCGGGGTGTCCACGTGGTATGCACCGATGTGCTGGGTAATGCCGCCGGCTTCGCCCGCAGCGACCTTGGCGCGGCGGATGTAGTCCAGCAGCGAGGTCTTGCCGTGGTCGACGTGGCCCATGACGGTCACGACCGGCGCACGCGGCTTGGCCTCGAACTCGGCGTGCTCGCCCTGGTCGGCCAGCAGCGCTTCCGGATCGTCCACGGCGGCCGGGAAGGCCTTGTGGCCCATCTCTTCCACCAGGATCATCGCGGTTTCCTGGTCCAGCACCTGGTTGATGGTGCACATCTGGCCCAGCTTCATCAGCTGCTTGATGACTTCCGAGGCCTTCACCGACATCTTGTGGGCCAGTTCGGCCACGGTGATGGTTTCCGGCACGTGGACGTCCTTGACGATCGCCTCGGTCGGCGCCTGGAAGTTGCTTTCACGGTCGTCGCTGTGCGAACGACGGCCACCGCTGCGGCCGCCTGCGCGCCAGCCGTCACGGCCGGTACCCGCGCCAGGACCGCCGCGGCCCTTGCCGCCGCTCGGTGCGCCGCGCTTCTTGGCGTCGTCCGACCAGGTCGAGGAGACATTGGCCGACTTGATCGACTTCTTGTCGCCCGGCTTCTTGTCGCCCGGCTTGGCGTCACCCGGCTTCTTGTCGGCCGATGCGGCAGGCTTGTGCAGGGTGCCGGCCGGTGCTGCGGGAGCAGCCGGCTTCGGTGCAGGTTCCGGCGCCTTGATGACGCGGCGCGGCTGGCTCATCATGAGCTTGATCTGGGCCACTTCGTCGGCCACGGCCTTGCGTGCGCGCTCGGTGGCGGCAGCACGCTCGGCGGCTTCCTTGGCGGCTTCCTCGGCACGCTTCTTGGCCTCGGCGGCAGCGGCCTGGGCAGCTTCTTCGGCGGCGGCCGAGACCGGGGTCGCAGGCGCAGGAGCGCTCGCGGCGGCCTTCGCGGCAGCGGCAGCCTCGGCGGCTTCGCGCTTGGCCTTCTCGGCCGCGTCACGCTTGGCCTGCTCTTCAGCGGCCTTGGCCTGGGCGGCCTCTTCCGCTTCGAGCTTGGCCAGGCGTTCCTGCTTTTCACGCAGGTCCGCTTCCTGGCGGGCGATCAGCTCGGCCTGGCGGCGCGCGTCTTCGTCGCGGCGCGCCTGCTCGGCTGCATCGACCACCGGGGCGGCGGCTTCGGCGGCTTTCGGGGTGACCAGGTCGTCGCGCTGCACGAAGGTACGCTTCTTGCGGACTTCGACCTGGATGGTACGCGACTTGCCACTGGCGTCAGCCTGCTTGATCTCGGTGGTCTCCTTGCGGGTCACCGTGATCTTCTTCTTCTCGCCGGTTTCGGTCGCACCGTGGGTACGGCGAAGATGGTTCAGCAGCTTGTCCTTATCATCTTTCGACAAGGGATCTGACGTCGAACTTTTTTCGACGCCGGCCGAGCGCAGCTGTGTCAGCAGCAGGTCTGCGGGCATCTTCAGTTCGGTGGCAAATTGGGCTACGTTGTTACTCGCCATTCAGTCCTCTTTTCTATGTGTCGCTGAGATGATAAAGATTTGCAAATTACGCCTTGGCCGTTTCTGCCAGGCTCCAGGCCTTCGCCTGCAGCGCCTTGGCGCGGTCATCGTATTTGCTGTCGACCAGCTTCATCTCTTCGTCGGTCACATCACTAAATTCATTCTTGATCAGGTCGCGGGCACGGTCCGACGGCAGCGCCAGGATGGCGCCGAATTCGTCGTAGGCAAGTGCCGCGAATGCTTCGACCGTCTTGATCCCAGCCAGGCCGAGCTTGCCGGCGGTGGTGCGGTCCATGCCTTCCAGGTTCACGAGGGCTTCTTCCATCCCTTCGAGGCCTTCTTCGGAAGCGATCGCTTCAGTCACCAGCGCGTCACGGGCGCGGGTGCGCAGTTCGTTGACGGTATCTTCGTCGAACGACTCGATTTCCAGCATTTCGGAAATAGGGACGTACGCAATTTCTTCAAGGCTCGAGAAGCCTTCATCCACCAGGATGTCGGCCACTTCCTGGTCGACGTCCAGCTTTTCCATGAACAGCGCACGGATCGCAGCGGTTTCCTGGGCCACCTTGTTGGCCGATTCCTCGGCCGTCATGATGTTGATCTTCCAGCCGGTCAGCTCGGACGCCAGGCGCACGTTCTGGCCCGAACGGCCGATCGCGATCGCCAGGTTCTCTTCGTCGACCACCACGTCCATGGCGTGCTTGTCTTCGTCGACCATGATCGAGGAGACGTTGGCCGGGGCCAGGGCGCCAATCACGAACTGGGCCGGATCGTCCGACCACAGCACGATGTCCACGCGCTCGCCGCCCAGCTCGCCGGTCACGGCCTGCACGCGCGAACCGCGCATGCCGACGCAGGTGCCGATCGGGTCGATGCGCTTGTCGGCGGTGAACACCGCGATCTTGGCGCGCACGCCGGCGTCACGGGCAGCCGATTTGATCTGCAGCAGGCCCTGTTCGATTTCCGGCACTTCCAGCTCGAACAGCTTCATGATGAATTCCGGCGCGGTGCGCGACAGGATCACCTGCGGGCCGCGCATGTTGCGGTCCACGCGCAGGATGTAGGCGCGGACGCGGTCGCCGATGCGCAGGTTTTCCTTCGGGATCATCTGGTCGCGCGGCAGGCGCGCTTCGATCTTGCCCGATTCCACGATGGCATCGCCGCGCTCCATGCGCTTGATGGTGCCGGTGACGAGCGAATCGCCGCGCTCGAGGAAGTCCTGCAGGATCTGCTCGCGCTCGGCATCGCGCACGCGCTGCAGCACGACCTGCTTGGTGTCCTGGGCGAAGCGGCGGCCGAACTCGACCGATTCGATCGGGTCTTCGATGTATTCGTCCACTTCGATGTCGGGAATCTGTTCCTTGGCTTCGAAGTGCAGGATTTCCTGGTCGGGCAGCTGCAGGCCGGCCTCGTCGGGAACGACGTGCCAGCGGCGGAAGGTCTCGAATTCGCCGGAGTCGCGATCGATGCTCACGCGAATGTCGACCTCGCCTTCATAGCGTTTTTTCGTGGCTTGCGCGAGCGCGAACTCGAGCGCCCCGAAAACCACTTCCTTATCGACGTTCTTTTCGCGCGCAAGCGCATCCACCAGCAATAAAATTTCGCGACTCATGCTTTGCGACTCCTAAAATCCACCTGTGGCACCAAGCGTGCCTTGTCCAATTCGGCTAGCGTAAATTCCAACAACGCTGCGCCATCTTTATTTTCAAATTCCAGACCGACCTTGTCGCCTTCGACGCCGCGCAGGATACCGGTGAAGGTCTTCCGGTTCGCGGTGCCCGGCATGGCGACGCGCAGTTTCACCGTGCATTCGTGTCCGGCAAAGCGCGCAAAGTCGGCCAGGGTCCGCACCGGGCGATCGAGGCCCGGCGACGATATCTCAAGCCGTTCGTAATCCACATTCTCGACGGTGAGCACGTGCGACAACTGGTGGCTGACCGTGGCGCAGTCCTCGACCGTGATCGGCCCCTTCTCTTCCACGACATCAGCGGGGAAATCGATATACACGCGCAGGATCCCGCGCTCGCCCCGTTCGACGTCCACGAGTTCGTAGCCGAGGCCACTGACTGTTTTCGAGATGAGTTCAAACTGCTGCACGGCGCTTCTCCGAGGCTTTACTAAACGATTTACCAAAAAAAAAATGGGCATCTGCCCATCTTTTTGTATTCACTACCCAACCAGATGAAAGCACTTGCACCAAGAAAATACTGGGAAGAACTTTGATTAGGCTGCAAATTATACAGCTTTCCCGCCTCTCTCGCAATCGCCGGGGCAAAAATGGCCGCGGGCTAGCGAGAAAAGCAACAGTTGGCAGGATGGCCATATCGGGGCATGGGCTGCATTCTACGGCATTGCAGCATTGCGTGCCCGGCGGAGCGAGAATTTATCCGATATTGGGCCCAAAACCGGGATTTTCAAGCGGATGTTCGCGCTGCCGGGCCAACCAGCTTTTAGCCGCGGCGGCCGCGGCGGGGCAAGCCGTGCTCCGAACCGCGCGGGCCCTGGCTGCCACGGCGTCCGCCGCCGGTGCCGGCAAAGCCGAAGGTGGTCTGCAGCGGATCCGGCTGCTTCGGACGGTTGCTGGTCTTGCCGCCGCCGAAGGAGCCGGCATTGTTGCCGCCACGGCCCTTGCCGCCCTGGCCGCCGCCCTTCGCGCCCTGCCCTTGCGGGCGTCCGCCGGCGAAACCGCCCGGACCCTGCTGGCGCGGGACACCGGCACGCACCACCGGCGGGCCGAACGGATCCACATTGCGGTTGGCGTCGGCACGGTCGATGCGGTTGCCGTCGGAACGGCGCGCGTCGTCGCGCCCCTGGCCCTTGGCGCCGCCCTTGCCCTTCGGCGCTTCGCCACCCTTCTTCTCGACGCCGAAGGCGGCCATCAGGGCGCGCACGTCGTTTTCCTGCAGCTCTTCCCAGCGGCCGCGCTTCAGGCCGGTCGGCAGGGTCATGGCGCCGTAGCGGGTACGGATCAGGCGCGAGACGGTCAGGCCGACCGCCTCGAACATGCGGCGCACCTCGCGGTTGCGGCCTTCGCCGATGACCACGCGGTACCACTTGTTGATGCCTTCGCCGCCGCCGTCCTGGACCTTCGAGAACGAGGCCACGCCGTCGTCCAGCTCGACGCCGGCGAGCAGCTTCTGGCGCATGCCTTCTTCCAGCTCGCCCAGGGTGCGCACCGCGTATTCGCGGTCGATGTTGTAACGCGGGTGCATCAGGCGGTTGGCCAGGTCGCCCGAGGTCGTGAACAGCAGCAGGCCCTCGGTATTGAAGTCGAGGCGGCCCACGGCCAGCCACTTGCCGGTCTTCATGTTAGGCAGGCGGTCGAACACCGACGGACGGCCTTCCGGATCGTCGTGGCTGACGATCTCGCCGGCCGGCTTGTGGTACACCAGCACGCGCGGCGGCTTGTTGTTGTTGACCTTACGCTGGATCAGCTTGCCGTTGATGCGCACCGCGTCGGTCGGCAGGATGCGCTGGCCGATGTGGGCCGGCTCGCCATTCACCGACACGCGACCGGCGACGATCAGCTCTTCCATGTCGCGGCGCGAACCCAGGCCGGCCTCGGCCAGCACCTTGTGCAGCTTGGGCGCGTCGTCGTCGGCGGTCAGGTCGCGGCGCACCGGCTTGGCCTGCGCCTTGCCGCGGCCGCCTTCGTTGGCGTCGAAGTCGCTTGACGTGACGAAGGAGAACACGGCATCGGCATCGTTGGCCTTGCCGCCCTTGCCTTGCTGCTGTTTCTGTTGCGGCTTGCCCTGCTGCTTGCCTTGCTTGCCCTGCTGCCTGGCGGCCGGCTGGGCGCCTTGCTGGCCTGCCTGGCCTGCCTGGCCACGCTGGTTTTGCTGGCCGCGCCCCTTCTGGTTGCGGCCGCGCCCTTCGCGCTGGCCGTCGGCCGGCGTCTGCGGCGCAGCTTCGGCAGGCGCGGCGTCGACCGCCGCTGCCTCGGGAGCCGAGGCAGCGGCGGCGGCGGCCTGTTCGTGCTGGCGCGCCTCGCGCTCCTGGCGCTTTTCGCGCATCTGGCGCGGCCCGCGCGGCTTGCGCTGCTCGCCATCGGAGACTGCCGGCGCTGCTTCCGGCGCCGGGGCGGCGGCCGGCGTTTCCGCAGCGGCAGCGGGCGCCGCTTCAGCGGCCACCTTGGCGGCGCGCGGCTTGCGCGGCTTGGCGGCCGGCTTCTCGGCCGCTTCGGCTACGGCTGCGGCCGAGCCTGCGCCCGGCGCTTCCGCCGGCGCATCGGCAGGCGCCGCGGCGGGCTTGCGGGTACGCTTCGGCTTCGCGGCGGCGGCCGGCTGTTCGGTCTCGGTCACGGGCGCAGCGTCGGTCGCGGCAGCAGCCGCGGCCTTGCGGGTGCGCTTGGGTTTGGCGGCGGGCGTGCCTTCGGCCTCGACGGGCTTTTCGTTCGGTTCAGTTGGGTTCATCGTTCGTATCTTTATTGTGCTGACCCGGCCCAGCGGCTGCCGCCGTCTCCTGGTCAAGAATGGGGACTTCGACGGACGTGGCGTCCGCTTCGGTGTCTGTCTCGGTGGCGTCCGCCGCAGCGTCCGCCCTGTCAAAATTGTCGTTCAGTGCCGCTTCCAGCGCTTCGAGGCTGCGGCTGTCCGGTCCTTCGCTGACCGCCTGCAGCGGCGGCAGTTGCGACAGCGAGGCGAGGCCAAGGTCGTCGAGGAAAGCCTTGGTGGTGCCCAGCAGCGCCGGGCGCCCCACCACTTCGCGGTGGCCGACCACGTCGATCCAGCCGCGGTCTTCCAGCAGCTTGATGGTCTGCGAGTTCACGGCGACGCCGCGGATTTCCTCGATGTCGCCGCGCGTGACCGGCTGGCGGTAGGCGATGATCGCCAGCGTCTCCAGCGTCGCGCGCGAATATTTCGGCGGCTTCTCGGGCGTCAGGCGGTCGAGGTAAGGCTTCATCTCGGGCCGGCTCTGGAAGCGCCAGCCGGAGGCCAGGCTGACGATCTCGATGCCGCGCCCCTGCCAGTCCTGGCGCAATTCTTCCAGCAGAATCTTGATCGTGTCGCTACCGACACCGGCGCCGAGCTGGCGGCCGCCCGCGTCGACCTCGGCGAAGAGCTTCTTCATGCCGTGGATCGTCATCGGCTCGCGCGCGCACAGCAAGGCGGTCTCGAGAACGCGCTTGGCCTCGTCAGTATTCATATCGCGGTGTCGTCACGCTTCGAATGCACACATCAAACAAAACTGGTTTAACGGATGCCAGCCGCGGGGCCGAGACCGGCCGCGGTGCGAAGGTGATGCGCGCAATACTCTGGAATCCGTGGGGCCCGGGCCGAAAATGCGCCGGGCTGACTAAGCGACCGGCTTGGCGCCGGTCACTGCTGCCCGCGTGCCAGGCGGGCGATCAACGTTGGTCTTTCAGGGGAAACGCGGGGGCTGCGCAGGGCGCGAACTGACGACATCGTTTCCGACAACTGACGGCCATTGTAACCGATAAAACCCGGGAATGGACAAGACGGCGGGGCCGCAGGCGAAGGAAGGCCGTATTTGATCAAGCGACAGACAGTTTTTCCGACAAAATCGCCGACACGCCCAGGAAGGCCGGGTAGTCCGCCGTGATCACGTAGGTCGGGACCTGGGCCAGGTAGCCGCTGAAACGCCCCTTCTGCTCGAAGCGGCGGCGGAACGAGGACCGGTCGAAGCGCTCACCCAGGCGCGGCACGATGCCGCCGCCGATGTAGACGCCGCCCTGGGCGCCCAGGGTGATGGCGAGGTTGCCGGCGGCGGTGCCGAGCATGCCGCAGAAGGCTTCCAGCACCTCGTCGCACAGCGCGCATTCGCCGGAGAGGGCGCGGCGCGAGATCTCGGGCGCGGCCAGGCTGCCGGGGCGGCCGGCGCGCTCGCTCAGGGCGCGATAGATCAGCTCCACCCCGGCGCCGGACAGCAGGCGCTCGCTGGAGACGTGCTCGAATTCGCGCCAGGCGTACTGGAGGATGGCGACTTCGAGCTCGTTGACCGGCGCGAAGCCGACGTGGCCGCCTTCGCTGCGCAGCGCGGTCCAGCTGTTCCCGCAGGGGATCAGCCCGGACACGCCGAGGCCGGTGCCGGCGCCCAGCAGGCCGAGCGGCGCGTCAGGCACGGGTGCACCGCCGCCCACCTGGCGCTTCTGGTCGCCGAGGTGCGGCAGCGAACGCGCCAGCGCCGAAAAATCGTTGACGACCATCAGGGTATCGAAGCCGCACTCCTGGCGCAGCGCTTCGATCGAAAAGGCCCAGTGGTGGTTGGTCATGCGCACCTGGTCGCCGGTGACCGGGTTGGCGATCGCAATGGCCGCATGGCGGATGCCGGCGCCGCGGCCGGCGAGCTGCGGCAGCGCCAGGTAGGCGCGGATGGCCTCGCCCAGGCTCGCATGCTGCTGGCAGGACAGCACCTCGATTGCGTCGAAACGGCCCGGCCCGGTCTCCAGCGCAAAACGGGCATTGGTGCCGCCGATGTCGGCGAGCAGGCGGGCGCCGCCGGCATGGGTCAGGGAGGCGGAGTCGAGGCTGGAGGGAAAGGCGGTCATTGCAGCTAATAGAAGAGCGATGACCAAGCTTACACAACTTTGTAGTGTTCTTACAAGTAGATTTTGTAGTTTAGGTACATCACCGCAGCTCTCCTGCTACATACACACGAGCAGGATGGAAAGACGAAGTAGTCGAACTACCTCAGCACGCCATCGGATGCAGTTCCGGATCGGCGCCACGGCGGGCGTTCCAGGCATCCAGGCCGCCGCGCAGCGGGCGGGCGCGGTGGAAGCCGTTGGCCAGGAATTGCTTGGCGACCTCGGCGGCCGTGACGTCGTTCGGGCAGCTGCAGTAGATGACGACGTGGCGGTCCTTGTCGATGGTGGCCATCAGCTGGTCCGGAGCGCAGGACTGGAATGCCAGGGCGCCGGGAATCGCCGTCTCCAGCGCCTGGGCCGTGAGGCTGCGGGCATCGATGATGAGCGGGTCGTGGCCGCCGTCGATCAGCGCCATGAGTTCGGCGATCTCGATGCGCGGCACGGCGCTGCGGGCGCGGTGGCGGCGCCGCTCGACGTACTTGACGGCGATGAACAGGACCAGCAGGGTAGCCAGCACCATGAGGGCGGTGCCGCCCATGGTCTCGAGCCAGCCGAGCAGCTCCTCGACGCCGTCGTGGAACAGGATGCCCAGCAGGATGCCGGCGCCGCTCCACAAGGCGGCTCCGGTCACGGAATAGCCGAGGAACTGGCGGGTACGGGTGCCGATGGCGCCCGACAGCGGCGCGGCGATGGTATTGAAGCCGGGGACGAACTTCGACACCAGCAGCGACTTGGCGCCGAAGCGGCGGAACCGGTCCTCGGTCTGGTTGACGCAGGAATCGGGCGACAGCGAGATCTTGCAGAGCAGGCGCAGGACCCGCTTGCCATAGAAGCGCCCGGCACGGAACCAGAACATGTCGCAGATGAGGCAGGCGACGACTGCGGACAGCAGGCACAGCTGCCAGCTGAGCTCGCCGTCGACCGAGAGCGCGCCGGCCACGACCAGGATCGGGAAGGCGGGAATGGGCAGGCCGAACTGCTCGACAAGGACGATGCCGAACACGATCAGCACACCGTAGACCTGGAGCAGTTCGACGAGTTGGGGCATCGCGCTAGTGTAGCCGAGTTTTATGCGGGTCGCTGGGCGCCGCTGTTGTTTTTCCTACGCACCCCGTGGAATCGCCGCCAGCAGGCTGCGCGTGTAGTCGTGCTGCGGATTGCGGTACAACGCGTCCGAATCCGCCATCTCGACCACGCTTCCGTGGTGCATCACCATCACCTGGTCGGCGATGTACTTCACCACCGACAGATCGTGCGAGATGAAGATGTAGCTCATGCCGTATTCGTCCTGCAGGTCCTGCAGCAGGTTCAGCACCTGGGCCTGCACCGAGACGTCGAGCGCCGACACCGATTCGTCGCACACCAGGATCTCCGGCTTCATGGTCAGGCAGCGCGCGATGGCGATGCGCTGGCGCTGGCCGCCGGAGAACTCATGCGGGTAGCGGTGGAAGGCCTGTTCCGGCAAGCCGACCCGCCTCAGGAGCTCGTGCGCCATCCCGATCCGCTCGGCGTCGTCCAGGCCGATCCGGTGGATGCGCATCGGCTCCAGCAGGATCTGTCCCACCGTGAAGCGCGGGTTCAGCGAGGCATAGGGGTTCTGGAAGATGATCTGGATGCGCCGCTTGTAGGCCTGGTAGTCGCGCTCCGGCATGGCGAACAGATCCTTGCCGCCGAACATGGCGCTGCCGCCGGTGGCGCGGTGCAGGCGCAGCAGGGTCAGGCCGACCGTGGTCTTGCCCGAGCCGGATTCGCCCACCACGCCCAGGGTCTTGCCGCGCGCCAGGGTGAAGGAGACATCCTTGACCGCCTTGAACTCGCGCCTCCTGAACAGGCCGTCGCGCAGCCAGAAGCTCTTGGCCAGATTCTTCACCACCAGCACCGGCTCGTCGCCGGGCGCCGTGCCGCGCGTACGCTGGGGCAGTTCCTGTTCCGGCGCGAACCTGCCGCTCAGGTAGTCGTCGATCACCGGCAGGCGCAGCGGCCGCTCGTCCAGCTTCGGGCGGCAGTGCAGCAGGGCCCGGGTATAGGCGTCGACCGGGGCGCCGAACACCTGGGCCGCCTCCCCTTCCTCGCGCACCTCGCCGTGGCGCATCACGATCACGCGGTCGGCGATCTCGCCCACCAGCCCGAGATCGTGGGTAATGAACACCACCGACATCTGGTGCTTCTTCTGCAGGCGCTTGATCAGCTCGATGATCTGCTTCTGGATGGTCACGTCGAGCGCCGTGGTCGGCTCGTCCGCGATCAGGAGCTTGGGCTCGCAGGCGATCGCCATCGCGATCATCACGCGCTGCTGCTGGCCGCCCGACATCTGGCTCGGGTAGGCATCGATTTTTACCGAATGGTCAGGAATGCCGACCTCTTCCAGCAGTTCGAGCGTGCGGGCGCGCGCCTGCCTGGCATTCATGCCCAGGTGCCGGCGCAGCACTTCAGCGATCTGGTAGCCCACCGTGAACACCGGGTTGAGCGAGGACATCGGCTCCTGGAAGATCATCGCGATGTCCTTGCCGCATAGTTGCCGGCGTTCGGCAGGCGCGAGCGCGAGCAGCTCGCGGCCGTCGAAGTGCGCGCGCGAACCGGGAGCGATGATGGTCGTCTCCGGCGGCAGCAAACCCATCACCGCCAGCGAACTGACCGACTTGCCGCTGCCGGATTCGCCCACCAGGGCGACCGTGCTGTTGCGCGGCACGTCGAAGGAGATGCCCTTGACCGCTTCGACCGTGTTCTTCTTGTCGATGCGGAAGGCGATGCGCAGGTCGCGCACCTGCAGCAGGGGATGTTGGTGGTCCGTCATTTGAGCTTGGGGTCGAGGGCGTCGCGCAGGGCGTCCGCGAACAGGGAGAATGCCGTCACCAGCAGCGCCATCGCGCTCGCGGCGGCCGCCAGCTGCCACCACTTGCCGAGGATGAGCTCGTTCTGCGCTTCGTTCAGCATGCTGCCCCAGGACACCACGCCGACCGGCACGCCGAAGCCCAGGAAGGACAGGATCACCTCGGCCTTGATGAAGCCGACCACCAGGATCGACATCTGCACCAGGGCCACGTGCGAGACGTTGGGCAGGATGTGGCCGAACATCCGGCGCGCGCTGGACGCGCCGATGGCGTCGGCCGCCATCACGTATTCGCGCGCCTTGTGCTTGATGTATTCGGCGCGCATCAGGCGGTAGGGCCCGGTCCAGCCGGTCAGGCCGAGGATCAGGACGATGGTCATCACGCCCTTCTGCTGCAGCACCGCGGCCACGGTCAGGATCATCAGGATCGAGGGGATCGAGGTGAAGATGCTGTAGAACCAGTTGAACAGGTCGTCGACAAAACCGCCGTAGAAGCCCGACAGCGCCCCGAACAGGGTGCCCAGCGCCACCGCCACGAAAGCGGCCACCAGGCCGACCACGATCGAGGTCTCGCCGCCCTTGATGGTCTTCTTGAGGATGTCGTGGCCCCACTTGTCGGCGCCGAAGGGCAGCGTGGTCGCCTTTTCCACCGGCGGATGGCTGGCGCGGACCCGGGCCTTGAGCTCTGCCAGCTCCTGCGCCAGCGGGTCGAAGGCGTTCGGCGGCGTCTCGCGCGGCAGCTGGGCCGCGGCCAGCGCGCGCGCGCCCGCGTCGGCGCCGACAAAAGTGGGCGGCGCATAGTTGACCGCCACCTCTTCTTCCCAGTCGGCGGCGATCAGGCCGGCACTGGACAGCACCAGCATCAACAGGAAACCCAGCACCACCGCCAGCGCGCCCATGGCGACGCGGTCGGCGCGCAGGCGGCGCCAGGCCAGGGCCCACAGGCCAGGCGATTGCATGCTTGCGTTCATTTCAGCTGGACCCGCGGATCGACGGTCTGGTACAGCAGGTCGGCCAGCAGGTTGAACACCATGGTCGCGGCGGCCACGTAGACCGTGATCGCCTTGATCACCGGGAAGTCGCTGCGCTCGACCGCCAGGATGACTTCGCGCCCGATGCCCGGGATGCCGAAGAAGCGCTCGAGCAAGAAAGCGC
This sequence comes from Massilia sp. LC238, assembly GCF_000735635.1. Classification (NCBI taxonomy): domain Bacteria; kingdom Pseudomonadati; phylum Pseudomonadota; class Betaproteobacteria; order Burkholderiales; family Oxalobacteraceae; genus Massilia; species Massilia sp. LC238. Next base: position 7,653 of record NZ_JNNN01000081.1, on the reverse strand, counting down.
CGATCAGCAAGGCCGGCAGGTTGGCCATGACATGGGTGATGATCGGGATCGCCGCATTGCGCAGCACGTGCACCCAGACCACGCGCCGCTCGGGCAAGCCCTTGGCGCGCGCGGTGCGCACGTAGTCCTGCCCCACTTCGTCGAGCACGAAGCTGCGATACAGGCGCAGGGTCGGCGCGATCGAAACAGCGAGACCGATGATGATGGGCAGCAGCGCATAGCGCAGCAGGTTTTCCCCTAAGCTGTTGCCCCAGCCCTGAACCGGGAACAGCCCCAGCTTGTAGGCGAACAGATACTGGAACACGATGATGTAGACCAGGATCGAGATCGACATGCCGACCGTGCAGGCCACCATCACCGCGCGGTCGGTCAGCGAGCCGCGCACGAAAGCGATGGCCAGCGCCAGGGCGATGCCCAGCACGGTCTCCAGGATGGTGAGCGGCACCAGCACGGTGAGCGAAGGCCCCAGGCGGCTGGAAATGATGTGCGACACCGGCTCGCCCGTGCTCCAGGCGTTACCGAAATCGAAAGTCAGGATCTGCTTGATGAAGATCCACAGCTGCACCGGCCAGGGCTGGTCGGTGCCGAGCTGGCGCCGGATGTTCTCGATGGCGGCGGTATCGGCCATCTTCCCGGCCAGCAGGTAGGCCGGGTCGCCGCCGACCCAGTTGAACAGCAAGAACACCAGCAGCACCACCCCGAGCATGGTCGGCAGCATCTGCCACAGCCGGCGGACGATAAAACTCAGCATGTGACTCCTGGATGGTTGAACCCGTCTATTTTGCCGTCATGTCAGCTTGCCATGACAGGGACGGGCCATTCCTTTTCATCGCCTCGCCATAACCTGGGAAATACTCAGTCCTGCCGCAGGCGGCGCTGCTTCACGGCCTCGGCCAGTCCTTCCAGCACCCCGATGCTGGTTTCCCAGTCGATGCAGCCGTCGGTGACCGACTGGCCATAGGTCAGCTCCTTGCCCGGCACCAGGTCCTGGCGGCCGCCTACCAGGTGCGACTCGATCATCACGCCGACGATGCGGTCGTCGCCCGCCGCGATCTGCGAGGCGATGTCGGCACACACCGGCACCTGGTTCTGCGGGTTCTTGCTGCTGTTGGCATGCGAGGCATCGATCATCAGGCGGCTGGCCAGGCCGTTGGCCGCCAGCTGCCTGCAGGCCTCTTCCACGCTGGCTGCGTCGTAGTTCGGCGTCTTGCCGCCGCGCAGGATGATGTGGCAGTCCTCGTTGCCGGAGGTCGACACGATCGCCGAATGCCCGCCCTTGGTCACGGACAGGAAGTGGTGCGGCTGCGAGGCCGCCTTGATCGCGTCGGCCGCGATCTTGATGTTGCCGTCGGTGCCGTTCTTGAAGCCGACCGGACAGGACAGGCCCGAGGCCAGCTCGCGGTGCACCTGGGATTCGGTGGTCCGGGCGCCGATGGCGCCCCAGCTGATCAAATCGGCGATGTACTGCGGGCTGATCACGTCCAGGAACTCGGTGCCGGCAGGCAACCCCATCTCGTTGACGTCGCGCAGCAGCTCGCGCGCCATGCGCAGGCCGTCGTTGATGCGGAAGCTGTTGTCCATGTAGGGGTCGTTGATCATGCCCTTCCAGCCGACCGTGGTGCGCGGCTTCTCGAAATACACGCGCATGATGATCTCGAGCTCGCCCTTGAACCGGCGGCGCTGCTCGGCCAGGCCGCGCGCATACTCGAGCGCCGCCTTCGGGTCGTGGATCGAGCACGGGCCGACCACCACCATCACGCGGTCGTCCTGGCCGTGCAGGATGCGGTGCAGGGCCACGCGCGCGCTGGCCGCGGTCTGTTCGGCGGCCGGGGTGACCGGGAACTCGCGGATCAGGTGCGCGGGCGGCGTCAGTTCCTTCATTTCGCGGATGCGTAAATCGTCGGTGCGAGGCATGCTGTACTCCGTATCTGGTCTGGGCTGGGCTGAAATAAAAAAACCGCCATCGCTGGCGGTTTGTCTGGATTTGCGTCGGACTGTTCTTGAATCGCGTGAACCTGCCGCTACTCCACCGCCAAGGGGCTGGAATGGCTAAAGTAAAAGTAGCAGGTAAAGAAAACGTGCTGGCGCATGGAAAATCCGTGATGGTCCGAAGACCTGGTCGACTGACTATAACGCCATTGTGTAACGCTTGGCAAGCCTTTTCCGGGAGGCTCTGTCGCAGCCTGCCCGCGGTCTCCATCGCTTGCGCGCAGCCCGGCATGCGGACTGGCATCGGCGGATTTGTCGACCGGTTGCGGGAATCCTACAGCTGTTCCCTGCCTTTCCGCGCACATTGATTCGGATCAGTCGCCGTTCATCCAGCGGTGCAAAAGTCGATGCAAGCCCCCGACTGCTTCGCGCCGTTCTTGTGTTCTCGCAAGAAAAGTCGTTTAGGAACTTGATTGTACTCAACAAAGGGCCGGCGCGAAGTCAGCGGGAACAATCCCAACCACTGGAGTCCGGACATGACTGAAACCCTGCTTTCGCGCGCCCTGCGGCGCATCTTTGCCGGCGGCGGCGCCGTCGGCCTGTTGTCAGTCGGCTTTCCCCTGCTCGCCGCAAGCCCGCATGCGGCGGCGCAGGAAGCGGCGCCCAAACCTGTCGCCCGCGTCGAGATCACCGGTTCGAACATCCGCCGCGCCCAGGCCGAAACCGCCTCGTCGGTGCAGACCGTGAACCGGGCCGACATCGAACGCTCGGGCAAGACCACGGTCGCCGAGCTGCTGCAGACGCTGGCGGTCGACAACTCGGGCTCGGTTCCCACCAACTTCGGCGGCGGCTTCGCCGCGGGTGCGTCCGGCATTTCGCTGCGCGGCCTCGGCACCGCCTCGACCCTGGTGCTGCTCAACGGCCGGCGCATGGCGCCCTACGGGCTCGCCGACGACGGCCAGAAGGTGTTCGCCGACCTCAACGTCATTCCCACCGACGCCGTCGAACGGGTCGAGATCCTGAAGGACGGCGCCTCGGCCATCTACGGTTCCGACGCCATCGCCGGCGTGGTCAACATCATCCTGCGGCGCGATTTCACGGGCAGCACGGTGCGCGCCCTGGCCGGCACCTCCACCGCCAGCGACGGTCAGCAATACAACGTCGCCCTCACCTGGGGCAAGGGCGACCTCGACACCGACCGCTACAACGTGCTGCTCAACTTCGAGTACAAGAAGACCGACGAAATCTGGAACCGCGAGCGCGGCAACCGCGACTGGGTCGGCAAGGCCGACCTACGGCCCTGGGGCTATTCGGCCCAGGAGGGGCTGGGCGGTACCGGCGCCATCACCGGCAACAACGCCTCCGGCAGCGCCATCAACGGCAACGTGCGCAACCCCGACACGCTCGACTACTACAACCGGGGCAACCCGGCCGGGGTCGGCTTCACCCGCTTCTTCCCGGGCGCGGCCTGCAGCAACTTCACCAACCACCCGCAGGGCGACCCGGGCGGCGGCTGCCTGATCGACGCCGCCCACCTGTACAGCCAGATCCAGCCCGACCAGGAATACGGGTCCCTGTTCGGACGCGGCACCTTCAAGCTGAACAACGAGGTCGAAGCCTATACCGAACTCAACCTCTACAACAGCCTGAGCCGGACTTCCACGACGCCCTCGACCATCAGCGCCAACCAGGGCTATCCGGGCGGCCCGGTCAGCGGCGCCGGCGCTGCCTTCGGGCCGACCCACCCCGACAACCCGTATTTCGGGCGCGAAGCGCGCCTGCGCTACCTCGCAGGCGACGTCGGCCCGCGCCGCTCGGACATCGAATCGACCTTCACCCGGGCGCTGGTCGGCGTGCGCGGCAGCCACATCGGCTGGGACTGGGACACCTCCCTGCTCTACTCCAGCAGCCGGGTCAGCAACGATCGCAACGGCTTCCTCCAGCGCGACGCGACCTTTGCCCTGCTCAACCCCACGCCGACCAACATCGCCACCGCCATCGCCAACAATCCCGGCTACCGCGCGCTGCCGGTCGGCACCGTCTGGCGCATTGGCGAGAACGCCTTCCTGAATTCCCCGGCCGTGTATGCCGCGCTGTCGCCTGAAATCTCGAACGACGCCAAGACCGAGATCGCCCAGCTCGACTTCAAGGCCACGCGCGAATTCGGCAGGCTGGCCGGCGGCCCGCTCGGGGTGGCGGTCGGCGCCGAATTCCGCCACGAATCGGCCGAGCTCGAGCCCACCACCGGCACCGAACGCGGCAACATCATCGGCCTCGGCTATTCGGCCTACGACGGCCAGCGCAACGTGTTCGCCATGTACGGCGAAGTGCTGGCGCCGGTCTGGCCCGGGGTCGAAGTGACCGGCGCCATGCGCTGGGACCATTTCACCGACGTGGGCAATGCCTATACGCCGAAAGTCGGCGTGAAGTGGACGCCGGCGCGCCAGTTCGCCCTGCGCGCCACCTGGGCCCGCGGCTTCCGTGCGCCGAGCCCGGCGGAAAACGGCGTCGGCGGCCTGGCCGCCTTCACCAACGCCTCCGATCCGGTGCGCTGCGCACTCGGCGTGCAGGTGGCCTGCAACCCGGCCAACATCGCGCTGATCACCTCGCCCAACCCGGACCTCGACCCCGAACGCTCGAAGAGCTATAACGTGGGCATCATCTGGGACCCGCTGCCGCGCACCAGCATCTCGCTCGACTACTGGCAGATCAAGCGCAAGAACGAGATCAACCAGGAGCAGATTCCTGCCGCCATCCTTGCCGGGCGCGTCGCGCGCGATCCCACGACGGCCCAGGCCGGCATTCAGGGCGACCCCGGCGCCATCACGGCGGTGCTGGCCAGCTACGTCAACTCGGCCCAGACCAAGGTGCGCGGCCTCGACCTCGATGCGCGCCACAGCATGCCCCTGCCGAACGGGTACGGCAACCTGGTGTTCGACGCCAAGTGGACTCACCTGTTCAAGTGGCTACGTACCGAACGCGACGGCACATCGCAGGACTTCGCCGGTACCCACGGCAACTGCGACGTGACCAACTGCGTCGGCACGCCGGACAACCGCGCCAACCTGCGCGCCACCTGGGAACGCAGCAACTTCCGCCTGTCGGCCAACGTGAACTACCGCGGCAAGATCGACAACACCCTGTTCAAGGACGATCCGGAAGGTTGCGCCAGCCACTTCGCCAACGGCAACGACGCACCGACCGACTGCGAACTGGCCTCGTTCACCACCGTGGACCTGGTGTTCCGCTGGAAGCCGCAGCAGAAATGGGAGGTGTTCGGCTCGATCCAGAACGTGTTCGACAAGGTCGCGCCACTGGATCCGCTGACCTACGGCGCAGTCTCCTATAACCCGCTCGACTATGCCGGCGCGGTGGGCCGTTTGTTCACCCTGGGAGCGCGCTACACCTTCTGAACCCGCGGCAAGCGGTGGCCATGGGCAGGACGCGCGCAATCGCGCCCTGCCCGGGCGCTGCTGTGCGCCATTCCCCCATCCGGAGCCCAAGATGACCGAAACCATCCTGTCCCGCAACCTGCGCCGGCTGTTCACCTGCGGCTCGGCGGCCGGCCTCGTGCTATGTGCGCCGCCGCTGCTGGCCCAGACCTCTCCCCCTGCCCTGCAGCCGCCCCCGACCCCGGCGGCGGCGCCGATGCAGCGCGTCGAGATCACCGGCTCCTCGATCCGGCGCCTGGCCACCGAGACCTCGCTGCCGATCACGACGATCCGCGCATCCGACTTCGCCAAGCAGGGCCTGGCCACGGCGCAGGAAGTGCTGAACGCGATTCCCATGAACCAGTCGTCGGAAGGCTCGACGGCGGCGGTCGGTTCCGGCACCGGCGGCCGCGCCACCGCCGACCTGCGCGGCCTGGGCGGCGACAAGACCCTGGTGCTTCTCAATGGACGGCGGCTGGCGAACCACCCGTATTTCGCCGATTCGGTCGACCTCAACATCATCCCGGTGGCCGCGCTGGAGCGGGTCGAGGTGCTGCGCGACGGCGCCTCGGCGATCTACGGCACCGACGCCATCGGCGGCGTGATCAACTTCATCACCAAGCGCTCGGTGGAAGGGGCGGCGCTGGTGGTCGAGGCCTATGAGCCCTATGCCCAGGGCGGCGGCCACGAGCAGCGCCTGAACCTGTCCGGCGGCTGGGGCGACCTCGAACGCGACGGCCTGAGCATGTGGGGCGTGATCGACTGGCACCAGCAAAGCGCGCTGCGCGCAACCGACCGCAGCTTCTCCAGCACCGGCATCCGGCCCGAGCGCGGCATGTTCGAGGTCAGCGGCACCACCTTCCCCGCCAACTTCTTTTCCGACAACGGCGTGACCGGCAACCCCTATGCCCCGGCCTGCCAGCCGCCCGACTCGGTGGCGCTGCCGGGCGAGCCCCTGTGCGCCTTCGACTACACCCGCTTCGTCGACAACATCCCCAAGACGCGCCAGTTCAGCGCCATGGCCCGGCTCAACAAGAAGTTCGGCGCGCACACGGCCGGCCTGGAATTCGTGCACGGCCGCAGCACCAACGAGGCCCAGGTCGCGCCGCCGCCGCTGTCGGGCATCGGCGTGACCATGACCGGCGACAGCCCCTTCTATCCGGGCAACGGCATCGTGCCGGCCTTCCCCGGCCTGAGCGGCGAGCCGCTCGACATCGCCTGGCGGCCGCTCGAGACCGGCCGGCGCAACAACTTCGATTCCAGCATCACCGACCGCCTGCTGGCCAGCCTCGAGGGCACCCTGGCCGGCTGGGACTACAACACGGCGATCTCCTACTCGCTGGGCAAGGCGAAGAGCATTTTCAACGGCGGCTACGTCATCGACCAGCGCATCATCGACGGCGTCGCCGCCGGCATCCTGAATCCCTTCGGCCCGCAGAACGCGCAAGGGGCCGACTACCTGCGCAACTCGATCCTGTCGGGTGAATACCTGCATGCGCGCATCCACAGCGCGGCGGTGGACGCGCGCGCCAGCCGCGAGCTGATGACGCTCCCCGGCGGCCCGCTCGGCTTCGCCATCGGCGCCGAATTCCGGCGCGACCGCGCCAAGTATTTCGTCAACCGCGAACTAGCCTCGCAGGCTTCCAGCTCGGGCTCGGCCGACGCGCAGGACCAGTCCGGCGCGCGCAGCATCTGGGCCCTGTTCAGCGAGGTGAACGTCCCGATCATCAAGGACCTCGAACTCAACGTCGCCGCCCGCTACGACCACTACAGCGACGTCGGCGGCAGCTTCAACCCCAAGGTGGCGCTGCGCTGGCAGCCGACCCCGCAACTGCTGCTGCGCGGCTCCTTCAACAAGGGCTTCCGCGCGCCGACGCTGTTCGACCTGTACGGCCCCCAGACCACCACCAACAGCTCGGACACCTACGACGATCCGGTGCTCTGCCCGAACGGCGTGCCCGCGCCCGGCGCCAACCCGAACATCGCCTGCGGCCAGCAGCAGTTCGTGCGCGGCGGCGGCAATCCCGATCTGTCGCCGGAACGTTCGCGCACCTACAGCGCCGGCATCGTGGTCGAGCCGATCAAGAACCTCACGTTCTCGCTCGACTACTGGAACATCCGCCTGAAGGACCAGATCAGCGAGCTTGCCGAGCAGACCCTGTTCAGTGAGATAGCCCCTTGATTCACCAGACACAGTCGATGCTGTATCCTTACGGATAGGAATAAGACTGTGAGTATGACTAGGAACAACCAAACCATCGAAGTCGTGACGGTGTCCGAAGAGCGACGCCGC